>CAIKDP010000294.1 GCA_903826205.1 Akkermansiaceae bacterium
ACCATCGAGACGGTGGCGGCCGCGCTGGGACTGCCAGAAAAAACCGTTGAGGCCTATGAGGTGCTTTTTTTCAACGTGCTTGATCGCCGGGATGACGCCATGTACCTGTGCAAAATCGTCTACCCAAACCACCGCTTGGTGGAGTTATGCGATAATTACCTGGAGGAAACATCGCTCGACGTGCTGCTACTCCGCATTGGCTACAATCGCGGCCTTGAGGCGGTATTGTATGCGGCGGGCCTGAAGGACAACCCCACAGCCGACATGACCGCCACAGAGGCGGCCGCTGCTCTGGAACAGGCCATCCTGTCAACCGGGTGCGGCCTGGTCGGCGCCGGTTTGCTCAATGGTGAAAAAATGCATCCGGCCATAAGGGCCACCGTGGAACTCATCAACGCCACCCGGACGCGGTGGGTGGCGGATGGTGGAAACGAAGATGGCGGTATGGGCGAGGTTTGCGCCAAGGCGATGACTGCGGGGCTTGCCGGGGTCAATTGATCGTGCCGCGATGGAGCGGCATCCGTGCCGGCCGAGTCCGTGCTTGAGTTTCGGTGGGGCGTGGCGTTTCTTGGCCGCCCTATGAGCCAACCTGCCTGCCCGATATGCGATATGACTGAAGTTCTGGAACTCCCGGACCATCTTGAATGCCTCACCTGCGGTCATGAGTGGCAGTCAGGAACTCCCGCGGATGAGGCTGCCGCTGAGCGGATCGTCAAAGACGCCTACGGCAATGTGTTGATTGATGGCGACATCGTGGCCATGATCAAAGATCTTAAACTCAAAGGGTCGTCCGATGTGCTCAAAGTGGGCACCAAGTCAAAACCCATCCGCTTGGTGGACGGCGATCACGAGATCTCCTGCAAGATGGACAACATGGCCATCGGCCTGAAAGCCTGCTTTGTGAAAAAGGTGGTCGGCTGACGGCGGCCTGCGAAGCAGCGGCTTCCAGAGGCTTCCTTGCCCAACTCAGAGCCGCAGGTGTGCCAGATGCCCGTGCCGCAGAACTCCATGACCGTTACCATGAGCAGCGAAAATTACGAGCGTCCAAGATCGAGCAAATCCGTCAAAGGATCTTTGGTCGGACCTCTGACTGACCATGCCATTGCAAGCAATTGGTAATCTTTCCGCGGCGCGCCATGCGGTGGTGGGCCGGTGATGTTTTCCGGTTAGGATCGGATCTTGAGCTCAGGAATGGCTTCGCCCTAACATGTAATCCCAAAACATTACGATCTTGTCGCCGGGATAGGAGGCTTCGCCGCCGACCTGCACGCCTGCGGCGGGCTGGTCGCCTCTGCGTTCACTCAAGGCCACGGCCGATCCCAAACCCGTCCGCGACATCAGCGTGTTTCCGGCTGAACTTGTGTCGGCCATCTGGGGACGCTGGAGCTGTCCAAGGCGCTCACGTTCGAGCAGGTGACCGGAACAGCGCTGGCACCTCCGGCCGAGGAGCAGACCATCAAGGCGGGCGACATCTACGTGCAGCTCCCGCTGCCGCTGCATCACATTGACATGACGATCACGGCAACGGCCCCCGCGGTGACCCCAGCGCCGGAGTTTGTGGTGCACGCGGTGACGATGGGTGGGGAGGGTGGCAGCGGCCCCAACCGCAATGGCGATCAGTGGGCGCCGGTATCGCCCGAGATGGCGGAGGCGTGGCAGGCCGGCGCGCCCGTCGAGGAGAAGATCGGCGTGTCGGTAGCCAACCTCAATGGGGTGGTGCGGGCCGCCTTCGTGACCGATGCGCCGACGCTAGCGGATGGCCGTCGGGCCGCCTGGCTGGAGGATCTGGGGCTGGCGCAGGCGAATGCCTGGCTGCTGGAACCCAACATCCGGCTGCGGCACGACGCGATGGACGCGCTGGAGCACGTCAACCCGGCGCTGTTTGCGGTCGCGCATGCGCTATGGATTGAGCTGACGGACCAAAGGGCGGAGGCCCGAAGGGTGGCCCTGGAGGCGGCCGCCAACAAGGGGTCGACCGGAATTCCGGCTGACCAGCAGGCAGAACAACAACCAAACCAACAAACAGACCAAATGGCCAAAAACGACACATGTGACGCAATTGCGGGTTCGCCCGAGGAACTGAACTTTGAACTCTTGCTGCCGGTGAGCCGGGATCTGGAGGACAGGTTCCCTATCAGGGCCCGAACCCTCCACCAGGTGCTGGGGGTCGGCAAGTTCTTCGCCAACTGGATCAAGGACCGCATCGAGCAGTTCGAACTCATTGACGGTAAGGACTATAGCGTTCGCTTCCCAAAAACGGGAAGCAAAGAATGCGGAGTCGAGAGCAGCGGACGCGGAGGACAAAACGCCACCGAATACTGGCTCACCCTGAAGATCGCCAAGGAGCTGGCGATGCTGCAGAACAACCAGCGGGGCAAGGCGGTGCGCCGGTATTTCATCCGCTGCGAGGAGGAGTTGCTGCGGATCGCCGAGGCGCGGTCGCTCACACAGCCCCCGGACATGTCGGACCCTCTGGTGCTGGCGCTCAAATTCGTCGAGGCCGAGCAGGGCCGCCGGCTGGCTCTGGCCGGCAAGGACCAGGCGGAACGTGGACAAGCCAGGATGGCCGTCGAGACCAGCAAGGCGCTGTTGGCCATCGAGGACGTCCGGCAGGACCTGGATGTGGTCAAGCAGGACCTCCAGCAGGTCAAGCAGGCCGAACAGGAGGTCCGGCAGCAGCGTAACGAGTATCAGCCGAAGGCGAGCGTCTACGACGAGCAGAACCGGCGCTACCACGGCGAATATGGGATCAGCAAGGTGGCGGCCAATTTGACCAGCTGGTATGGGGTGAAGCTGAACCGCGACGATCTGTTCGATCTGCTGCGCTACGACTTCAATGCCATCTACCTAGACGGCACCCGCCCCATCGAGGCGATGTTGGTTGCGCTCGATTGTGGCCGGCGAGTCATGCAGGGCGGAGATCATCTGTGTCGAGTTATAGGGATGCGCGGCGTTCATTTCGAATGGTTGGCGGCGAGTTGATTGAAAAACTGATTGAGCTGGCCCATGCACAGTTCCAGCTGCGTGAACTCGCTCTCACTGAGGCTTTCGTTGGATTGGATGAGCTGGCGCATGACGGATTGCTGTTTGGAGAGGCCCTTGAGGAGTGCCCGGGTCTGTGGCGACGGGTTCTTGTCCGGGTTCGTGTCCGGGTTCGTGTCATTATCCGTCTCCTTCACGTCACCGGTCTGGCGCACCGGTTCCGGCAAGATGCCACAGGCCACATAACCCTGGCGCAAACTGCTGGCGGATTCCAACAAGGCCCGCACGTCACCGCCCCTGTTGGCAAGTTTCATATAGCGCTGGGCAGTCCGGGTGCAGATGCCGATGGGCGCCAAATGCTCGTCCAGCCACCGCCCAAACGCTCCGTGCCCGGTCCGGGACTTGACGACGTTGAGCATCGTCCCGCAGGCCCAGGCGCACACCAGGGCACGGGAACCCGTGTTTACTGCTTGCCCAGCTATATCACGGGCACGAACCCCATAGGACTTGATGCCAGCGAGACGATCGTCATCCGACATTTCGCTCAGGCCGGCGAGGGCATCCCTGGCGTTGTCAATCTCCTGCGCGACATCGTCCGGGACCGAGTCCGGCGTGTCGGCGACAACTTCGACCGTGACGGTCTCGGATGTAACGGGCTCAGCCATGATGGGCTCAGGCGTGACGGCCTCAGCCATGACGGCCTTGGATGTGGGGCGGCGTTGTTTTACGACGACTTCCCCGGCAACCCCCGTAGGATCGGGCAAGGCTGCCGCCGGTGGTTCCGGTGTTGGCCCTGTGGGCGGAGGAGCTGACTGCGGAGACGTTGACGGATCGGCCTTGCGGCTAGCTTTCGTGCCAGGTTTGGCAACGGCCTTCTTACCGGGTTTGGCGGCGGCCTTCTTGGTGTTGGGCTTGCCGGGTTTCTTGCACGTCCTGAAGTATTCCAAGGCGTCAGTCCTCGACACCATGAACTTATCATGCTCGGCACTGTCGGGCTTCTTCCTGATTAACCCCTTCTGGATCGCCCTGTAAAATGCAGGAGGCGTGGGGTATTTGCCACCACGGAGCTTGAGGGCTTCGGCAGCGGTTATGTATTGATCGGCGGCGGTGACGTCAGCGATGACATCGTGGTCTGAGTGGGTGATGTTTTTCACGGTCTCGTATTTTTTGGTTTGGGTTCAGCGGCAGAGCTTCCTCATCATTGGGGCGGCAGAGCCGGAGAGGGTTCGTTCAGGCACGGGCGAGTCATGTGAACCACCTGTTCCGTCTGGAAATGTTGGTCTGGCTGTTGGAGAGATGTGCGCTCCGCCAATAAGTTGTTGGCGTAGTCGGCTTGCGCGCAGAGCGTCCGGCAGGCATCGGCGCCGGTCCCGGCGTTGATAACCTTGCCACCATGCATGAGCTGGTGCCGGAATCCCGCAGGCAGCCCGGCCGCGTTGAGGGCCTGCGTGGCCGATGTCCTGATCCACCAAGCCGCGTGATCGTTACAGTGATGCGCCGCTGATGGCGCGGGACAGGCACCCCCGAAGGTGACGCCCGGTAGATCTGGATCAGGGCAGTCAGGGCGTTGCTGGGGGCGTGAAGTTTTCATGGCTTATGACGGTTGCTTCCGTGAGTGCCCGCGATTGTTGACGGACTTGGTCCGACCCCCCGGGGAAGGTGCTGAACGCATGCGGGGTTTGCATGCCGGAGACGGGCGGACAGAATCGATCGGTGGCTCGGTTGCCTCGCGTTTCGGCGAATGCGCGACGAGGGTGAGGGTCGGGCTTTGTCCATCGGGTCGCTCCACAGTGACAAGCCCTGCCACCTCCAGCTTGTGCAGGCCGGTTCTGGTGGACTTCTCGGTCAGTCCCGTCCACTTGCGAAGTTGGCCAAGGCTGGCCTTGAACGTCAGGCTCTTGTTGAGTGCCCGGAGATGCCAAATGGCCAGCGCCGTAGCCAGTGCACTACCTCCCAACGGTATGGCCTGCCGAAGCCATGCCCATGGGATTGGACCACGTAGGTAAGCCAAGGGCTTCGACAATGGTTTCAAGGATGCTGAGGGTAGCCAAGCATCACCAAGGTCAAAGTCACGGGGTGTTTCAGATGAAGTCCTAGTACCTGTAATAGACATAAAATATAATAGATATATATAATTGATTAGGCGGGGGTTACGGCGAGGGAAGGGGTGGGCTGCCCGTGCGGGGAGGGGTCGGTCACGAACTTGGTGGCGAGTTGCCACATGCGATTTGCGCCGCCACCAAATCGATCGGGGTGGCGTATGACATCCACCTCCGTGTTAAGCTGGAAGCCCTCAAGGACGTCGGCGCTGGCTCGTGCCATACACGCCTGCATGCGCACCACCTCATGCTCGATTGTGTCAACCGGGGCCTCGATCAGAAACGCGTCATGTACCGGGGCGCAAACCTTAATGCCTGCTTCCATGGCGTAGATGGCCGCCAAGCGCATCATCTCTGCACCGTTTGCCTGGCATGGGAAATTGCGCAAGGTCCGGTCCTTGGTGGTGGCGGTGACGTGCAGCAACCAACCAAAGCGGGTATGGAGGCGGCCATGCAACTGGCCAAAGTCGGACGCACCTTGGCTCCACTGCCAGAAGCCGGGGAAACAACGCCGGTGCATTTCGAGCAGCTCCTTGGCATAAGCCAGCGGCATGTTGAGCTTTGGAGCGAGGCCGTGCTCGGTCATGGAGTAGCCAACGCCGAGCACGACCATTTTGAACAGGCAGCGAGCGTCAGGGTGGCTGGCCTTGGTGGCGTCTTGCGGTACAGCACCGGCCATCTTGGCGAAAGCCAGATAGGGGTCCGAGGACGTGTACGCCGCCAGCATCGCACTGTCCCCCGAGAGCACGGCGCCAATGCCAAATTCCTGCTGGCACCAATCGATGTAAGCCAGTGCATAACCGGCTGCCGGGCGGATCAATGACCTGATCCAAGAGGCGCTGCCAAAGATGAACCTTGAGGTGGATGGCTGGTTGCGCCCGGTCTTGCTGCGGAACGCTGACAGCATGGCGCGATTGCGTCCATCAGGACCAACGGCGAGATCGGTCAACCTCAGCTTTGACAACGTGGCCCGTAGCTCTGCCAGTGGCCGGACCAGAGGATGGCACTTGCCCATGTCTGACCAGGTGTCCTTATCGAGTTGCAACCTGCCCGAGGGCAAGGATGGCCATGGGATGCCGCGCAGCATAAGCCATTCTGCAAACCGGGCCTCGCTGAACTTGCCAGCTTGCCATATCTCGCCGACCGGATCGATCCGGCAGACCAGATGGTCCTTGAGCCCATCCCAGTGCGCATCCAAACGGGTCAGCATGGATGTGTCGATGGGGATGCCATTCCACTCCATGAGTGCCGCCGCCTTCATGTAGCGACCGCGGAGCAGGGATCTGCCATCAAGCCGTGGCTCCATGACCGGCCACAGCATCGCCAGCGCCTCGACGTCGTGCCCGCAGTACTCAATGAGCCCAGATATCTCGTCGCCGGTGTACGGGCCACCACGGATAGCAAGGGCACGCATGTCAGCCTTCTCAGCTGCGTTGCCCGGCGTGAGGCCAAAAAATAACAAGGCACCCAACAGGCCATCGCCATAGGGCGGCGTGAGGCCGTTGGTCAGGTTGCGAAACTCGCCATAGAGATCAATGACGTTCACCGGCAGCGGCCAGCCCAGCGCAAGGAAACAACCGAACTCGGCCGAGGCGTAATAGGCGATGAACAGCGAATCGTACCCGGTATCAAACGGGGCCTTGCGGCATTGGTGTAGCTGCTCCTCATTGAGGCGCAGCATGCGCCCTGTGAGAAGTTCAATGGCCACCATGCAGATCGGCACGGGCCGGTGCCCATCGGGCGCGGTGAACTCGAAGTCCACTGCCCAGATCTCGTTGAAGCTTCGGAGGCCCATTAGATATCGCCACGCAGGCGCTTGGCCAGCGGGTGGTTGAGATTGTTGATGAGAACAGCCGCAACTGCCTTCTGGTAGATCACATTGAGATCAGTGGGCCATTCGGGTGGTGGCAGAGGACTGACCGGCTTCACGACCTCGTACGCGCTGGTCTCCGGGTTGGACTTCAGACGAATCCACTGACCTCCGTTGGACGTGGCGATCTCCAATGCGGAGCGGTTCCACGGATCCAGCTTGCCGGCGACATCGGGAAGTTTGACAGGCCAAAAGAAGACCGACCCTTGGCGCGTAATACAGGGGACCAGAATCTTCGCCGTCCATTCCCCCTCCAGCGAGTCCTTCAACGAGGGGGCAATAACATAATTTTTATCGTGGTCCGTTTCGTCCCGGAAGATCAAGAAAGCCTTCCAAGCCTTCTGATGAGCGTGGGGGGAGAACCAGATTTGCTTAACCGGCTTGTGAATGGGGATTGCAACGGCATTGCTCGTGACTTCCGCCAGACCCGCAAAGTTTTGGGGCAGAGAGATAGCATCGAGATCGAAAGCGGGCACCTCATTTGGCGGCTGCAAGTGCGGAGTGATTGGGATTTCCTCAGGGGAAACGGTCGGAGTTTCTTCAGTGTTGGTATTCATATTGTTTTGGGGTTGGGGTTTCGGGGGTGGCGGGGAAAGATCCGTGAACGTAGTCCGAGACAGGCGGCGGGGCAGAGGGCGCAGCGCCTAACTCGCGCGGGGTCAAACCCAGGGCCGCGGCGACGGCTGGGGGGTAGAAGCGCAATACGCGACCTTGTCGGAGGGCTACAGGTATTTTGTTAGACTTTGCCCACGCCGTGATGCAACGACTTGTTAGGCCAAGCGGTTTTGCAATTTGCGCCGCCGTGGCCAGGACAGGCAGCACGCAAACGACCGGCTCCACGCAGTTGAACGGCGAGGGCTGGCGGAGATCATGGCGATGCGGAGACACGGAGAAGAAACTTGCACATGGTCGATCTGAAGCAAGCACTTATATTTTTACAACATGTTGCATACCAACGTGTTACGAATCGTTTAATTGGCAACTCATTGAACGCAGCATCAAGAGATTGTGGTGGTCCCTGAAGACGGCTTGAACGCAACTACACCCATTTTCCGCTGCTGCAGACCTGCTACTGACCGTGCCTCCCTAACACGTTAATTGGTGGCCAGAATGGGGTGTTTTGCCTGCCGCCCGCACTTGTTGGTGCCGGCCCTCGTTTGAACGCTATAAACAGGGATCGAGGCAGGCCATGAACACTATTTGAACGTAAAGACAGGGGGAATGCCAATCGACTGACCGCTGGCTGACCGCGCCGCAGTCACTGAAATTCACCCGATTTCTGACCTATTTTAGATTGTTAGAAAATAATTCAGAAGCCCCACAAAAACATCCATTTTTTCCGTGTTGACCCTGAAATTTGGCCCGTCAAAGTTGCCGGAGAACAGAAAATCATGAGCACGCGTGGGCCATCTGCAGCAGGAAATGCCGACCGCGTAGCCCGTAGATCCGTCCCCTTTAACGGCAAGAAGCCCCAACCCAACCCACCCATCGGCTTTCTAACGAGACGGCACACCCGAGAACAATTCCTTGGCGGTCAGCCTCGCCCGCCTTGCTTCCTCACCTGCATGCCTTGGCAACAAGGAGATACTCGCCTTTGTCGTCGATGCCGTGCCAGCCTTCATGTCTTGCATGCGCCTGATGGAGCGTCTCTGGCACGGCCGGTCAAAGCCCGGTGTCCTGATGCTGAGTGATACTCACGCGCCTATGCGCAATCGCGCCCGCCGCGCCAGAAATAATTCCGCACTCTCTGATTGACCCGAATCCCATAAACTTCATGCTTTTTGGGTAGACACAAATTCAATAACATGCCTCAGGAACCGAAAAATGAAGAATCGTCTGGAGCCGCAGCGCCTTTGCCCAAGGATCCCAATAAGGTCAGCGCCAAGCTGTCGAAAAAGAAGAAGTCTGAGAAAATGGCGGACAACCCGGAGAGATCCAACTCACCCACCGAGACGGAATCCTCGCCGGCCCCCTGCACCGCGTCTCGCCAGTTTCAACCTGAGACTCTCGCCCATCTTGCTCTCCAACTGCTGCAGCCTGAGTTGCCGAATATGCGTGATTCGGATCGCCAGCTTTCGGTCCGAAGTTTCGACAATACCTATCGCGATGCATTGAAGCGGGCCGATTGGTTGCTCAAGGTTGCTGCCGATATCTCCGATGAAGAAGTCCACGCCTACCAGCTATTTGATAAGGACTCAGAGCCAATGTCGTTTGGTTCGATTGCACAACGTTTTGCTGAGGTTTCCACCCAGTCGAAACCCGGGTTTAATGCTGTCAGGAACACGATTGGTGATCTTGTGGAGGAGCTTCTTAAAGAAGCTCAAAAAATCATCTGCGATGGTATAGAATACTATGAGACTCTCTTGAGCCTGAACTTGGGTTTTGCTATCGAGCTTGGCACACTTCGCCGGAGAATCAGGCGCCATATGACGTCCGTGATCCGAAGAACGAAGCTCAACAGGGTCGTTAAGGATTTGGATGTGTTCGCCGAACAAGCCGCCCATGACTTTATCGAAAGAATTAAAATGGGAATAAGTAGTTTGAGAGATCCATGGTGTGGGGATAATTCCATTTGTCCCTACGGCTATAAGACGTTCATTGAATACGTTTGTGATGGTCTCTCCTACGAGGAGTTCATGGGGCCAGGCAAGGCTGGAATGAAGCTTTCCCCTGACGATGCCAGCACGATTTTGGTGTATTTGAACAATGTTGCATCCGGCTCGATACCACTACCAAGGATGAAGGACGCATTCAAGAAACTGAATTCATTGATCCAGCACAGATCAAACATACCAAAGAAGATCGCGGATGACATGAATGTGTGCTGCGAATTGCTCGATTCCGACGAACCGGACATGAATGCAGTTAAGGAGTGCGCCACTCGCGCAGCCGCCGCCTTGGAACCTGTTCTGGATCATGGATTTTTCTGCAAGGTCTGGGAGAGGCTGAGCGTAACCGCTTTAAAGCAGGCACTGGTGGAACACTTGGAGACTGTGCGGTCCGAACAAGGAAATGAGAACGACCTGCATTATTCCGCCTTGGAACTAATTCGACCACTGATCAGCGCGCTGGATGAAGCATCGTTGCTCGCGAAGCCTGATGCGGCTCCGGTTGCGCGCGCTAAATATCTTGATTTGCTAGATGAGGTCTCGTACTCGTCTGGGATCCTCCTTAATGAGCTCAAAGAACCAAAGTTGTCGGACGAACTGGACGTACTCCTTCAGACTTTCGAGACGGCTGCTATAGTTGGATTGCGTGCTTCTCCCGTGGGCGAGTGTGAATACCGTCGTCGGCTTGATGATCTGCTGAGTGATCAGCCAAAACTTTCAAGTACGCGTACGCGGAAAGTCCGGCCCTACTATATTTTCCTCTTCGCTGCCCAATCTGGACTCAAGAAGGACAAGCTCCTGAGAAGAAGTTCCGATTTGGCACCCTCGTTCAGAATGAATCCCAGGGCCGACTTTTTCATGCCGATACTCAGATTCCCCCATGGCCCTTGGATGGACGTATAGATAGGATGAAAGAACTGCCGTGAGGTCAAGCTGCAATGATTGTGGGGGTGACGGGCGCGACATGAACGCAGACTGATCGTGCTGGGCAGTTGAGACGCCCACTAAAATTCTTGGGGCTATCGCGCCACTGTGCTCCAATCTCGACTTCCGCCGATATGACTTGTTGGAGAACCCGCAATACTGGGCTGTGCCCACCTGCCGTACGGTGCTCGATACAACCCGCATCCCCCAACCCCCTCCGTTTTTAGCCGTCTCCGCAGGACCGGGCACACACTGGGCACAAATTCAGAATCCTAACATTCAGCAACACTCACAAAGCATTGCAATCCAATGCTTTGCCGACATTTCAGGCAGCCGCCTTTATATGATTGCTCATCAGGCAATACGCCAGCACCCGGCACCCCGAAAAGTTCTCCTGCATCCGCATCAACGTCCGGAACTTCTCCTTGTCCTCCTTCCCAAACGCAAAGCGCCGGTCCACCACCCGCGTCACACAGTGGTAAATCACCGGCTTCTCCGTCGAATCCTTCCACGGTGCCAGCCAGCGTGTCCCTTTACTGTGGCCTCTTTGCGCTTTCATGCCCTTCATGCCTCTACCCTACACACCAACGCTGTCCATGCAACACTTTATTCTATTATTTGTCTGTGGCCAAGTATATGAAGGAAGTGGAGGAGAAAAAACAAGCTAAAAACAAGCTGGCAGAATCAAGCCACTCACCGGAATCATCGTCCAGACGGTCAGGAACTTCATCAACTCCGCGCTCACCCGGGATCCTCAGCTAGCCCGGCTAACCCGAGAGTCGTGTCCCCATCCCGGTCGCGCTTTCCCAACCAAACCATGAGTATGGCAAGATCGGCTGGGGTGATGCCGGGGATGCGACCGGCCTGACCGAGGGTGGCGGGGCGGATTTGGGAGAAGCGGACTTGCGCCTCGAGCTTGAGGCCGCGGACAGTGGCGTAATCGAGATCTTCCGGCAGGCAACGACCTTCCTGGCGGGTCATACGGTCGATATGGGTTTGTTGGCGGCCGAGATGACCTTCATACTTGAAATTCGTTTCGATGAGGGCCCAAAGTTCCACGTGGAACTCTTTTAGGAGATCGGCGGGCAGGGCAGCCCATGAATTTTCGCTGCGGCGGAGCCACTGGTCGAGCTTGATTCCCTCATGCGGGGTTTTCCGCACCCAATCGTCCGCACGCGCCAGTTCCACCCGTTTTACATCCACCCTCCGGACCCGCTCGCCGGACGCGAGGCCGATGGCGGCGGCGACCGGAGTGAGCCGGAGGTCGGCATTGTCTTGGCGCAACAACAGGCGGTATTCGGCCCGACTGGTGAACATCCGGTAAGGTTCGGTGCAGCCGCGGGTGACCAGGTCATCGACCATCACCCCCAGATACGCCTGATCCCTCGCCAACACCCAGGGTGTTCTTCCCAACACTTTGAGCGCCGCGTTGGCGCCGGCGATCAGTCCCTGGCCGGCCGCCTCCTCGTAGCCCGAGGTGCCATTGATCTGGCCGGCGAAATACAAACCCTCGATGCGCTTGGTTTCCAAGGTGGGCCGGAGCTGGGTGGGCGGGCAGTAATCATATTCGACGGCGTATCCCGGGCGGAGGATGGCGCATTGTTCCAAGCCGGGGATGCTGCGCAGGAAAGCGAGCTGGACGGCGTAGGGCAGCGAGGTTGAAACGCCGTTGACGTAGTATTCGAGGGTATGCCGGCCTTCCGGTTCAAGAAACACCTGATGCCGTTCTTTTTCGGCAAAACGCACCACCTTGTCCTCGATCGACGGGCAATAGCGCGGCCCCACCCCCTCGATCACCCCGCAATACAGCGGCGATTGGTCGAGATTCTGGCGGATGATCTCATGGGTCGCCGAGTTCGTGTAGGTGATCCAGCACGGGACTTGTTCCACGTGGAACGTCGGGTCGCCCCAAGGGTTGAGAGTGAACAAATCGTCAGTCCCCCGCTCCAAGGTATCCGCCATGAAACTGAAGTGAGGCGGCTGGGCATCGCCCTCTTGCCGCTCGCAGCGGCTTAAATCCAGCGAGCGGCCGTTGACGCGGCAGGGGGTGCCGGTTTTGAAGCGCGCGACCTCAAAGCCGAGACGGCGCAGGGCATCCGACACGCTGGAGCTGGCGTCGCCCATGCGGCCGCCGACCTCGTGGCGCAAACCGACGTGCATCAAGCCCCGCATAAAAGTGCCGGCGCTTAAAACCACCGCGCGCCCGGAAATTTCCAAGCCGAGGGAAGTCATCACGCCCTCGATTCGATCCCCCGTTACGCGCAAATCGGCCACGTTTCCCTGATGGAGATCCAGCCCCGGGGTGGCCTCCAGCAAGCGCTTCATTCGGAATTGGTAGGCTTTTTTATCGCACTGGGCACGCGGCGCACGGACAGACGGGCCCTTGGAGGCGTTGAGCATCCGCCATTGGATTCCGGTGGCGTCGGTGTTGAGTCCCATGGCCCCGCCAAGGGCATCGATTTCCCGGACCATGTGGCCTTTGGCGAGGCCGCCGACAGCCGGGTTGCAGGACATTTGGGCGATGGTATCGAGATTATGAGTGAGCAGCGCCACCTCGCAACCGAGCCGGGTCGCAGCCAAGGCGGCCTCGACACCGGCGTGGCCGGCGCCAATGACAATCACATCGTAAGTCTTCGGGTATTTGAACATCGTCCGCGAGGCACCCTAGCGCTTGAGGCGCGCCACTCAAGCACCGAAAACACGCGGCACCGGGCGGAGGCCTCTCACGCGAGACGATCCAGAATCCCGGCCGTTGCCCGTGGCAGCAATTCCTCCAAAGTGAACTCCAAGAGTTGGGTCCGGTTGGCCAGCAGGATCCGTTGCACCCGAAATTCGGCCAGCACTTGCCGACAGGCCCCGCAGGGCGATATGGGGACGGCGGTGTCCGCCACCACGACCACCGCCATGAATTCGCGTGCGCCGGCTGCCACCGCCGAGTCGATGGCCACCCGTTCTGCGCAAAGGGTCAGGCCGTAAGAAAGATTTTCGACATTACAGCCGATAAAAATCCTGCCATCGGCCGCCAAAACCGCCGCGCCGACTTGAAATTTCGAGTAAGGCGCGTAGGCTCGTTCGCGCCCCTGCCATGCGGCATGCAGCAGTGGGTTCCAATCCATAACCCACTCTACATGGGCCCACCGGGCAGGCCAATAAAAATCCCCCGGCTGGCTTGAACTTTCCTCTCGCACATCGGCGAAAAACCCCTCACCTTCCCGCCATGCAACGCACCCTTCCCATGCTTTTCATCCTTGCTCTGCTCGTGATCTTCCGCGCTCTGGGTGCGGCCTTCCCTGAAGCCATGCCCAATTTCCAACCGCTTGCGGCCTTGTTTTTCTGTGGCGCGCTGCTGGCCGGCAGCTGGCGTGGGTTTGCCATCCCTCTCGTCGCCTGGGCCATCAGCTACCCGCTGCCGCTCATGTTCCTGAGTGACAGTCCTGTGACGGACCCAGCCTTTATGTTTCCCACCTTGGTCGCCTTCGCGGTGACCTTCGGCATCGGCAAATCTCTAGCCATGCGCTCCCTCCCCACCCTGCTCCTAGGCTCCATCAGCGCCGCCCTCGCTTTCCACCTCATTACCAACGGAGCCGCCTGGCTGTTGGATCCCCGCTATGCCAAGACCCTCGGCGGCCTCACGCAATCCCTTTGGACAGGCGCTCCCGGCGCTCCGCTGCCTACTTGGATGTTCCTGCGTAACTTCGCTGCTGCCAACCTCCTTTTCACCGGGATTTTCCTGAGTGCCCGCCTCTGTCTGCCGCAACCTGTCACCGCGAAAGCCGTGCCATCCGCCCCGGCTTTTTGAGCCCGCCTCCTCCTCGCCCAGCCGCCCCCATGACCCGCGCCTCCACGCCCGCCGTTGATTTCGCCGCATCCGCCATCAATCAAGCCCTCACCGCAGAGCAAAAAACCGGGCTTTTCGCCCTGATGGTCCGCATCCGCCGCTTTGAACAAGCGGCTCTCAAATACTACAACGCCGGCAAAATGGGTGGTTTCCTCCACCTCTACATCGGTCAGGAAGCGGTCGCCGTCGGCACCATATCCCTCGCCGGGCCCGATGACCACTTTATCACCGCCTACCGTGATCATGGCCACGCGCTCTCCGTCGGTATGGGCATGGACGAGTGCATGGCGGAAATGTTTGGCAAACAAACCGGCTGCTCGAAGGGCAAAGGCGGTTCGATGCATTTTTTCGCACCAGATAAAAACTTCTGGGGTGGCCACGGCATTGTCGCCGGCCAGACGCCGCTGGGCCTTGGCCTTGCCTTCGGTCTCAAGTATTTGGGCCGCGAAGGCTGTTGCCTGTGCTATCTGGGCGATGGTGCGGTCAACCAGGGCACCTTTCACGAATCGCTCAACCTCTCCGGCCTGTTTGAAATTCCGGTCGTGTTTGTCATCGAAAACAACGGCTACTCGATGGGTACCTCCCAGCAACGGTCGTCCGCCTATCAGGGTTGCCTCGCCCAGCGTGCGGAAGCCTACGGCATCGCCTGGGATGTCATTGATGGTTCCGACGTTTACGAAGTCCGCGCCAAAACCCACGTCGCCATGGAGCGTGCCCGCAAAACCCACAAACCCACGCTCCTCGAAATCGACACCTACCGTTATTACGGCCACAGCGTCGCGGATGCCAACGCCAAAAAATACCGCACGCCCGAGGAAATCGAGAACTACAAGCAAAACCACGATCCCATCACCCTGCTGCGCCGCCGCCTCATCAGCGAAGGCATTCTCACCGAAGCCGCCGCGGATGCCATCCAGCAGGCGGCCGCCGAGGAAGCGGCCGCCGCCGTCAGATTTGCCGACGACTCCCCGGCCCCCACGCTCGCCGACGTCAGCACCGATGTTTACTGGGAGACGGATCACGCCACCCCGGCCTCCAGGATCGGGCGCCACTTCTTCAACGACTAATCTAGTACTATTTCAATAGTAACTCACGCCCACATGTCCCGCACCCTTAGTTACCGTGAAGCCCTCCGCGAGGGCCTTGATGAAGAGCTCGCCCGCGACCCGAACGTGGTGATCATGGGCGAGGAGGTCGCCCAATACAACGGTGCCTACAAGGTCACCGAAGGCCTGTGGAAAAAATGGGGCAGCAAGCGCATATTTGACACGCCGATCTCGGAAGCCGGCTTTATCGGCATGGGCATCGGTGCCTCGATGCTTGGCGTCCGGCCGGTGATGGAGCTCATGTTCTGGTCGTTCCACTCCGTGGCTTTCGATCAGCTTGTCAGCAATGCCGCCTGTATCCGTTACATGTCCGGCGGACTTTGCCACTGTCCGATCGTGGTACGCGGACCGGCCAATGGGGGCACAGGGGTGGGGGCCACGCATTCGCATCTGCCAGAAGCGTTGTTTGCGGCCTTTCCTGGCCTGAAAGTTTGCGCCCCGGCCACCCCTGCCGACGTCAAGGGGCTGATCAAATCCGCCATCCGCGACAATGATCCGGTCTACGTGATGGAAAACACGTTGCTTTACGGCATGACCGGAGAAGTTCCCGATGCCGCCGCGGGTGATCACCTTGTGCCGCTGGGTCTAGCCGATATCAAGCGTGAGGGCGGTGATGTTTCCCTCATCGCCCACGGCCGTTCGGTCATCCACTGTCTGGCGGCCGCGGAGACGCTGCAAGCCGAGCACGGCATTAGCTGCGAAGTGCTCGACCTCCGTTCGATCCGTCCGCTCGACCAAGAGGCCATTCTCAGCACCGTGCGGAAGACCCACCGGGTTGTATTGGTGGATGAATCCAAGCCGTTTGGCGGCGTTTCCGCGATGGTTGGCATGTTGATTCAAGAACACGCCTTCGATTATTTGGATGCACCGGTCGCGCGCGTTTGTTCCATCGACGCCCCGGCCATTTACTCGCCGCACATTGAGCACGAACAACTCCCCAACCCCGGGCGGATTGTCGCCAAAGTCCTCGCCCTGGCATGACCGGCTGACACTTCACAAAAAAAATCCACAATCTCTGAGCCAAATCCCTTGTTTTTCATTGCCAAAGTCGTCGGCGTTCCTACTCTGTCGCTGCACATGAACCGCCTAATCGCAGCCACCGCTATTGCCGCCATTGCATTTGCCCTTGCCTCCTGCTGTTGCATGTGACCTGAATAAGCACCCTCTCAACCCAACCAATAACTGACCAAGACATGAAGAATTTACTCTCGCTTGTTTCCCTCATGGCCGTTTCCCTGGGCTTTTCGTCCTGCTGCTCCATGTTTGGCAAATTCAACCAAACGGCCGGCTACCGGGTGGATACCTACCAAGTGAAAACTTGCAGATACGAGCTGGTCACCGAACAAGTGGTCATCAAGGGTGGTTCCAAGAGCTGCAAGGACGGCTTGGTCGTAACCAACACGAAAAAGGTGCCCATTTACAAGACCGTCACCAAAAAAACCCGGATCAAATGTGATGCCGGTCCTCACTTCTTCTGCCCGCAGAAAGATTGTGGTGGCATGCTTTCCGATTCCGCCCTCAGCATGGTCACGGCCCAGAATGCCAGTGGCAGCCCTGCCATCGGCTTGGTGCCGACCATGAAAAAGCTGGCTCCCTGAAGCCGCCTTTGAATGCTTTGCCAAGCGCGGTGTTGCCTCTGCACGCCGCGCTTTTTTCGTCGTCACCAAGCTGCAAAAAGGCTCGCACAATCCCGCCATTGCGCCATCCTGCCGTTGAAACTTCATCACCTATCAAGCCATGCCTGTGAACATCGATATGCCTAAACTCTCGGATACCATGACTGAGGGTACCCTCCTCAAGTGGCACAAGAAAGTCGGCGATACCATTGAAATAGGCGACATTCTGGCGGAAATCGAAACCGACAAAGCCACCATGGAGATGGAAGCCTTCGACGATGGAGTGCTCACCGATATCCTGGTCAAGGAAGGGGAAAAAGTTCCTATTGGCGGTGTTCTCGCTATTTTGAATGGCAGTTCCACCGGCACTCCAAGGGTGCCGACACCGCCCACACCTGCGACGACCCTCACCCCACTTCCCTCCGTTCCGGCGCCGGTTGTTTCCAGCCTGCCCACACCAGCCTCTGGCAGCGACCCACAACCCGCGGGAGAGCGGATAAAGATCTCGCCGCTGGCCCGCAAACTCGCCGAAGAGCGCAAACTCGACCTGAGCACCCTCACCGGCACCGGACCGGGCGGTCGCATCGTAGCGGAGGACATCGAAGCGGCAGTCTCACACAAACCCCCCGTTGTGCCCTCATCGGAAGCCAACGCGGCAGCCGCACTCACCGCATCTATCAAAGCCAAAGCCGCGATGGCGCCTGCCCAACTCCCTGCTGCTGCGGCACCCCAAGCGCTCCTGCCCATCGTCCGTGACGGTGATACGACCCTTCCGTTGAGTTCCATGCGGCATGTCATCGCCTCGCGGCTGCTCATATCCAAGCAAACCATCCCGCATTTCTACCTCCACCTTGAAGCCGACGCCGCGCCTCTGACGGATCTGCGCAAGCTCATCAACGACCAGACCCTTGCAACCCACGGCAACAAATACACGCTCAACGATTTCATTCTGCTAGCCGTCATCCATGCCGCCAAAGCGGTACCAGCGATCAACGCGTCATTTGCAGGCGATTCGATCGTGAGATTTCAACACATCGGTCTTGCCATTGCGGTCTCGATTGATGACGGCCTGGTCACTCCTGTGATCAAACTGGCGGAAACCAAATCGTTGCTCACCCTGTCCCGCGAGGTCAAGGATCTCGCGAGCCGGGCCAAGGAACGCAAACTCAAGCCGGACGAATTCGACGGCGGCACCCTCACTGTCACCAACCTTGGTGCCTGGGGCATCCAATCGTTTGATGCCATCATCAACCCGCCACAAGCCGCCATTCTGGCCATCGGTGCCATCCTCGAAAAACCCGTCGTCAAGGACGGCCTGGTGGTCCCCGGTTTGCGCATGGACCTCGGCCTCTCCTGTGACCATCGCGTGATCGATGGGGCCACCGGAGCTCAATTTCTAGCCGAGGTCAAACGTCTCGTCGAGCACCCCGCCATGATGCTGCTCTGATGAATATGTTATTTTTGAACCCCTAAGATCTTCTTCTTCATAGTGTGAACAAACCTATGTTAGAGTCGTTCCACACCCTCATCATGCGGGTTCCACGCATAGAACAACTTGCGAAAGACTCCCGGCAGATTCATGGCAACATCGATACAGCCGGAGCAGACACCGGATGCCCACAAAATATTCCGGCTTATTCACAACCTTTGGTCTAACTCTTCTGGCCAAGGCTCATTGCAACCGATGTTTAATCCGCAACCTGACATACTGATGAAACGTCTCCTGTTACCGGTCCTGCTCGTGGTCCTGGCGCCTCTCATGGCAAGCGCAGCGCCACCAACCCGCGCCGAAGTCCTGCGAACCGCAGAGTCCTTTGTGAATCATCAATGGCAGCCAACCGCACAAAACCTTCTCCATGGCCGCGACAGCGCGGGCATCGAGGTGCAAACGCCCGATCGCTCCACCGGCAATCCGGACTTATGGCTACCCGGTCAACCCTACGTCGGGGTCCCCTACAAATGGGGCGGATTCGATTCGCTCGAGAGTTTTGGCCGCGGCATCAAGGCAGGCAAAGCCGCGGGAGACCTTTATAATAATGAAAAGCGCCGCCTCGGTGGCAAGGCGGTGAGTGCCTCTGCGGTCGGGCTTGATTGCTCGGGGTTTATCTCGCGCTGCTGGGGTCTAAAAGAAAAGCAATCGACATCCTCCTTGTCCGGGCTTTGCGTGAAACTGCGTGGGTTGGCCGAGTTGCGGCCCGGCGATGTGCTCAACCAGGCTGGCGGCCATGTTGTGCTGTTTGTCAAATGGCTCGACGACACCCAAACCCGCTTCCTTTGTTACGAGGCCGAGCCGTTCAGCCGTGTGCGGGCCAGCGAACGCGACGCGGCCGCCATGCTTTTCAGCGGCTTCACGCCACTCCGATACCGCCAGATCCGCGACTAACCCCTTTTCAAATTGGGGATTCACGGGCTTGCATCCAGGCAAACATTTATCACAATTCGTCATGCATCAAACCACCGCCGCGCTCAAGACGCTCCTGCTCGTGAAATCCGTCCGCACCGGAAAATTCACTCTCGCCTCCGGCCAGCAAAGCGACCTCTACATCGATTGCCGGGTTACCGCGCTCGATCCGTTTGGTGCCAATCTCATTGGCGACCTCGGCTGGCATGCCGTGCGCTCGAAAATCCACTCGTCACATCTCAAAATCGACGCCATCGGAGGCATGACGTTAGGGGCGGATCCAATATCCCTGGCCATTGGAATGACCTCCGCACGCAGCCATCCGGCGGAGGCGTTGCAAGTATTCACTGTGCGTAAAGAACCCAAAGGTCATGGCCAGGGCCGCCAAATCGAGGGCAATTTTCACTCCGGCCACACTGTGATCGTCGTCGATGACGTCATCACCACCGGCGGCTCCACCCTCAAAGCCATCGACGTGATCGAACGCGAAGGCGGAAAAGTCGCCTTTGCCTTGGTGCTCGTGGATCGCGAGGAAGGTGGCCGCCAAGCCATCGAAGCCCGCGGCATCCCGGTGATCGCCCTCTTCACCCGCAACACTCTTCTTGGCGATTAAAGAGTTGCAACCACAACCAATTGGACCGAGTGTGGCCCCATGAAATGCCGGTGGCTTATCCGGCAGTTCAAGCCATTGCTGACCCGTTCCGAGTCATACGCTCCAATGCCATGCACCGCTCGAAATTACCCTACTTTTTTCTAGCCCTCGCTGCCGTTCTTGCCCTGACGGCGATGGTATTGCTGGTGGTTCGTTCCGGGGTCCTGCAGCGACCAGGGCACCCAGTGACGCCGCCGGATCCCGTTGCCGGCACGCCGCCGCCAACCCGCCCCGACCCTCATGCCAGCGGTCCTAACAATCAGGAACCCGGCCCTAACCCAGCCGATCCAGCCCAGCCCGTCGCCCCCCTTGGCACGACCGAGGCCGGGGCTGCCGAAGCCCCGCCCCCTGCAAAGCCTGCCGCAAGCGTCGCGGAGGCCGACCCCGCGCAACTCGTCGCAAAAATCGCCAAGGCGCTTGAGGCTGGGGACTTTGACGCCTTTGCCAAGTTGGTGGGTGGAGACGTCTGCGATGCCAAGACCCTTGAGCAACTCAAAGCCTTGGCCGCCGCGCACCCGCTCAAGCTCCAGTCGCAAGAAGGCGTGCGCGAAGTCGGTGAACTCAAGCTCGATGCCCTTGCCCGCTGGTCACTCAAACTCGAGGGCGCTGAGCCCGGCCGCGACCACATCGAGTTGGATCTGCGCCACAACAACGGCCAATGGTCGGTGGATAAACTCATCCTGCCGCCTGCGCCCGGTGCCCCGCTGCCCCAAGCAACCGCTGTGGATGCCCTCGGCACCGCCGATGCCTTCCTGCAGGCGGTTATCAAACAAAACTTTCAACGGGCCTGCGCCATGGTGGATCGTCAGTCCATCACCGATGCCAAAATCGCCGCCCTGTGCATTCTGTTTGAAGAGGGCAATTACCAGCTCCGCCCAACCAAACCGTTGCGGGCCATGTTTGAGCGGGCCGATACCGTGGGCTATCTCGCCAACATCCAAACCCCCGATGCCAGCCAAACCGCGCAATTTGCCATCACCCTGCGCCGTTCCCCAGCCCCATCGAACTGGATCATCGCGGAAATCAACCTTGACCAACTCCTCGCCGATTATGCCGGCCGCGTCGCGGGGGGGGACATCTATTACTCGCCCCTTGTCAAAAACCCCCAGGGCGGCGATACCCTCGCCCTCTACTTTGAATTTGACCAGGACCAGATCAACCCGCGCACGCGCCGCCAGTTGGAAATCGTCGTCCATATCCTGCGCGCCGATCCTGGGAAAAAGATCACCCTCAGCGGCCATACCGATGCGCTTGGCACCGAACCTTACAACAATGAGCTCTCCGCGCGCCGCGCGACCACCGTCCGCGATTACCTCGCCTCGGCCGGGGTCTCACCCACCCAGATCGTCACCCTCGCCAAGGGTGCCAGCCAACCGCGCCGCCCCAACGTCACCCCCGCCGGCCAGGACGACCCGGCCGGCCGCCGCGCCAACCGCCGCACTGAAATCTATCTCGACTTCTAACCCCCTTGACTCTTAATTCCGCTTTCCCCCCCACCCAACCTAACAACACCATGTCCCACAAGCTGGAAACCATCGCCCTGCATGGCGGCTATCAGGCCGACCCGACCTCACGCTCTGCCGCGGTGCCCTTGTACCGCACCAGTTCGTTTGTCTTCAACAGCACCGAACAGGCGGCGAACTTGTTTGCCCTGCGCGAGCTCGGCCATATCTACACCCGCATCACCAATCCCACCACCGAGGTGTTGGAAAAACGGGTAGCCTTGTTAGAAGGGGCGCCGGAACTCGGCGGCTTGGGCGTGGCATCCGGGACCAGCGCGATATTCTATGCCATCATCAATCTGGCAAAAGCCGGTGACAACATCGTCTCCTCCCGCAATCTCTATGGCGGCAGCTACACCCAATTCAAGGACATCCTGCCGGATCTCGGCATCGAAGTGCGCTTCGTCGATTCCAATGATCCGGAAAATTTTGCCAAGGTCATTGATGCCAAGACCCGCGCGTTGTTCACCGAGACGGTGTCCAATCCGGCATTGGAAGTGGCGGACTTGGAAAAAATCGCCGACATCGCGCACGCCCACGGCCTGCCGCTGATAGTGGATGCCACGTTTTCGACACCCTATCTGACGCGTCCGATCGATTTCGGGGCGGACATTGTCGTCCATTCTCTAACAAAATGGTTTGGCGGCCACGGTGCCGGCATCGGCGGCATCATGGTGGACAGCGGCAAATTCAACTGGGCCGCCGGCAAGCATCCGCTCTATGACCAGCCGGACAATGGCTATCACGGGTTGCGTTGGGGGCACGACCTGCCGGCACCACTGTTGCCGCTGGCCTACATTCTGCGGGCACGCACGGTGCCGTTGCGCAACCTCGGCGCGGCGATTGCGCCGGATAATTCCTGGCTCCTGCTGCAAGGCATCGAGACGCTTGGCTTGCGCATGGAACGCCACTGCCAAAACTCGCTCGCCGTCGCCAAGCATCTCCAGGGGCACGCCAAAGTCTCCTGGGTGCGCTACCCCGGACTGCCCGACGATTCCCAACATGCATTGAACCAGAAATACCTCAAAGGCAAAGGCGGTGGCATGGTTGTCTTTGGCATCAAAGGCGGGATGGAGGCTGGCAAGCAATTCATCGAAAGCCTGCGCATCTTCAAGCACCTCGCCAATGTCGGCGACGCCAAGAGCCTCGCCATCCACAGCGCCTCCACCACCCACTCCCAACTCAACGAGGCCCAACAACGCGCCGCGGGTATCACCCCGGATTTGATCCGCCTCTCGGTGGGCATCGAACATATCGACGACATCCTCGAAGACATCGATCAAGCGTTGGCATAGACGCCGCACTTGGCGCTTGGCATGGCGGCCGGATCCGCTAGCTTGCGGCGCATGCTGGCATACGGATTGGACCTTGCGATCATCGGGACGTATTTCGCGGTGATCGTCTGGATTGGGGTGCACTTCAGCCGGCGCACTGGCAGCGTGGCGGATTTCGCGCTGGGCGGGCGCTCGATTCCGTGGTGGGCGGTGCTGGCCTCGATCCTGGCATCGGAAATCAGCGCAGGCACGTTTTTCGGCACGCCGGGCGAAGGGTTCCGCTTGCGCAATTACACCTATGCCCAGCTGATGGCCGGTTATTTGTTAGCCAGGCTGGTGGTCAGCGCGGTGTTCATCCCGGCCTATTACAAACACAACGTGGTGAGCATTTATGAGTTTCTCGAGATCCGCTTCGGCCCGCGCACCCGGCGCATGGCCAGCGCGATTTTCCTGCTCACGCGCTCGCTGGCCAGCGGGTCGCGCTTGTGGGTGCCCACGCTGCTGTTGGTGGTCATCTGGAACCAGACGCACCCCGGCCATCCGCTGGGCAATTGGGAGCAATTCTGGTTCACCGGCGCGGCCCTCATCGTCATCAGCCTGCTCACGGCCGCCTATACGGCGGTGGGTGGCATCAAGGCGGTCATTTGGACCGACGTGTTGCAGATCGCCGTGTTGATGGGCGCGCTGGGCTTTTCAGTGTGGTATTTGTTAGGGCATATTCCGGGCGGCTGGGACGGGGCCAAGAGCCATCTCACCGGGCCTAACGACCTGCGGCTGTGGCAATGGGAGGGGGCGGCCCCCGCGGACACGGTCTGGGGGAAAATCAAGAGTGTGCTGGAAACGGAGTTCACGGTGTGGGCAGCCCTGTTAGGATCGTTGTTTGTCACGCTCGCCACCCACGGCACGGACCAGGACATGGTGCAGCGGATGTTGACCGCCAAAAACCAACGCCAAAGCGCGGTGGCCACCATCTTGTCAGGCTTGGCGGACATTCCGGTGACCTTCGCCGTTCTAACCATCGGCATCCTGCTCGCGGTCTATTACGGGCAGGTGGTGAGTGACCCGCGCCTGCCGATGGCGGCGGGTCAGCCGGACAGCACGCGGATCTTCCCGTATTTCGTGGTGGATGTCATGCCCGGCGGGTTGCGCGGCTTGGTGGTGGCCGGGGTGTTGGCGACCACCATGGGTTCGCTCGGCACGGCGATGAACTCGCTGGCCACGAGTTACTCGCGGGATTTCCACTTCCGCTGGTTCGGCACGCCTAACGACGACCGCCAGCGGGTGCGCATCATCAAGCTCAGCACCGTGGGTTTCACGCTGGTGCTGATAGGAGTGGGGCTGGCCACGGCGTTTGTCAAAGCCTGCCATCCCAATCTCAGCATCATCGGGATCATTCTCGGGAGTTTCGGTTATACCTATGGGTCTTTGTTAGGAATCTTCATGGTCGGCTTGTTCACCCGCCACCGCGGCAGCGAGGCCGGCAATCTTGCCGCCATGGCCGCCGGCATCGTGGCGGTGGCCGTGTTGAGCAACCTGCCCAATGAGCTGGCCAACATGCTCACCGGCCACCGGCTCTACGCAAATCCAGCCAGCCTGCCGGTCATTGAATTTCCCTGGCGGATCATGGCCGGCACCCTGGTGACCTTTGCGGTGGCCGTGTGCTTCCGCACGCCAACCCGCACAGCCGGGGCATGCCCATGACCCAAGGAGGGGCGATCTGAACCGCCTATGACTCAAGGAGGGGCGATCTCCGAATCGCCCATGACCATCAAGGGCCAATACCCAGCGGCTCACCGCCTCTCCTTGGCTCGACATGGTCGAGGGCGATTCGGAGATCGCCCCTCCTTGAAAAGCCCAGCCCTCCATCCGTAAATCCTCCCGACTAACTTGGCTCCGATGGCGCACACTTAAGGAGCGACGACATTCTTGTCGTCGTGCGGAAGGACGGTCCATTTGCAGCGCCATCGGCGCGCACTCATGCACCATGCTTCCGCCACCACCACAGGAATGTGGTGGCTCCTTATCCTCTGCTTGACATCAGGGACCGGCTTGGCACTCTGTTTAGGGAGAGGAACCCACGCCATGACTATTGCCACCACCCGATTTTCCACTCCGCTCGCCGGCGGAGCGTCTGCACATCACCTGGCTGATTTCCGGGCGCGTGCCTTGACCTGCACGGGCAGCCGCGGGCACCAGTGGCTGGCGGCGTTCGCGTCCCTCATGTTAGGTGCCGTGGCGTCCGCGGTGGAACCCTCCAAGGAGCCTGCCGGGACCCCGCCGGCAACGCCGGCACCCTCAAAACCACCGGTGCCGGGCGATGACAAGGCCAACCCCGTGCCTAACCAAAACCCGCAACCCGCGGGCCCCGCGGCCCCGCCAGCGGGCGACTTGACGCCTGCGGATCAGGCAACGGTGGCCGCGGCGATTGGCCGCTTGAAGCGTGAGCTGCTGGCCGAGTGCCTGCTGTCGCCAGCCGCGAAGAAGGGCCTTGAGAAGAAGCCGGCAGTGGCGGACAAGCGCCGCATGCCGCGCAAGGATGAAGCGGCGGTGGAACCGGACAAGGACAAGCGGCTGGCCATGGCCCTCGAGCTTGCGGAAAAAAACCTGGCCGACAAGAAGGACAAGCTGCCCACCAATCTCGCCAAGCAATTCCGCCATGGTCTGGGTGAGGAAGCATTGATAGGTCTGGCCCTGGTCAAGGCCGGCATCTCGCCGAATCACCCGCTCATGCTGCAAATCTGGGACGACCTGCAAAAAGACCGATGCAACCAGACCTACCTCGCCGGCGTCGGCCTGATGCTGGTGGAAGCCATGCTGCACCCACCCTCCGGTGATGCGTGGACGCTCGCCATCAACGACAAACCGAAGATCACCCAGTGGGTGAACCGGGTTGCCAACGAATTGGCGGCGGCCGGCCACAGCGGTGGCTGGAGCTACGGTGGCAAAGCCTACCGCGACCACGATCATTCCAACACGCAATATGCGGCATTGGGTTTGAAGGCGGCTAAACTTTGTGGTTGGGATTCGAAAGGGTCCGCGCCGGTCACCGCTTGGAACCCCCTCTTGGAGCACTTTATGAAGGCTCAGGAGAAAAAAGGTCCGGAGGTCAAACTCAGTGTGCAAACCGAAAAAACCGGCACCGGCGGCGTGGACTATTCAACCGACACCTGGAAAAAGATCGCCGGTCAGGACTATGTCTATGAGGCGAGTGCCCAGGCCAGGGGCTGGGACTATAAGACGGACGAACGCTCGCAGTCAGGGCCGCCCAGCGCCTCCTTGAACATGACCATCGCGGGTTTGACGGCCATCATTCTGGCACGTTCGGAACTGAATTCACCCGCCACGGACAAGTCGAAGGACACCAAGCGCAAGGCGAATGACCCCAATGTGGACCGGGCGATTTGTGATGGCATGGCTTGGGTGCAAGCGCATTGGCCACAGAAAATCATCGATGGCTACGGTTTGTACGGGATCGAGCGCCTCGGCGTTTTGGGCAATCTGGCCATGATCGGCGGCCATCACTGGTACCGCGAACTCGCACCCCTGCTGGCGGACAAGGTCATGACCGTCGAGACGCTGAGCACTGGCTTGTCCTCCGCCGCCTGCGAAAAGGCTTTCTATCTGCTCTTCCTGGTGCGCGGCACTTCCAGCTCGTACGCACAGTGACTTCCTCACCCCAGCCCCATGTCTAACAAAAAACTCTGGAGGGTGAGGTAATTTTGGGAACGAAAGAAGGCGGCACGGCGGGCGGCGGAGAGTTGGAGAGGGTTGACATTTTCGCCGGATCCGAAGTGGTGGAGTTCTTCAATGGCGAGGCGCGCCTGGTTGAGGGCGGCATACCAATGGAAGGCATCCTCACGGGAGATCCACAGGGTGGCGGGACCGCCGGCGGCGTCCAGCTTGGCGGACTCAATGGCGGTTAGAACGGTTTTCAAATGCTCTTGATAGCCCGCGCGAATGTCCGGCATGACGTATTCCTGCCAATCATGCCAGTCGGCCGATGGCGGCATGGCGCTGCCCACGTGGCTGGCAAGGTCGAAGCCCGGGCTTTCGGCATCGCGCAAAATGCCCAGGAGCAGCGACCAATCGTCGGCCTCCTCGACTTCGAGGCGGAGGCCGCCGGTGGGTGAGGGGGCGAGTTTCATGCGGCCTTTTCGAGGGACGTTTTCAATTGGTGGAGTTGCAGTTGTTGGACGTAGAACTCGGCTTTTTCGCGTTGGCCGGACCAGACGATGGAGCGCCCGAGCTGGTGGACTTGCATCATGAGGAGGGCGGCCTTTGGCTCGTTGTAGCCGAAGATCTTCATCAACACCCAGGTGACGTAACCCATCAGATTGACCGGGTCATCGTGGACCACGACATTCCACGGCACGTCAAGCGCGGTGGCTGCGCTGGGACGGGTGAGGGTTTCGGTCATGTGACTGATGGCTTCAGTTGGGAGGATTTGACTCCAGAATGGGCGGTGGGTCCAGCCATTTTCCATGGTCGCGGATGAGTTCGATGAGGCGGGCGACCGCCTCCGCTTCCGGGAGGTTGAATTGGACCGGGGTCTTGCCGACGTATAGGTTGATCTTGCCCGGCGCGCCGCCGACGTAGCCGAAATCCGCGTCGGCCATCTCGCCGGGGCCGTTGACGATGCAGCCCATGATGGCGATGCGCACACCCTTGAGGTGGCCGGTGGCGGCGCGGATTTTCTGGGTCGTGTGCTGGAGGTTGAAAAGGGTGCGCCCGCAACTCGGGCAGGCCACGTAGTCGGTTTTGAAAATGCGGGCACCCGCGGCTTGCAGGATGTTATAGGCCAGCCGCAGCGAGGCACCGGGGGCAGCTTCCTCCCTAACAAGAATGGCGTCGCCGATGCCATCGCAGAGCAGCGACCCAAGGTTGCAGGCGGCGCTGAGGGTCGCGGTGAGCGCAGTAGCTGCGTCAGTAGCTGCGGCTTCCAGCCGCAGGTCTTCCTTACCAGCCGCGAGAATGGCAGAGCGGGCAGTAGCTGCGGCTTCCAGCCGCAGGTCTTCCTCATCAGCCGCGAGAATGGCAGTACGGTCAGTAGCTGCGGCTTCCAGCCGCAGGTCCCCCCCATCTGCCCCTGCCCTTACCTCCCCCCATGAGTCACCATAGATCGATCCACGCCAAGGCCAATCGACAAGCCCGGCTGACTCCGGGTTTTTCAACAAATAGCGCAGTTGATTCCGATAGTCTTCGCCATCGCGAATCAGATGATCATAGGATTCCTTGTGCCAGAATGCGCCGGCAATGCCTAACAATTGATTCGCGGCATTGGCTGAGAAGGATTTGATTGAATGCAGGATTTCAGCAAGCGGATAGCCGTCAAACGGCTGGATCAAGAGATGCACATGATTGGGCATGATGCACCACGCGATCAAACCGTAGCGTTGCCCATCGAAGTGGCGCAGGGAGTCCAGTAAGATTGAGGCCACAGGTTCATCACGCAAGTGGCAGTCTCCACTGCCGGTATCGAGAGCAGCACCGATGGAGGATTCATACAATACCGCAAGTTGCTTGGTCAAGTCAGCGAGCAGGTGCTGGCTTTCTGGCAGGTTGGAGGATGGTTCCGCGCGCTCAATTGCGGCTTCCAGTCGCGCCCGCTCGCGGCGGTAGGCCTCAATCACCTCCACCGGAAGGGAGTTTGCCAGGCGGAAAGTCACGGCATACACTCCGCCTTGTTGGGTCCAGTGGGGGAGAAATGTGGCGTGTGATTTTTGTATAGGTTGCTTGGGATTGAGAAAGCTTTGCTGGCAGTCGTGATTCAATTGCGGCTGGAAGTCGATTGGGGATTGCGGCTGGAAGCCGCAACGACTGCCGTGACGACTGCCGTGACGACTGCCGTGACGACCGTGCAACGTGTCCTTGAGCAGGATCGGATGGCGGGCCTCGGCGCGGGCGGCGAGCAGGCGGAAGGCGTGGATGACTTCCATGCCGACGCCGTCGGCCACAGTGATGAGTTGCGGAGTGGCGGCCGCATTGAGGTCGGCCATGGCGGCCTCATCGCGCGGGTCGAGTTCCAAGACGCCGGATTGTTCGAAAACCACCTCGGGTTTGAAATCGCCCATGCTCGGGATTTTGTGGGCCAGGGTGTTCCAACGGTCCTCGGTGGTGAACACGCGCAGCGTGTGGTCGCCGCCAAGTTGGTGACCCATCACGGTGATGACGGCGCTCTTGCGCCGCTCGTAGGAGAATGGATCGTAGGTGCCGCCGTCGAGCTTCCAGTGCGGAAGATAACTGGCGTCGGTCTTGATGACTTGGTCCCAGTTGATGTGAATGGAGGAGGCATCATCGGTTAGGGAACGGGTTAGAGAAGAGCGGCCGCGGGACGCGGCCGCCACGGCCTGCGGCGGGACGCCGCAGCCACTGCCACCGCTGTCACCGCTGCAGCTTCGTACCAACTCTTGGGCGACGGGGATTTCGTGGATCGAGTCTTCTGTTAGGGAGACACGGATGGTGTCGCCGATGCCGTCGGCAAGGAGCGAACCGATGCCGATGGCGCTCTTGATGCGGCCATCCTCGCCGTCGCCGGCTTCGGTGACGCCGAGGTGGAGCGGGTAATTCCAATCCGGGCCTTCGGCGGCGAGGCGGGCGGCGAGCAGGCGATAGGCCTCGATCATCACCTTCGGGTTGGAGGCTTTCATGGAGAAGACCAACTGGTGGTAGTCATGGTCGCGGGCGATGCGGGCGAATTCGAGTGCGCTCTCGACCATGCCCAGCGGGGTGTCGCCGTAGCGGTTCATGATGCGGTCGGAGAGCGACCCGTGATTGGTGCCGATGCGCATGGCGCGGCCGAGTTCCTTGCAGAGGCGGACCAGCGGGGTGAATTCCTCGCGGATGCGCTCGAGTTCCGCATGGTACTGGGCGGTGTCGTAATCACGGATGGCAAATTTTTTGCTATCCGAGTAATTGCCCGGGTTGACGCGGATTTTCTCGACCCATTTGGCGGCCTCCATGGCGGCGTCGGGTTTGAAATGGATATCGGCGACGAGCGGGACCTGGCAGCCGGCGGCGCGAACTTCGCGGGCGATGTGTTCGAGGTTGGCGGCGTAGGCTTTGGTTTGCGCGGTGATGCGGACGATTTCGCAGCCGGCCTCGGCGAGCGCGAGGGTTTCCGCGACGCAGGCGGCGGTGTCGCGGGTGTCCGAGGTGATCATGGATTGGACGCGGATCGGGTGCCAAGCCCCCAAGCCGAGGTGGCCGACCCGCACCTCGCGGGTCGGGCGGCGCGCGTAACTGAGGAGATCCTGGCAGTAGGGCATGGGCGCTGGTGGAGTCATCTGGGAAAATGCATAACCGATAAGCGGACATTCCGCAACGACGACAAGAATGTCGTCGGGTTATCCCGATTAACTTGGCTCCGATGGAGCCACACTTAAGGAGCGACGACATTTTTGTCGTCGTGCGGAAGGACGGCCCTTGAGCAGCGCCATCGGCGCGCACTCAAGCACCCTTCTTCCGCCACCACCACAGGAATGTGGTGGCTCCTTAGGGTCCGCATGACGACTGCAATCCTGCCGCTCCCCTGCAAATTTACCGAGCCTTTACAGACAAGGGCACGCCCGTGGGGTATGAAAAGTCGGTTGGCAATAAAAGCCGTGGCACGCACGGACCTTGCGGTGGTCCGCCGGATCTGCCAGAATGCCCCTAACGCCATGAACGAACCCGTCATTCTCGTGATCGAAGATGACCCCGCGGTGCGCCGCGGAGTGGTCGATGTGCTCGCCTACGCCGGCTATCAAACGTTGGAGGCGGCCGACGGTCATGCCGGTATGGAAATGGCGTTGCAAGCGAACTACCGTTTGTTGTTGTTGGATTTGGTGCTGCCCGGCCCGTCGGGATTTGACATTTTGCAAGCCCTCAAGCGCAAGCGGCGCGGCCAGGCGGTGATTATTCTCTCCGCACGGGGCGAGGAAAACGACCGGGTGCGCGGCCTCATCAACGGTGCCGACGACTATGTGGTCAAACCCTTCAGCATGAAGGAACTGCTCGCCCGCGTGGACGCGGTGCTGCGCCGCACCTGTGAACGCGTGGCGCCACGGGACGAACGGCCGCTGGCGGAAGGCCTTGTGGATTTCAACCAGCGCCTGCTGGTGTTTGACGATGGCCGGCGTGAAGAACTCTCCGAGCGCGAGGCGGAGTTGCTGCGGTATCTGATGGATGCCGCCGGGCGCCTCGTCACCCGCGAGGAGATTCTCCAACACGTCTGGCACTTGAATCCAAGCCGCACCGAAACCCGCACCATCGACATGCACATCATGCACTTGCGCGGCAAACTCGGCGCCAACGCGCAGGCCAACCTCGTCACCGTGCGCGGCAAGGGCTATCGGTTCGACCAATCTAACAACCCATGAAGCTGACGCGAAATTGTCTGGTCTGGCTGGCGCTGGCCGTGTGTGCGGCGGCGGTGTTGGGTGCGATGACGTGGCTGACGCGCAGTGTGCTGGCAGCCGAGCGCATGCGGGTGGTGGCGGAACAACGCGCGGATTTGGAAGAGCGCACGCGGCTGGCGCTGTGGCGCATGGACGCCCTTGGCGCGGCGCTCCTGCTGCGGGAAAACCGCCATCCCATAAGTGCCTATCATTGTCCGGAAGCGCCGACGTTTGCCGCCTCCAACGCCGCCGTGGATGCGGTTAGGCCCGGCCATGAGCCCGAGGTGCTGTTGCACTTTGAAATCACCCGGGAGCGCGGACTGGCTTCACCGGAACTGGCCGCGGCACAATTCAACAAGCCGGACGCGGCGGTGGCGCCATGTGCGGAACGCATGCAACGGCTGCGCGACCTGTTAGCCACGCCGCCGCTGGCGGGCAATGCCTGGGCGCAACTCAACCGCGCCGCCGAGGTGGGGGAAGCGGCGTGGCACGGGCTGCCAACGCAGGCCACCCAACTGGCCGCCGACAATCAGGCGTTGCGGCAGGTCAAGTCCGCCGATCAAGTCCGCCAGGATGCGACCTATCAATTCAACAGCAGTGCCAACGAGCACGTGCAACGGGTCAAGGCGGTCGCCGGGCAGCAGGTCGCGGCCAGCCAGGCGGAGCCGGCAGCGGGGCGCACCGGCGCTGTCACCGAGGTTGGCCAGATGCGGGGTGTTTGGTTAGGTGACGAGTTGTTGTTATTGCGGCAGGTGACCCTGGGTCAGCCGGAGGCAGGTGCCGGCAAAGCCGACAACGGCAGGCAAACCCTGGTGCAAGGGGTCTGGTTGAATGCGCGGGCCTTGCGGGAACAATTGCTGCGTGAGATCGCCGATCTGCTGCCGCAGGCGCAGTTGGTCGCCGCGGACGCCGGCCGCGCCGCGGCCAACCCGCTGGCCATGGTTTCATTCCCATTCCGCTTGGAGCGCAACGAAGCGGTGGCCTCCGCGGCTACACCTGCCAAGGTCCCGTTCGGCGCACCGCTGTGGGTCGGCTGGGCGGCCGTGGTGCTGGCTGTTCTAACAACCTCGTTGCTGCTGCGCGGGGTCATGCGCCTGAGCGAGCGCCGCGCCTCGTTTGTCTCCGCCGTCACCCATGAACTGCGCACGCCCCTGACCACCTTCCGCTTGTATTCCGACATGTTGGAAAGCGGCGCGGTCAAACCGGAAAACCACCGGCACTACTTGCAGGTGCTCTCACGCGAGGCCGACCGGCTATCGCATCTGGTGGAAAACGTGCTGGCGTTTTCCCGCATCGAGCGCGGCAGTGCCCGCACCACGCGGCAGGTGCAGACGTTGGCTGGTTTGTTAGAACCGCTGCGTGAGCGCCTTGCCGCGCGGCTCGCCAGTGCCGGCATGACCCTGGTGATGGATCTGACGCTGGGGGAGGCCGCGCGCCGGGTGCATGTGGATGCCGCGGCCGTGGAGCATGTGTTGTTCAATCTCATCGACAACGCGGCCAAGTACGCCGGCGCCGGCACGCCACCGGAGGTGACGATCCGGCTTGCCGCGGCCGGGCGCTGGGTCCGCTTGATTGTCAGCGATCACGGTCCCGGCATCCCGCCGGCCGAGCGCAAGCGGATCTTCCGGGCCTTTCACAAATCCGCCCGCGATGCCGCGGAGAGCCGGCCCGGCGTGGGCCTCGGACTGGCGCTGTCCCGGCGCCTCGCCCGCAACCTCGGCGGTGATCTCCAATACGCTCAGCCGCCGGATGCCAGCTCCGCCAGTTTTGTGCTGACGCTACCTTTGTTAGAAAAATGATCCCGCGCGGGCGTCACTTGCCGGCCGGGGCGTCCGCCGCGCCGCCGGTGCCTTGCAGGCGCTGTTGGATGTCCTTGCGCCATTTGAGGGAGGCCTCGGCGAATCGGCGGTGGTAGGTGGTGAATTTGGCGGGTTCAAAGCCGATATCGCTGCGTTGCATCAGGCCCACCATGCTGGAGACCAGACTGGCGTATTGTTTTTTGAGATCGACTTCGCTGGTGCGGGCTTTTCTGGCCGCCAACGAGGTATGCACCTTGAGAATATCGCCGGCAACCGGGATGTCCCTGGCATCATTGAGAATGGCGAGGGCGGTTTGTCCTCCAGAGACGGTGCTATTGATCCCTATCAAACCATTGGCGGCCGGGCTCAGCGCGGTCAGCACCTGTCCCACGCGCGTCAGGCGGTCGAAATCCGAGATGCGTTTGGTTTCCGCCAGGAAATTGGCGATGGGCACCGCTTTCCATTCCAGCTTGCGGTTCAGGCGGCAGGCGTTGCAGGGGATTTCGCCGGGGGCGGTGGTGGTGGCGGTGACGACACCGGGGGCGCCGGGTGAGGCAAGATCGACGACTTCAGCGGGTTGCCTGACGATGATGGCGAGAACCTTGCCGCTGGCGGCCTCCAGCAGCGGGCCGCCACTCTTGCCTTGGGTCAACGAGGGATCAACGTCGATCATGTCCGACTTTTGGGCGAGGGCCTTGCCACGTTCGCCTGAGACCGTGCCAGAGCTTATGCCGAGGCCGACGATGTCCGTGGCGCTGGTCACCTTGGTGGTGTCGGCGGCGAGTTGCAGGGTGGGGGCGTCGGAGGCATCCTGGAGTTCCAGGCGCACGAAGTCGGTGCCGTCGGCCATTTCGAATGCGCCGAATTTGGCGAACTTGAGGCCGGCGTTGTTAGAGATGGAGAAGCGGCTGTTGCCGGAAAGGATGTGGGCGGCGGTGTAGAGATAGACCTTGCCCTCGGTGGTGACGATAAAGCCGGTGCCGGTGGTTTTGTCGCCGGTGATGGTGGCCAAGGCGTTGGTGATTTTCGGCTCTTTCGATGGATCGTAATCCGCGTGGCCCGGGCTTGAGGCGTCCTTGGGCAGGCGGGCGACGCGGGCGGCTTCGGTGCGGGCGGCCTCCGATTTCAGGGCGGTGAGCTCTTGGACCGCCTGATCGCGCTCCAGGGTGAGTTGTTGGACTTTTTGGGCGGTATCGCTTTGCGCCGTGCGCGCCGCTTCGTCCTTCTCCGCAAGTTCCTTTTCCCGCTCGGCGAGGGTGGCGGTGAATTCCGCGTTGACGGTTTCGATCTCCGTTTCGAGTTCCTTGACGCGGGCCTGGTCTTTTTTATTGGTGCAACCGGTCAGCGCAAGCAGGGAGAAGCTCAGGAGGGTCAAACCGCGTAGGATGGGGGTTCTCATGCCGGACAAACTATCCATTCAGCGGCTTCTTGCAAGGGCAGAAATGGGAAAAGTTCCAAACCGTTGTTACCGGCCCTTGCGTGGCGGCGGCGCGGCGGGGGCCTCGACCTGATATTGTTTGCTGAGGGCGAGGGCGGCGCTGCGGATGAAGCCGTCTTGTTGGAGGAGGCGCGGCAGCGCGGCTGTTAGGGCGGGCTTGATTTCGGCGGGGTCGCGTTTGGGCAGTGGCCGCCAGTGGCCGGTGAGTTGATCGACGGGCGGGGGGTCGGTCCACAGCGCGAGGAGGCGCAAGGTTTCCTTTTGGATTTCGACGGGGATGGCGGGATCACCGACGAGTTTGATGAGGCGGGCGGCATTTTGCGCGGTGCCGAGGCGGAAACCATTGTGAATGAGCCGGCGCATCGTGAACGGTTGCCACGGCCGGCCCGCCATCTTGTCGAGCAGGAAGGTGAGCGAGATGCGCACCTCATCCAACGAGAGATCGGTGACGGCGCGGATGGCTTCCTCAGCGACTTGCGGGTCGGGGTCGTTGATGAAGGCGGCGGCGGCCGGGTCATGCCGGTAGCGCAAGGCGACGGTGGTGCCGAGGCGCACGGCCGCGGACGGGTGCCGATCGAGGCCGGCGAGCATCATCGAGTTGATCGAAATATGTTGGAGTCCGAAGGCGCCGGCATGGCGCAGATAGGGGTCGCGATTGTCATTGTCCCTGAGGAAATCGCAGAGGTCGCCGTAGAAGCCGAGGGCCTTGAGTTTGCCGATGGAGATGGCGGCGAAGTAGCGGACCCGCGGCGAGGCATCTATCAACAGGGCCGCCAGCGGCAGTCCCTCCGCCGTCATGAACGTGTCCACCTTGGGCGCGGGTTTGGGGAGCAGGTTATCCGATGGCTCAATGAATTGGTTCTGGGCATCGCCGATGGCGCGCACCGCTTGGGCGCGCACTTCGGCATCCGCGTGCTGGAGGAGTTCGACGAGTTTTTGGGCGGCATGGAGGCGGACCTTGAAGTCGGGAATGGTGCCAAAGCCGTCACTGGTGGTCATGGGCACTCCGGACCCGCGGCGGGCGAGAATGCCAAGGCCCCAAATCCCATGCACCCGTTCCATGGCATCGGCGGAAGTGGTGGCGGCGGCAAAGCGGGCGATGGCATCCGGGCGGCGGGTGAGGGCGATTTGGGCGCGCAGACGGACGCGGGAGTCCGGGTGTTTGAGCCGTTTGGCAAGCTCCGCGGACTCGCGTGAGTCAAACCCCTCGCGGATGAGTTGGACGGTCTCGGCGGTTTCCGCGGGGCGCCACAGCTGGTCACCCGCAGTGAGGGAATAGATCCGGTTGTTAGGGCCATCGCTGACAAACAGCTTGCCGTCCCATGCGTATTGCACCGCGGTGGCGCTCATGCCTTTGAGCAGTTGGCGGGAATCGCTGAGTTTCATGCCTGCACCGTCGGGGGTCATGGCAAAGGAGAGGATGCCGGAATGTGCGGCGTCGCGGCCTTGATCACAGATGAGGAAACGCCCGGCCTCGGCTTCGAGAAAACCGGTGCCGGGATGCACGGTGAGACCCGCCGGGTTGGAGGTCAGGTGGGCAACGGGTGGCAGGCAGTAGGCGGGGCGGTGTTCATGGCTGAGCTCCCACAGGTGCTCGTCGAGCCAACGGCTGGGCGGCCGTTCCGCCAGGCCGATCTGGCGGTAAGAATCGAGCATTGTCTGGTGTTCCATTTGCCAGCCGGAGTCGCCCCCCTCGACCAGATAGATGAGGCGGGAGGCATCGCCATGGCCGGAGTTGCCATCGACGGTGAAGGCATTGCCGAGGGCATCGAAGGCGATGCCTTTGGGGTTGCGCAGGCCCCTGTGGAAAACCTCAAACCCGGAGCCGTCCACTTCGATGCGAAACGCGCCGCCCTCGCCAGGATATTGATAGGTTTTGCCATCCTTGGTGGCGAGGTTCAGGCCACAGTCACCGATGACTCCGTAGAGGCGGCCATCCGGGCCGAGGGTCAAGCCGCCCAGGTCATGGCCGCGCGGGGAAATTCTAACGCCCAAGCCATCCTGCAGCACCTTGCGGGCATCAGCGACACCATTGCCGGCGCCATCACCCAACAGCCACAGCTTGGGAAGGCAGGCAAGATAAACGGCACCTGGCAAGACCAGGACCCCGGTGGCCGCGCCATCGAGCGGACCGTTGAAGCCCGCGGCGAAAACCTTGGATTCCTCAAACACGCCATCGCCATCGCCATCCGCGAGCCGGCGCACCCGCCCGGATTTCTCCGGCAGATAGGCCGGCGGGATCCTGCCCTTCCATTTTTCGTAAAGGGCGAGGCGGTCGGCAGTTTTGTTAGAGGCGAGGTCGTCGAGATACCACGCGAGTGGCTGCCGTTCCGCCTTGGCGTCCGGAGCGGGGCGCGGGCTTTCGGTGATGAACAGGCGGCCTTCCTCATCAAAGGCGAGGGCGGTGGGAGACGCGACCTGTTGCGGCTTGGCGGCGGCGACAAGCTTGAGGGTGGTGCCGGCGGGAATCTCAAACCCGTTGTTGACGGGAGCCGGCGCGGGCTTGGCGGCGGCAAGGGCACTGCCTAACAAAATGACGGCAAGGGAGGGACTAAGTGGGCGGCGCATGGCAACTCGGGTGGCTGAGAGTGGGTGGGTGGCCATAAGGTAGCGGTGATGGGCGCAAAGGAAACCAAAATCCTGCGGCATGGCGGCTTGTGTCAAGGAGGGTATCAAGGAGGGGCGATCTCCGAATCGCCCTCTTAATAAGCGCTGGAACTCCGCGAGTGCGCGCCGATTCGGATCGGCTCTCCTTGAGGGCTGTGCATGGACGCGAAGAGGGCGATTCGGAGATCGCCCCTCCTTGTTAGTCCATCACCGGAGGTCAAATGGGCGCAGCCTATACTGGACAATCCGCGGTAATTCCGTAACAACCTGCGGCCGTGATGCGATTTTTCCGATCTGAGGCGGGGGCGGTGCTGCTATGGGTGGTATCCACGCTGGTGCTCGCGGCGGTGATGGCCCCCTGGCTTTATCAAGCGGGCAAGAGCTTTGCGGACCTCGCCGGGGCGCAGGGATTTGGGGGAGTCCCCGGGTGGTTGGGCACGGCCTGCCAACGGGCTGGATTCGGGCGCTTTTTCAACCGCAGCCTGTTGTTGGCCGCCTTGCTGGTGCTGCCGCTGTTATGGCGCAGGCTGCGGCAGTTGCGGCGGGCGGGTGAACGGCTGCTGCCAAGCCTCCCGCCGCTGCCCCTGGCCACCAACCTGTGCCACTACGCTCTGGGTTTGGTGACTGCGGGCGGCGCGGTGTGGTTGTTAGGCATGGTGGTGGACGGGTTGGGGGCCTTCACGGCCGGGCCGGTGCTGCCAGGTGCCAAGCGCTGGCTGACCCAGGCGGTGCTGCCGGCGGCCGTGGTGTCGGTGGTGGAGGAATGGGTGTTTCGCGGGATCCTGCTCGGCCTGTGGCTGCGGGTGGCCCGGCCGCTAAGCGCCTGCATCGGCAGTTCGCTGGTGTTTGCCTTGCTGCATTTTCTGGTGCCGCCACCCGGCATGGCCATTGCGGAGCCGGCGGCGGCGGGGGCCGGATTCCAATTGCTGGGGTGCATGCTGCTGCATTTCGCGGAGCCGCGGATATTTGTGGCGGATTTTCTAACATTCCTGACGGTGGGGCTGGTGCTGGCTGGCGCACGCTGGCGCACGGGCCGGCTCTGGCTCCCGGTTGGCTTGCATTGCGGCTGGGTCATCGCCTTCAAGGGCTACACCCTGACGCATGTGAAAGTCGTGGCCAGCCCGGTGAGCGCCTGGTGGGTGGGCGACAACCTGCGCTCCGGCCTGCTGCCGCTGGCCGCGCTGGGGCTCACCGCCGTCATCTGCCATGGGGTGCTGCAACTGGCGGCCTACCAATCGAAGGTCAAGCCGGTGTAGACCCCGGTGCCCGCACCCTTGACGGTGGGCCCGCCCCACGGGCTGTTAGGTAGATACAATTCGTAATCCTGGTTGAACACGTTTTCGACGCGGGCCAGCAGCTTGAGGGTGGGAGTGAGTTGATAGGAGCCATAAACCCGCACCAAGGTGTAGGCGTCGATGGGACTGAAGCCCCATGAGTGGTCGGACAAATGGGCGACCCCGATGCCGATCATGGACGGGGGGGTGGGCTTCCAATCGATGGAGGCATTGACGGCATTGTGGGGTTGATCGGCCATGCTCTGGTTGAGCAGCGTCCATGCGACGCGGTACTCGACGCTGCGCTCCAGCCAGTCGCCGCGCAGTCCCACCTCCATGCCTTCGGTGACGGAGAGACCGGGGATATTGACCGGCGGGGTCGGGGAATGTTGGATTTGGTGGTCGATTTCGTTCTTGAACCAGGTGACCTCGAGTTGGTGGTGGGCGCTGAGTTGTTGGGCGAGGCCGATATCCCAGCCGAGGGCGGATTCCGCGGCGAGGTTGGGATTGCCCGCGCCGAATGACGAACCAAACAGATCGAGATAGGTGGGCGAGTGGAAGGAGGTGCCCACGCCGCCGCGCAGGGTGGTGCCGGTCTTGGCGAAGTGATAGGCCGAGCCGAGACGCCAGGTCAGTTCGCTGCCGTAGGCGTCGTAGTCCTCCCAGCGCAGCGCGGCACTGGTGGTCAGCCCCGTGACGGGGGTCCACTCGAGGGCGGCGCCGAGGCCGTAGCGGTTGCGGGTTTGGTCGGTGCCGATCGTGTTTTGATAGGATCCATGATGAAAGAAGGCGTTGGCTAACAACCTGAGCTGGGTGTTGAGCACGACGGTTTGATCGGTGGTCAGCGAGGTGGCCCGCGTGTCCGTGCCGTAGTTGCCCCAGACCGAATCGCTGTCATAGTTCTCCTGTTGGAAACCCAGGATAAAGCGGGTGGTCCAGCGGTCGGAAATGACCCCGGTGGCCTGCAGGGTGGCCAGTTGCGCCTCCACGCGCTCATCGGAGGCACCGCCATTTTCAAAATACGAATCAAAGCCGCGGAAGGTGGTGCCAAGGGTCCAGACGGAATTGACCTTACCCTCCACGCGCAGGGCCGCCCGGCCTTGGTGAAAGCTTTGGCTGGGGGCGTCATTGGCGGTTTCCTCATACCCCGCGGACAGGAAGTACGACAGGTTGCCCACTTCCCCTTGATGCATGGCATTGAGGCCATAGGAATCGAACGAACCGGCCTCGCCGGTGATTGAGCCGTGGGGCTTGCCGCTGCCGCGGGTGGTTTCCATCCACAGCACGCCGCCGATGGATTCACCGCCATAGAGGGCGCCTTGCGGGCCACGCAACACCTCGAGGCGGCCGATGTCATAGACCCGGCCGGCGCTCAGCACGTTGCCGAGCGCGGACGAGGCATCGCCCAAGCGCATGCCATCGACGACCATTTGGGAGTACGACAGGGTGGTGCCACGAATGAACAAGGAACCCACCGCGCCGGTCTGTCCGCCGGTGGAGGTGGAAATCACGCCGGGGGCTTCATTCAAGGCGTCGCGCCATTGCACGAGCCCGCGGGCTTCCAGCTCTTGCGGATCCAACACGGTCACCGCGGAGGTGACCGAGGCGGCGTCCTGCGGGATGCGCAGGGCCGAGACCACCAAGGGTGACAATTCATTTTCCACTTCCGCGATCGCGGTAACGGGAAACCACAGGGCGGCTAGTGCCAGGGCACCACAACAATTGCCTCGGAGAGGCCTATTTTTATAGGTCATTGGTTTGCATTCAATGGTCTGTAGATCGCAGACCGGTGAAACGACCCCTCGGGCTGGTGCTCTGGCTGTTTCTGTTGCGGTGGCAACAGAAAATCACAGTGGCGATACCGCTCCGGAATGGCCGCCACACACAGGTGTGAATGACGACGGCACCGGATTCCCCATCAATTGAGTGCCCGTGTTACGGACCTCCCGAAGAGTTCAGCGGCTCTCCCGCTGACGCCCGCGATCCCAGCCGCCGCCAACGTCCGTGGCAACCCCAAAGCATAATATGCGCGGCAATTCAGAACCGTTCGCCGTCGCCACTTCGCATAAACGGCTTTTTTTACCTCAAACTCTGCTATTTTGTGGACCTGCGGCTCTTTTTAGGGGTTTTTCGCGGCGTGAACGCAACCCCAACCTCTGCCATGGGCACCCTCGATGCGAACGAAGCGGTGGCCTCCGTCGCCTACCGACTCAACGAATTTTTCGCCATTTACCCGATCACGCCGTCATCCGGGATGGCGGAATTCGCGGATGAATGGTCGGCGGGCGGCAGAAAAAACCTGTGGGGCGCGGTCCCCAGCGTGGTGGAAATGCAATCCGAAGGGGGGGCCGCCGGGGCCTTGCACGGGGCCCTGCTGGCGGGCTCGCTCAGTGCGTCGTTCACCGCGTCGCAAGGGCTGCTGCTGATGATCCCCAACATGTATAAGTTTGCGGGCGAACTGCTGCCGTTCTGCCTGCACGTGACGGCCCGCGCCCTGGCCACCCATGCCTTGAGCATTTTTGGCGATCACTCGGATGTGATGGCCTGCCGCCAGACGGGATTCGCGATGTTGGCGGGCGGCTCGGTGCAGGAGGCCCAGGACACGGCGGTCATTTCACAAATGGTGACGCTGCGTTCGCGGGTGCCGTTTCTGCACTTTTTCGATGGTTTCCGCACCTCGCATGAGGTTTCCAAAATCGCGCTGCTCAGCGATGATGACCTGCGCTCCCTCATCGACGAGGATAGCATCCGCGCCATCCGCGAACGCGCGCTGACGCCCGACCGCCCGGTCATCCGCGGCACGGCTCAAAACCCGGATGTGTTTTTCCAAGCCCGCGAAGGTTGCAATTCGTTCTACGACGCGCTCCCCGGTTTGGTTAGAGAAGCGATGGACGCGTTCGCCGCGCGCACCGGCCGCGCCTACAAGCCGTTCGACTATGAGGGCGATCCTGCCGCCGAGCGGGTCATCGTCATGATGGGCTCGGGCGCGGAAGCCGCCGGTGAAGCGATCGGCTGGCTCAATGCCAATGGTCAAAAAACCGGCTTGGTGAAGGTGCGCCTGTACCGGCCGTTTTCAGTGGAGGATTTTGCGGCGGTGCTACCCAAGACGGTGAAGTCGATTGCGGTGCTGGACCGGACGAAAGAGCCGGGAGCGGTCGGCGAACCGTTGTTCCTTGATGTGTGTGCCGCGCTGCGCCAGGCGGAAACCCTCGGCCTGTTGCAAGACACCCACACGATCCGCATGATCGGCGGGCGCTACGGCCTCGGCTCGAAGGAATTCACCCCGTCGATGGTCAAGGCGGTGTTTGACGAACTCGCCAAAGCCGCGCCGAAAGCCACCTTCACGGTCGGCATCAACGACGATGTCACCGGCCTCTCGCTGGCCTACGACCCGGACTTTGAAGTGGTGCCGCCGGGCATGAAACAAGCGGTGTTCTTCGGGCTCGGCTCGGATGGCACGGTCGGTGCTAACAAAAACAGCATCAAGATCATCGGCGAGGGCACGGATAATTTCGCGCAGGGGTATTTCGTCTATGACTCGAAGAAGGCCGGCGCGATGACCGTCTCCCATTTGCGCTTCGGCCCGGCGCCGATCCGCTCGACCTATCTGATCCGCAGCGCCGAATTCGTCGCCTGCCATCGCTTCGACCTCATCAACCAGGTCAACGTGCTCGACTACGTCAAACCCGGCGGGATCTTCCTGCTCAATTCGCCCGGCGATCCGCACGCGGTGTGGGGGAACCTGCCGCGGGACTTGCAGGAGCAGATCATCCGTAAAAAACTGGTGTTCTACGCGATCGACGCCAGCACCGTGGCGCGCAACTGCGGCATGGCCGGGCGCATCAACACGATCATGCAGACGTGTTATTTCGCCATCTCCGGCGTGTTGGAGAAGGACGAAGCCATCGCCTCGATCAAATACGCGATCAAGAAAACCTACGGCAAACGCGGCGACGCCGTGGTCCAGCGCAACTATGATGCGGTGGACGGCACCCTCGCCAACCTCGTCCTCATCGAATATCCGCAAACCGCCACCTCCAGCGTGCGCCTCGCGCCGATCGTTCCGCCCAACGCGCCGGACTTCGTGCAACGGGTCACCGGCATCATGCTCGGCGGCAAGGGCGACTTGCTGCCCGTCAGCGCGTTCCCGATTGATGGCACCTGGCCCACCGGCACCACGCAGTGGGAAAAACGCAACATCGCCGAGGAAATCCCGGTGTGGGAAAGCGATATCTGCATCCAGTGCAACAAGTGCTCGATGGTCTGCCCGCACGCCGCGATCCGCCCGAAGGTGTTCACACCCGAACATCTAACCAACGCGCCGGCCACCTTCAAGTCCACCGAGTTCAAGGTGCGCGACTACCCCGGCATGCTCTACTCGTTGCAAGTGGCCCCCGAGGATTGCACCGGTTGCCAGCTCTGCGTCAACGTTTGCCCGGCCAAGGACAAGAGCAACCCCAGCCGCAAGGCCATCAACATGGTGCCGCAAATCCCGCTGCGCGATGCCGAACGCGAAAACTATGCGTTCTTCCTCGACCTGCCGGACCCGGACCGCGCGATGCTGCGCGACGACGTCAAGACCTCGCAGTTCATGCGGCCCCTGTTTGAATACTCGGGTGCCTGCGCCGGTTGCGGTGAAACCCCGTATGTCAAACTCCTCACCCAACTTTTCGGCGACCGTCTGCTCATTGCCAATGCCACCGGTTGCTCATCGATCTATGGCGGCAACCTGCCGACCACGCCCTACACCAAGGATGCCTGCGGCCGCGGCCCGGCCTGGGCCAACTCGCTCTTCGAGGACAACGCGGAATTCGGCCTCGGCTTCCGCGCCAGCCTCGATCAAACCCGCGCCTACGCCCAGGTTTTGTTGGGCCGACAGGCCGGCTTGTTAGGCGACGGCCTCGTCAGCAGCCTGCTGGCCGCCGACCAATCGAACGAAGCGGGCATCAACGCCCAGCGCGAACGCGTCGTCGCCCTGCGCCAGGCACTCAGCAGCCAAACCAGCCGTGAAGCGGCGACGCTGGGCCAGCTGGCGGATTACCTCGTGGACAAGAGCGTGTGGATTCTGGGCGGCGATGGCTGGGCCTATGACATTGGCTTCGGCGGGCTCGACCATGTGATTGCCTCCGGCCGCAACGTCAACATCCTCGTGCTCGACACCGAAGTCTACTCTAACACCGGTGGCCAGCAATCGAAGTCCACGCCGCTGGGTGCGGTCGCCAAGTTCAGCATGGCCGGCAAGGCCCTGCCGAAAAAGGACCTCGGCCTCATCGCCACCACTTACGGGTCGGTGTATGTCGCGCGGGTCGCCTTTGGTGCCAAGGACGCGCACACGGTCACCGCCTTCCGCGAGGCGGAGAGTTATCCGGGCCCTTCGCTCATCATTGCCTACAGCCATTGTGTGGCCCACGGCTACAGTCTGGCACAAGGCCTCGAGCAACAGAAACGCGCGGTGGCTTGCGGTTACTGGCCGTTGTTCCGCTTCGATCCGCGCCGCACCGCGGCGGGCGAAAACCCGATGAAGCTCGATTCCGCGCCGCCCAAAGCCTCGCTGGCGGAATTCACCCGCAACGAGACCCGCTTCCAAATGTTGGAGCGCATCAACCCGGAACGCTCGGCCATGCTCCAACAAATGGCCGCCGCCTCCGTCAAGGAGCACTTCGCCCTCTATCAACAAATGGCCGCGGCTACCGAACCCGCCGCCACCGCCGCCGAATCCACCAAACCAACCCTCTGATCCTCATGAACCTGTCCACCACCTATCTCGGCCTGCCCCTGAAAAACCCGCTGCTGCCGGGCGCCTCGCCCATGGCTCACAAGCTCGACACCGTGCGTCGCCTCGAAGACGCGGGTGCCGCGGCGATCATGATGCACTCGTTGTTTGAAGAGCAGATCACCAGCCAGCAGCTGGCGGAATTCGCCCACACCGAGTTTTCCGCCGATTCGTCCTCGGAGGCGAGTTCCTATTTCCCGCAGATGAAAGACTACGCCCTCGGGCCGGACCGCTACCTCGAGCAAATCGCCAAAATCAAGGAAATGGTCGCCATCCCGGTCATCGGTTCCCTCAATGGCATCAGCATGGGCGGCTGGACCGATCACGCCCGCCTCATCCAACAAGCGGGGGCGGACGCCCTTGAACTCAACGTCTATTACGTCGCCACCGATCCTAACGAATCCGGCACCGCGGTGGAAAAACGCACCCTCGATATCCTGGAGGCGGTCAAGGCCAGCGTCACCATCCCCGTTGCCGTCAAGCTCTCGTCGTATTTCTCCTCGCCGGGCCATTTCGCCAAACAACTCGACGCCAGCGGCGCCGCGGGCGTGGTCATGTTCAACCGGTTCTATCAACCCGACATCAACATCGAGGAACTCGAGGCCACCCCGCACCTCGAATTGTCCAACTCGACGGAACTGCGCCAGCGTCTGCGCTGGATCGCCATCATCCACGGCCACATCAAGGCCAGCATCGCGCTGAGCGGCGGCGTGCATTCGTTTGAGGACATCATCAAGGGCATCATGGTCGGTGCCAATGTGGTGCAGGTGGTTTCCAGCCTGCTCAAGCACGGCCCCGAGCACCTCGCCGGCCTGCTCGCCGATTTCTCGCGCTGGATGGAAGCCCACGAATACGAGTCGGTCGACCAGATGCGCGGCAGCATGAGCCTCGCCCATTGCCCGGATCCGTCGGTGTATGAGCGCGCCAACTATCTGCGCGTGTTGCAACTCTGGAAAATCTGAGCCGGACCATGTTAGCATTTTCACAAACCACCGGCTATGCCATCGAGGCGCTGGCCTGCCTCGCCCGGCATGGTGCGGAATCGATGATGGTGCGTGAGATCGCGGTTTGCACGGAGATGCCGTTCCCTTATCTATCAAAAGTCTTCCACCGGCTGTGTGAGGCGGGCATCGTCGATTCCAAACGCGGCTACAAGGGCGGGGTGAAACTCGCCCAATTGCCTGAGCATATTTCATTGTTGCAAATCAATGCCGCCGTGGAATCCGGGCGTCCGCCCGCCGCCGACGAGGCGGCCGCAGAAAATCCTCGACCAAACACGTTTTGGGAGGCATTTCATCAAACGTACCGCGCGCAGCTCGCCGCCATGACTCTGGCCGATGTGCTTGCCTATGACAAATCCCCCCGGACCTGACGCATGAACCACCCCTATCTTCCCATCCTTGTTTTCTTCGCCGTGGCTCTCGCCGTGCCCATCGGCGCGCTGGTCCTGGCCCGCGTCTGGATGAACTTCTTCACCCCCATCAAAAAGGGTAAGGAAAAAAACGCCCTCTACGAATGCGGCGTCAACCCGCTGTCAGAACCGCAGACGCGCTTCCACTCGAAGTACTACATGTTTGGCCTGTTGTTCCTGGTCTTTGATGTGGAAACCGTCTTCCTGTTGCCCTTCGCCGTGGCCTTTCTCAAGCTTTCCGTGGGCTCCTTCATCGCCGCCATGGCCTTCCTCCTGCTGCTCGCCGAGGGCCTCGTCTGGGCCTGGAGCAAGGGCTTGTTGGATTGGCGCGCCATTCCCAAGGCCAAGGCCTGAGTGCGACGCCGTGCATGGCCTGCCACCACCCTGAGAACGACGAAAAAACCGCAGCACCAGAGCTGAACCTGGATACCGCAGTCTAATCTCAGTTGTTAGTTAGATTAACCACACATTTCACGACAGAACTTTTCCTTGCGTAGCAGGGGCGATTGCTGGTTACTGGTGGCGATGATTGCTCCCAGCGCCTTGCCAAGCCGTTGCCTTCTGGTCCTGCCGCTGGTGCTGGCGAGTGCCTTGGCCCAAGGCGGGCCCAAGGGTGGCGCGTCTTCGCCCCCCCTGCGTGCGGAAGTCTTTATTGTGAAAAGCGCGCCGTTTGCCCAGACGCTCTCAACGGTGGGCACCTTGCGGGCCAATGAAGCTGTCACCCTCGTCTCGGAACTCTCGCGCCGGTTGGTCAAAATCCATGTCGAAGAAGGCTCGGAGGTGGCGGCGGGCGCCTTGCTCTTCAAACTCGATGACAGCGACTTGGTAGCGGAACTCGCAGAACTCGAAGTGCGCCTGAAACTGGCCGTCGCTAACAAAAAACGCGTGGACAGCCTGGCCACTCGCAGCGCCATCAGCCAACAGGAGATCGATGTTTCCACCTCGGAGTTTAACCTGTTAGAGGCGCAGCGCAACACCAAGGCGGTCCAAGTCTCCAAAACCGAAATCCGTGCGCCCTTTGCCGGCCGGGTAGGGGTGCGGCAGGTGAGCGAAGGCGCGTTCGTGTCCCCCACCACGCCGCTCATCACGCTGCAGGATGTGTCGCGAATCAAGGTGGATTTTCCGTTGCCAGAGCGCTACTCAGGCGAGGTGAAGAGCGGGCAGAAATTCAGCTTCACGGTGGCGGGCAACGGGCAGGTGTTTGAAGGTGCGGTGACGGTGCTCGAACCGGCGATTGATGCCACCACCCGCAGCCTGTTAGTCCGGGGGTTATGTGCCTCACCCAAAGGCTTGCTGCCGGGTGGGTTCGCCGAAGTGACCCTGAACTTGGACGAGCTGGCCAATGGGTTCATGGTGCCAAGCCAGGCACTCGTGCCCTCGCCACGCGGGCAAGGGTTGTATGTCATCGCCGATGGCAAGGCTCGGTTGCAGGCGGTGGAAATAGGCATCCGCACCGATGACCAGGTGCAGATTTTGCGCGGGGTCAACGCGGGCGATGTGGTCGCCACCACCAATCTGCTGCGCCTCCGCCCCGGCCTGGAGGTCAGCGCCGTGGAGGCAACAAAGCCCTAAACCTTAAATCCTAAATTCTAAATTCTAAATCAAAACCATGGCGTCCCTGCTGCCTTTCTTATCTTCGTTTAGAATTTCATGCTTATGATTTTCTTCAACTTGGAATTTCACGCTTCGGATTTATGATTTTCCTATCATGAGTCTATCAGAAATCAGCATCCGGCGCCCGGTGCTTGCGATCGTGATGTCGCTCATCATCGTGCTGTTTGGCGTGACCGGCTTTTATTTTCTGGGGGTGCGCGAGTATCCGGCGGTGGACCCGCCGATTGTGACGGTACAGACGAGTTACCCCGGCGCCAATCCGGATGTGGTCGCCTCGCAAATCACCGAGCCCCTCGAGCAAGTCATCAATGGCATCGCCGGCATCCGCACCCTCGCCTCCGAGTCGCGCCAGGAGCGCAGCACCATCACCGTCGAGTTCACCCTGGATTCGGATCTGGACGCCGCGGCCAATGATGTGCGCGACCGTGTGGCGCGGGCGGCGCGCAGTTTGCCGGTGGATTCCAACCCACCGGTGGTGGAAAAGGCCGATGCGGACTCCTCGCCCATCCTCTTTCTCTCGCTGGAAAGCGACCAACGCAGCATCCTGCAAGTCAGCGATATCGCCGACCGCGTGGTGCGCGAGCGCATGGAGACGATTCCCGGCGTCTCGTCGGTGAGGATTTTCGGCGAAAAACGCTACGCCATGCGGCTGTGGATGGACCCGGTGAAACTCGCGGTGCACGGCCTGACCCCGGCGGACGTGCAAGTCGCGCTGGACAAGCAGAACGTCGATCTTCCCAGCGGCCGGCTGGAAGGCACCACCAACGAGCTGTCGCTGCGCACGCTGGGCCGGCTCACCACGGCTGCGGAATTCGACAACCTCATCATCAAACAGGAACACGGCCGGCAGATTCTGTTTGGCGACATCGGCTATGCCGAACTCGGGCCCGAGAACCTGCGCACCGGCTTCAAGAGCGACCGGCTCTATCGAATCGGTGTGGCGGTCATCCCCCAACCTAACACCAACGCCATCGCCATCGCCGACGAGTTCCACAAACGCCTGGAGCAGGTGAAAAAGGAAGTGCCGGCGGATGTCCGCGTCGAGATTGGTTATGACTTCACGCGCTTTGTCCGGCGCTCGGTGGCCGAGGTCGAGGACACGCTGGTGATCGCTTTCGGGTTGGTGGCGTTGATCATCTTTTTGTTTTTGCGCGATTGGCGCTCGACGCTCATTCCGGTGCTCGCGATTCCGGTGAGCATCATTTCCGGGTTTTTCATCATGTATGTGGCGGGCTACTCGATCAACGTGCTGACGCTGGTGGCCATCGTGCTGTCCATCGGCCTGGTTTGTGATGACGCGATCGTTGTGTTAGAAAACATATACTCCAAAATCGAGGCTGGCATGTCACCCTTGGAGGCCGCATTGAAAGGGTCGCATGAGATCTACTTCGCGGTCATCTCCACGACAGTCGCGTTGGCGGCGGTGTTTCTGCCGCTGATTTTCCTCTCCGGGCTGAGCGGCCGGCTGTTCCGGGAGTTTGGCATCACGCTGGCCGGCTGCGTGCTGGTTTCGGCGTTTGTGGCGCTCACGCTGTCGCCGATGATGTGCCGGTTTCTGCTCAAGGAGCACGGGGCCAGGCCTAACATATTCTACCGATCCACCGAGCCGTTGTTCCGGATGCTTGCAGCGGGGTACCGTGCAGGGCTGGCTTCGTTCCTGCGCAGGCGCTGGCTGGCGCTGCCCATTCTGCTTGGCACCGGTGTGCTTATCGCATGGTTGGTCACCAAGATCCCGCGCGAACTCGCCCCGCTCGAGGACCGCGAGAACGTCAGGGTAAACATCACCGCGCCCGAAGGTGCGAGCTTCGAATACACCGAGAGTTGGATGGATAAGATCTCCATCTATGTGGATGAGAACGTGCCCGAACGGTTCCGCTCGTTCAGCATCCTCGGTGGCGGCGGCGGACGCTCCGAGGCCAACGCCGCCACCCAAAACATCTATCTGAAAGCCCCCGCCGAGCGGACGCGCACGCAGGCGCAGATCACCGCGCAACTCGCCAAGGAGCTGCAGAATTTCACCGGCGTGCGGGCCATTGCGACGCAGCCGCCGACCATTGGCGACCGGCGCAGCGGCCAGCCCTTGTCGTATGTGTTGCAAGCGCCGAATTACGAGGCGCTGGTGAAGGTGTTGCCGGACTTTCTGGAGGCGGCGGGCCAGAGCCCACGGCTGCGCCAGATCGATGTGGACTTGAAGGTGAACCGGCCTGAAGGCATCATTGCCATCAATCGCAAAAAGGCGGCCGAGCTGGGTATCGCGGTGGCGGAAATCGGCCGCAGCGTGGAATTCGCCTACTCGGGGAGACGCTTCGGCTATTTCCTCAAGGATGGCAAACAATACCAAATCATCGCCCAAATGCAGCGCCAGGACCGCAATGACCCGGGGGATTTGAAAAAACTCTTTGTGAAAACCGCGGCAGGCACGATGGTTTCGTTAGATAATCTGGTGACTTTTGCCGAGTCCGCCAGTCCGGCGGCGATTTTCCGTTTTAACCGTGCGGTGTCAGCCACCATCCAGGCGACGCCCGCACCGGGGTACACGCTCGGCGATGGCATCGTTGAGCTGGATCGGGTGGCCAAGCAGGTGTTGCCGGAGAATTTCCGCACCTCGCTGTCCGGACAGTCGCGGGATTTCGCGGAAAGCTCGTCGGCGTTGTTATTCGCCTTTTTACTCGCGCTGCTCATCATCTATCTGGTGCTGGCGGCGCAGTTCGAGAGTTTCCGCGACCCGTTCATCATCATTCTAACAGTTCCAATGTCGGTCGCCGGGGCGCTGCTGTCACTGCATCTCACCGGCCAGACCTTGAATGTTTTCAGCCAGATCGGCATCATCATGCTCATCGGCATCGTCACCAAAAACGGCATCCTCATCGTCGAGTTCGCCAACCAGCGCAAGGCGGCCGGACTCTCGAAACTCGATGCGGTGTTGGAGGCCTCGCTCGCCCGGTTCCGCCCCATCCTGATGACCAGCCTCGCCACCATCTTCGGCATCCTGCCCATCGCGCTGTCGCTCGGCGCGGCCGGCGGCTCGCGTCAGTCGTTAGGGATTGCCGTGGTTGGTGGCCTGATCTTCTCGGGTTTGCTCACCTTGTTTGTGGTGCCGGCGGTATATGCGGTGTGCTCGCGTGCCACGCCACGTGCCGCCCCGTAGTTGCGGCTTCCAGCCGCTTGGCGTGGCGTATGGCGTATGGCGTGTGGCGTGTGGCGCGTGGCGTGTGGCGTGTGGCGTGTGGCGCGGCGTGTGGCGTGTGGCGCGGCGTGTGGCGCTCCCACGCCCGCTCTGAAATCCACCTGAAATCCACCTGCTTGCAAAAGTCTTGGCTGGAATGATCTCGGGCGTTGACATTGATCCGTATCATTCGTTATTTAGCTAAATAATGTATAAACGCCACTCCTTGGAGGGGGCTGGCTTGCCGGCTTGCATCCACGGCGGGGTGGTATACAACCTGACGCGTGACTCAATTCGTGCACCTTCACCCTGCCCGGCCCGGGCGGTGGCTTTTATTGTTAGGTCCGGCATATGTCATGGCTCTCACCTGTTTGGCGGTGCCGCCCAACCCGTTCACCACCCCGCGGCACCACAAGGCCGCGGCCGACCTCGCGGGTGAGTCGCATGTGCCGGGATTTCCCACGACACCGGCACGCGTGACCCGTGAGTATGGCGATGCGTTTGTGCGGGCGGAAATCGACGCGCCTAACGAGGACCGGATGTTGCACGCCTTCAAACACCCGGACATGGGCTTGGCGGTCATCACGTTTTTTGCCGCGCTATTTCTCACCCCGCTTGCTCGAACCCACCCGCATACTGGCGCGCAGCGCCGACCCCGCCCGCCAAGCCGGTGCCATCAGCGGCTTGATCAGCCAGCTCGACACCGCCCCGGAAACCCGCGCGTTTGTCCGTGGCTTGTTAGGCTCGTCCCACCCGGCGGTGCGGGGACGCGCCGCGGAATACCTGTGCTGGCTCGGCGGCCCCGAGGATTACCCTTATCTAACAAAATCAAGCAATGCCGAGGCCGATGTCCACGCCCGGGCGGCGATGGTGGAAGCGGCCGCCGCCATCAAACACCGCGCCGCCATCTTCGGCGCCGGCACCGCCGCCGTCCTTCCCCCGGCAGCCAGCCCCGCTGCAACCTATCAGCAAATGGCCGGGGTGTTGGCGGAGCACGCCACGGCGGCGACCCGGGTGGCGGTGATCGAGCGGCTTGCACAACACCGGGGTGGTCGGGCCGTCGTATTCCCATGCCAATGGCGGCTATCTCGCGCACCTCCACTTTGGCATCCACCGGGGGGCGTTTCTCCTGCCGGACCGGGTCGGTGAACTCGTTGCGCCGCCTGACGAAACCACCACCGCCACGGTGACCGCGGTGCATGAAGCCAGCGTGGACGTCCGGCTTGCCGATGGCACCACCCGCAACATGGAACGCAAAGTAAAGTGGCAGCGCTAAGGAGCCACCACATTCCTGTGGTGGTGGCGGAAGAATGGTGCATGAGTGTGCGCCGAGGGCGCGGCTCATGGGCAGTCCTTCCACACGACGACAGGAATGTCGTCACTCCTTAAGCATGACACCAGCGGGGTCAAGTTAGTCGGGAGCGAATGAGCTGTGGAATAAGAACGCCTTGATGCCTTGCATGGCGGGACCGTCGCGAAGACCGCACAGGGGACTGTGCGGACCACTCCTCACACCACATGCGGCACCCAGCCACGGCTTGCGCAGTGCGCCTCATAGGCCTCCGGCGTCATCACCGCAAACGCCCAACTGCCCGCCACGGCCGCGTCGCCGTCGCCTGCGGCCAGATTGCGCCGCCAAGCGCCATCAAACGCCATGCCCGCGGTCGCTGCGGGGGAGCCGGCTATCAGGTGCGCCCAGTTTTTGTTAGACACAACGGCCACGGCACCGGCGCTGATTCCGTTTTTGCCATTGGCGTCGAAGGCAATGTCGGCGTTGAGGAACCGCTGCGCATCGGGCGCTGGCATGGATTTCTCCGGTGCGTGACGGGCGTCGGACGCGAGCGAGAACAGCACCTTGTTATCGGCATCGCGCAGCACGATGACGCGGCAGACCCCGCTGCCTGATAGGGTGCTGACGGTGCCGCCCCAAGTGCCTGCGGCGGGCAGCGCGGAGGCGCTCACACTCAGATCGAGGGTGAAGCTGCCGCGGGTGGCCCAGCCTCCGAAGCAGCGCGGCGGGTTCATTTCCAGCACCGCCTCCAACATCCATTGGTGGGCCAGATTGCCATCCGCCGCCGGCACCACGGTGCGGACGAGCGTGCTGGAATCGCCCACCGCATCGAACGGGTCCTGCAGGCAGACGAGCAGCAATTCCGGGGTGGCTGCCACCGCCCGGGCGGGTGTTGGGTTGGTGATAAAATCCGGTTTGACCACAGGTGATTTTTTCGCACTCATCATCTGTTATTTAACAAAACCGAGGCGCCCGGTCGAGGGAAAATTCCATTCTTTCATCCCCCTTGCCAGCCCCCGTAGTGCTTGCTATGTTCGCCCCCATGACAGCATTGCATCTAGCAGTTTTGTTCACCGCCAGCCTGTTCTTTGGCATGGCGCTTTGCCTTGAAGTCGGCCGCCGCATCGGGGACCGGCGGCGGCTCCACGACGACCAGCGCGGGCGGGCGGGTGCCGGTGCCGTCGAGGGGGCGATCTTCGGCCTGTTGGGCCTGTTGATCGCGTTCACGTTCTCCGGTGCCTACGGGCGCTTTGAGGGGCGGCGGCAGTTGACGATCGCCGAGGCTAACAACATCGGCACCGCCTGGCTGCGCCTCGATCTGCTGCCGCCCGCCAGCCAACCGGCCCTGCGCGGGTTGTTCCGCCAGTACGTGGATTCCCGTCTCGCGGCCTATGCCAAGCTGCCGGATATCACGGCCGCGGAGGCGGAAATCAAGCACTCCCTCCAACTCCAAAATGAAATCTGGAAGCAGGCGGTCGCCGCCTGCCAGACACCTGACGGCCAGCGGGCCATCATGCCCATGCTCACGGCGCTCAACGCGATGTTCGACATCGTGACCGACCGGACGACCGCGTTGAAGACCCACACGCCGGAGATTGTGTTTGTGATGTTAGGCGTGCTGGCACTTATCAGCGCCCTGCTGGCCGGCATGGGAATGGCGGGAGCGCAACACCGCAGTTGGGTCCATATCCTCGGTTTCACGCTGATTGTTTCGCTTACGGTGTATGTGATCCTCGACCTGGAGTACCCCCGCCTGGGACTGATTCGCATCGATGCGGTGGACCAGTTGCTCCGCGACGTCCGCCAGAGCATGGAATGAATCCCCCGCGGCGCGTCTGATAAGATCGGCCGGAGCGCGGCATTTTGCCTTCAAGTGGCAAGGAGGGAACCGATAAATCCCAAAGGATTCCCGGCCAAGCTCAAGGTGCGGTCCGTCACGGATCTGGTGCGCCCCGTCGAATGCTTGAATTGTCCTGTTGAACCAGAATGTTTTTGACGGGCAATGGAAAGTGCATTAGGTTCTCCATCCATGATGACCCGAGACAGTTCATGGATTGCCGTCATTGAGCACGGGGAGTTCAGTCCTCTAT
>CAIKDP010000295.1 GCA_903826205.1 Akkermansiaceae bacterium
CACCATCCTCACCATCCATTGCGAGCGCACCCGCACTGGCACCACCAGCGTTACCTATGCCGTCAAAGTCTGGGACCGCAACACCCAGACCGACCCGATCTTCTCCACCGCCGTCACGTTTGTTAGAGTGGATGCCAACGGCCAGAAACTGCCGCTGGGCGACTAGATTGGGGAGATAGATGATCACAGTTCCTGAGCTCGGGGGAAATGCTTTGGCCCATTTTTGCGCTTCTCAGGTTGGGTTTCTCGGGCCAACGGCCCATCCTATACCAGCCTTGGGCAACGCCCAAGGTCACGTACCGTCATGACATTCGAGGGCTGAAGGACCGGTCTATCCGGCGGCAGGTCCGGCGCCCGGCGCTGCATGGGGCGGGCTTGCAGCCCTCAATCACATCGAATTGTCAGATTCGGAATAACTTTGCTTGCGCATGAGGATCGAGACGCATTGACTGCCACTGTCCGCTCCGGCGGATGGGAAATTAGAAGTCCCGTTACTAGGCGGTCGGCATCGACCGCAACGATGCCGCCAAACCGACCAAGGGCCGGGGAGGCGGCGGCGTATGTCCAGGCCGCCTCTTCGGGGACGGCTAAAGGCCGTTGCAGTCGTCCTAGCACGGCTCTTCTAACTCCCCGTCCAGCAGGAAGGACCTGACAGATCCTACCGCCCTCATGAAAACACTCCCCTTCGCACTCCTTGTCGCTCTGGTGGGTTCGCTCCACATCCGTTCACAAGACGTGCCAGTCGCCCCTACCCGTGTGCTATGCATGTGGTTCTTGACGCGGTTCATGCCGGTCCAAATTGTAGTTGGACACACTATAATGAGGAAACACCTTGGTGCATTTGGTATACTAGCATTATGGGTTTTCCCGAAGAGGGTATTCTTGCTCGTAAGAGAATTATTGATACCATGCGCTCACGCTTGTTAAAGTCGAAATTCTGCAAAGACCCAGCACCATGAAATCACCTGCAAAAGTATTGCTCGTTCCCGCTTTTTTTATCATCATATGCTGCGGAAAGCACAAACCGGAAATCAAGGATGCTGGGAACACGCAGTCTCGCGATACTGCTGAGGATTCACCATCATCCGGCGGAGCAATCGTCCGCGCGGCTGCTAGAGATCACTCTCTTCCGCCCAATATCCGTCAAAGCGCGGTCGTGTTTCAGCGGACGCTAGATGGACTGGAGGCGGACAAAAAGGAGTTTGCCAGAGCGGTCAGGGAGTTATCAACCACCCGGAATGAAAGAACCTGCCTAATCTGGGTATCCATGATGCGTGCCAGTGAGGCTGGCTTACCCAATGCCTTACCCCAGAAAGACGAGTTTGCCAATTTGGAAAAGAGAAGTCGGGAGGGCACCTTGGAAGGGGTAGAGTCAAATCCGCTCCGGTTTATAGACATATTGCGAGCTTGCGTGACAAAACTCACGGAATTTGACATGCCCGAGGCTGATCAAGAAGTTGAGGCATTCATGAAGAGGTTAGAGGCGAAATACGGAACCACGGAAATGGGGAAGTTCTTTCTCAATTACTACCGCACGGAGATTGGCCAATCGTTGGAAGTTCGAAAAAAAGGGGGGGCTTCATGGAAACGTCAGAGAAGGGTAGACAGGAATTCTGAATAATTCAAAAAAAGGCTAAGTATGTACTATTTGCGATTGCTCATGAAGTTGGACATGTGATGACCGGCAGCAATGGGCATCCACAGGACCCAAACAGCCCTGCGCAGTTGGAATGGAATAATAAGAGATCCGATCACTACGTCTCGTCCCGGCTGATGTGCGACGGTTTTCTTAAAACGACTCCCAACGACCCGGGCATCCGCTTGATCAAAAAGGAATGGGATTTGATCGAGACCTGGTTGAGAAACGAAGAAGCCCATCAAAGGCTACCATAATGAAAATCATCCTTCTATATTTGTTGAGTTGTATGCTGGTTGCTGCCGGTGGGGAGGACTGGTATTCCCGCTGGGACAGTGCTGGTAAAACATGGCATGAAAAGTGGTCAAATACTCTCAATACCATTGACGAGCTTCCCTTTCCTGATCGAATCGAAATGTTAGGAAAGGCGGTGGAGTCCAGCGTAGGCGGAAACATGGGTAGTGAAAGAAGCGATATCTTTACTCGGGCACAATCCACCCTCCTCTCCATCCCCGGCCACGCCAAGTATTATCAGGACAAGATCGAGTGGCTGCGGGCGCAGGCCTTGGTCGATGTCAAGAAGTCGGACGATGAGATCAGACAAATGCGTGCCGATAAGACGATGGTGGAATTCCACGACTACGAGAGCTTTCGCGAGAAAGCATTTCTCGCGCTTGGCTTGCTTCCGAGCTGGGAAACCGTGTCGGTTCTGGGTCACTTCCTCAATGACCCGGAAGGCTTGGATGGAAAACGACTCTCGGGAGGACCGCGCTTTGGTTCGGATTACCAGGGATTCCCCGCAAATGCGGAAGCATCCGTGCTTGCGCTCAGCAAGCTTGGCATCAAGAACTCGCCTTTTCAAGCGGCGGGAAACAAGGAAGATTATAATTTCGTGCGTAAGGGAGAGATTGATGCCTGGAAAACATGGTGGAGCGAGGTCAAAGATGGCAAGCGGACTTTCCGCTTTATCGGCTCCAACGTCGAATACGGTCCTGAGGGTCCTGTTTCCAGAAAGAAGCCCCTGCAATCCAGATCCGACCGCAAGAGTGATGCCGTGCGTCCCCCACAAGAAGAAAGTCTTACAAAGCCATTATCCGTTGCCGGAATCATTGCCGCTGGCTGTTTTTGTGTCGCAGCGGTTTGGTATTATTTGAGATCGGCTCGAATGAAAAGTTCATGAGGCAACCGTTTCCTGGTCGCCCAGAATCCGCGGTGAAAGCTCCGCCAGCCAGCTGGCCAGATCCGCGGCGGCGGGGGTTGCCGGCAAAATATCGAGATCATGCAGGTCCCAACGGAATACCAATTTGTAGCCGTCCCACTCGCCAATGGCGCCGCAATCCTGGACCCACTTGGCGGCGCGGCGGTTGTCCTGCAACATGTAGGCCACGAGTTGCTCCACGCCCGCGCGCAAGGCGGTCAGCCACATCACCGCCAACAACAATGTGCCTATGCCGCGGTGCTGGTCGGCGTCGAGCACCATCGCGGAGATTTCCGCCTCGGCCGGGTTGGCGGCGTTGCGCCACCAACTGGCACCGCCCACGCCGGGAAAGTCACGGGCCGGATCGAGCACCACCCATGTCACATGCTTGGTCGGATTCTGCTCGATCAACCGGTCTAACATCGCACCACCGAGCAACTCGCCGATGGGTGTCCAAAACCGTTGGTAGCGCCCTTCCGGCGAGAGCCGCCGATAGGCTTCGGCCACTGCCGGGCGATCCTCATCGATGAGGGGCCGCACGATCACCGGTGTGCCGTCGCGCAACGTGAGTTCAAAGCGGTCGCGCATGGACTCAGATCAAGCCTTGCTCGCGCAGTTCCTCATCCACCCCGTCGTGGTCGGGCAAACCGTTGCCACCATCCCGGATTTGTTGGATTTTGCGGCGCACACCATAGCGGCTGCGCGGACCGGTGACCAGACCGGCCACGCCATCGACGACAAATGGCAGCACGGCAAGGATTCCCAGCACGCCGATGCCAATGCCAAGGCCGCGCCGCGCATTCCGATGCATCAAATCACTGAGCAAGAGGCCCGCCGCGGTGCCCAGCAAGGCCGGGGCGGTCAAGGCGCTGACTTCAATCCATTGGGGTGTGAGGTCGGAGTGAGCATCTGACATGAGAATGCACATAGCGGCTTTTCGCTTGCCTGACAAGCCCGTAAAAGCAAATCCCCGTGATTCGTGCTTTGCCGCGGGCGTTTTCCCAGTATATTGAGCCCGTCATGCCCAATTCGGAAAACACCTATGCCCTCATTCTCGCCGGCGGTTCGGGTACCCGCTTCTGGCCGCTGAGCCGCAACGCCCGCCCCAAACAACTCCTCGACCTCTTCGGCGAGGGCACTCTGCTGGAGCAGACGATCCGCCGCCTCGACGGCCTCGTCCCGCCCGAAAACATCCTCATCCTCACCAATGCCTTGCAGGAGGCCGCGGTCCGCGAGATCGCCCACATGCTGCCCGCCACCAACATTTTTGCCGAACCCGCCAAGCGCGACACCGCCCCGGCCGTGGCGCTCGGCATCGGCCTGATTGCCGCGCGCAACCCGCAGGCGGTCATGCTGGTGTTGCCGTCCGATCAACTCATCCGCGACACCGCCGCCTATCAAGCGGTGATGCGCGACGCCCTCGCCACCGCGCAACAATCCACCGGCCTGGTCACCATCGGCATCCGCCCGACCTGGCCCTGCCCGGCCTTCGGCTATATCGAACGCGGTGCCGCCGCCGCCATCCCCGGCCTGGCCTGCGCCCATCCGCCCCACGAGGTGACACGCTTCCGTGAAAAACCCGACGCCGAACTCGCCGCGCAATTCCTCGCGACCGGCGGCTTCTCATGGAATGCCGGCATGTTCGTGTGGGCCCTGCCCACCGTCATCCAACAACTCACCCGCCACGCCCCGGAGCTCGCCGCGTTTGTCGCGCACATCCGTGACGCCGCGGACATTCCCGCCACCCTCGCCGCGCGTTTCCCGCAACTGACCCCGATTTCCATCGACTACGCGCTCATGGAAAAAGCCGAACGCGTCCTCAACATTGAGGCCAGCTTCGATTGGGATGACGTCGGATCCTGGCTGGCCATCGCCAAATACCTCGGCCTATCCGACGGTGACAACCGCGCCAACGAAGCGATCACCCAGCTCGACTCATCTAACAACATCATCTTCAATGCCCGCCCCGGCACCCGCATCGCGTTGCTCGGCGCGGACGACCTGATCGTCGTCCAGACCGCCGACGCCTTGCTCATCGCCAACCGCCATCAGGCCGATGCGATCAAAAAACTCACCGACCTGCTCCCGCCGGAGTTGTTATAAACTGCCGGATGCAAGATCCCACATCCATGCACCCCGCGCTGGGCATCGATCATGGCGATGCGCGCATCGGGATTGCGGCCACCGATGAGTGCGGCATTCTCGCCCATCCGGTGGAAACCATCGATTGCGCGGCGCAGGATCCCATCGCCCGCATCGGCGAGTTGGCCGAGATCCGCCGCAGCCGCACGCTGGTGTTAGGCATGCCCTTCCGCATGGATGGCAGTGAAGGCAGCGCCGCCGCCAAGGTCCGCGCCTTCGCCACGCGCCTCCACCTGCGCCTGCCTAACATCCCACTCGTCTTCGTCGATGAAACCCTGACCACCACCACCGCCGCCGCCAAACTCCAACAGGCCGGCCGCAAGACCCGCAGTCACAAACCCATCATCGACCAGGCCGCCGCCGTCGAAATCCTCAACCACTGGATGGGCGAGGACCCGCAGTGATCCGACACCCTGGAGTGCGGCGACTCGTCGCCGCCCGGGAGGAGGACACTTGTGTCCGTGGTGCGGAGCTTCTTCCGTCCAACCAAAGTCATGGTGTGACCCACCATGCCCAACCGCCCACTGTTAGTCCGGGGCGACGGCCGCCACCTCACGGTCGGCCATCCAGCCGCGAAGCTGGGTGCCGGGAACCTCGAGGTAGATGAAGCCGCCGGCTTTCCGGCCGAGTTGGACGCAACGGCCGGGGCCCGGGCTGCCCAGGGCGTCGGCACTTTCAAATGGCGAGATCCGCACGCTGGCGGTGGCTGACAGGACAATGCCGCGGGCCGCTTCCGCCCGCCTCACATACAATACGGTGGTGCCGGTGGCCATGCCGAGTGCGGCGAGTGTGGCGGCGATCGCGGCGGCTTTGCGCCACCCCGGGCGCGGCAGGCGCAGCGCACCGCAGACCAGCGCGAGCCCTCCGAGCAGGCATGCGGCGCCGGTGACGAGCCACGACCATTCGTTGCGGCTGAGGAGATGGAGCAGGGCGTCGAGTCGCGGGTTGGGCCGGGGTTCCTCAAACGCCGCGGCGGCCTTGCGCGCGAGTGTTAGATTGGCCAGCAGATCGGGATCGCGCGGGGTGAGCAGGCGGGCGCGTTCGTAGGCGAGGATGGCCGGGCCATATTGGCCGAGCCGTTGGTAGCTGTTGCCGAGGTTGTAGAAAACGGCGGCGCGCGGCCCGTCGCTGGCGAGGATCTGCTCGTAGGCGCTCGCCGCCGCCGCAAAGTCGCCGCCGGCAAACTGCCGGTTCGCCTGTTCTAGGGGAGTGGCGGCGGCGATGATGTTAGACAAACCTAGCAAAAGAAAGCAGCAGGCGAGCGGCAGCATGGCTTTCATCCTGAACTCCGAGGGTGGGTTTGCGGCGGCGATTTTCATTATTCTTCATTCTGTGAGGGACGCCATGGCATCGGCCAGCAGTGCCTGCCATTGCGGGAAATCGCCGTCTGCCGCGGAGTGGCCGTAGGCGTTGCGGTCCGCCTCGCGGAAAAAGCTGGCGACGGGAGAGTCGGCGGGCATGCGGGCGGTGACTTCCGCCAGGGTGATGGCATGGGCGGGTTGCCGCCACCGGCTGCCGAGGCGGTGTTGGAGGGCCTGCCGGGCGGCCGCGAAATAGCCGCTGACATCCCCGGCGGCGGCGCAGCGGGCGGCGGCATGCAGCGCCTCGCGGGTGGCCCTCTCCTCCGCGGTGCGCGCCCGGCGCATGGGGTCGGCCCGGCGGCGGCGGTGCCAGCCGAGCAGGCCTCCCAGCACACACAGCAGGGCTGCAATGACTAACAACCTAACAAACTCCGGCCTGGCCACCAGCGGCACGAGTGACCGTCGCGGTGTCAATTGCGCGTGCTGTCCGATGAGCGGGTCGCGCGGCTTGTCGGGCTCCCTGGCGGCTGCGATGTTAGGTTCCTGTTCGACGAGGTCCGTGCCGGCCACCTGGATTTGTTGGGCGGGGCTGGTGACCGTTTGGTAGGCGCCGGCATCGGGGTTGAAGAAGCTGAAGTTCAGGGCCACATCCTGGGTGCCGCCTTTGCGCGGCACCGCGCTGAATTGAAAACTCTTGCTGCCGGAGAACGCCGCCTCATCCCCCGGCGTGAAATCGCCCTTGCCCGGATAGGCTTTCCAGGCGTCCGGCGGGCTGAGTTTCGGCGCCTCCACCAGCGCGAAATTGCCACTGCCGCTGATGCGGGCGCTGACTTGTTGCGGCTCGCCGGTTTTCCAGGCGCGGGGCAGCTCCGGCGCCTCCAGCTTGAAATCGCCCACCGCGCCGGAAAAACCGGCCGGGCGGCCATGGGTGGGCAGCGGCCGCACCTCGATTTCCTGGTCCTCGGATTTGAGGGTGACGTCCTGTTGGATCATCGGCGTGTTCATGCGGTCGAGGATGCTGTCAAAAAACGGATCGTCGAACGGGCCGCCGCTGCGCCGCCGGGGTTGGGGGGCCGAGGTGTCGCGCACCGCGACGCTGGCCTTCAACGACAGCGAGGCCGGGTAGCTGCCGGCCTTGGTCGCGGAGATGCCGCCATACCACGTGATGACGGTGTAGCGCTTGCCGTCCCTGACCTCGCTGGTTTGTTGGGGCCGCTCGCTGACGTTGTGGAGCGTGAAGGCCTGGCCTTCCGGTTGGATGCCACTGTGGAGTTGCGCGCGGGCATCCTCCGGCAGCCAGGCCCGGATGCGCACCGGCGCGATCTCACCCACGTAAACATGCTTGCGTTCGCTGGTGGCGGGCTCGACTGTTAGAAATCCGAAACGTTTGCCGCTGGTGTCTTCAGTGTCTGCGGCGGCGGGTGGCGTGCTGGGCGGCAGCGGTGCAATCCCGGCAGGCGCTTGCGTGGCGGCAGCGGCGAGCACCTTGAGCGTGAGCGGCTGGCTCGTGAGTTTGTTGCCATCGACCGTGACGCCGATCGGAGGAATCTGATAGGTCCCCGGCGTGGTGGACCCCACCGCATAGTTGTAGATGGCGGAAACCGAGGATTGGCCGTTGATGATTTCGAATTGCTGGCTCTGGCCGCGCGCTTGAATGAGGAGGTTGTCGACTTCCGGCAGCTCGATCTTGCCGACCCTGCCGCCGGACACGCGCAGCGTCATCAGCGCACCTCTGCCCGCCGGCACGGAGTCGCGGTCAAGCGCGGCTTCCACCGCTGCGGCGGCCAGCGTGGGCACGCCAATAGTGATGAGAAGCAACGCCGTAACGAGCGTCCACCATGCGGCAGTTCGGCTGAGCTCGACGAACGCCTGCCGCCCGAGGCACCGGGCAACATGCCCGGTCCACCGAATGTTAGAGTGATGGATCTGGCTTACCATGTCTTGCCTTTGGTCGAGTTATCGGGTGTGGCGAAGCGGGTGCGCCGTTGCTGTGGGATGGGAATGACCGTGCGTTCGTCGTCGCGCAGCGATTCGAGCAATTGCTTGGCTTCCTCGGGAGTCATTTCCTGCTTCTTCTCGCGCTCATTGCCCACGCTCGCTTCTTTCGGGTCCTTCTGATCCTTCGGGTCCTTCGGGTCCTTCGGGTCCTTCGGGTCCTTCGGGTCCTTCGGGTCCTTCGGGTCCTTCGGGTCCTTCGGGTCCTTCGGGTCCTTCGGG
>CAIKDP010000296.1 GCA_903826205.1 Akkermansiaceae bacterium
CTATACCCCAACACTTTTGTCCCGCACCACATCAGTTCGGACGGCCGCATCACCCTTACAACCACTGATTCAGGCAACCAAATCGCCATTCTACAACTCGTTCCCTATAACGATACCGCGAACACAGGCATGTCGAATGACTGGATTGCCAGCGAAATTGCCGCCCTGGTCGCTCTCGACCCGACTCGCTGGGGCTACCTCGCTACTGCGGGCACCCTCGATCCCGACACTTGCTACTGGGATGATCGTTGGACCGCCATTCAGTCTTATCGACTCAGATTATCCAGCTTCTCGCGTCAACTGTCTCGATTCTCCGACGCCGATGGTGATGGAGTCGTTGATGTGGATGATGCCGACCCATTCGACCCGGTAGTCGATTGGAAACCCGCGCCAGAGGCGTCCTATGCGGTCATCGTGATGGCGCAGGTAAACTACAATGGGCTATCCAACATTGAACCGGCGGTCACAGGTTCCTCCATCACGGCATCCATCGGACGGACCGGCACCGTGCTATGGAATGACAAATTTAAGGAAGGTTCAGGTCCCTGGCAAGATCGCTGCCGGATATGGAAAGCCGGAGTATGGTCAGGGGACATCCGTAAGACACCCTCAACTTTTGCAGGTTGCATGCTGGAAACTGAGGAGGGCATGGTAGCCGCCACTCCATATCATCCCGAGACATCGGATATTGCGGATGCGTTTCCACACGCGGTATGCGGCGACAGCGTGGTTGGCAGGGGGAATTATACGGGCAATGGGGGCGTCTCCGCCTGGCCGGTGGCCACGCTATGGAATCTTGTTACCCAGTCAGGCACGTCCACTTGGAACGCGACTCCCGTGGCTCCTCCGCCGATGGATGTCGGCATGTATGAGAATCCCTATGCAATGGATGATTATTGGATAATCGGTGGCTACCGCGCCATCGCCAGTCCCGGAGGGGCGCTTGCCGTGTTAGGTGGCGATTTGCCCCTTGCAGACCAGAGAGAATGGAAAATCTGGAATCCTCCGGCTGTGCCAGGCACCGACCCGTATGCACCTGGCGTAGGCGATCCCACATGGGAGAAAAGCTACAAGACTGCTGACGGTAAGATATTCAAGTTTACTGCAGTCGAAGATGGCGGCAGTGTGGTGGGGCAACGCTATTCAGGTCCATACCAATACGACCGCTGCTTGATTGCGATTGACTCAGGAGTGGAGGAGGAGTTGCCGGGAAGCGCAGGGTGGCTGGCGGATGTTAATGCCGTTTGTCGAGTCAATCGGGATGACTATGCCAGATCACGTCTCGTGGCTGCCGGTACCGATCTATGGGTGAAAAGGGGAAGCCAATGGAGCATCGCCACACACTCGCCAACGGTATCCCCGGTGCTGGCGGTGGCTGATAATGGAATACTAATGGGCAGCCACTCGATCTGGCGTAACGGCCAAGAAATCCTGCTCGATGATCTCGTGGCAAACTTGAAAGTTAATGACGCCCCCCGCTATACCAACCTCCGCGCCTATGCCATGAACGGCGATGGTACCATCGTCGCATTGGCCAATGACGCGAGCAACCCAGGCGAAGGAAACAAGGCGTTGATACTCCTCCTGCCGGTGGAGATAGAACAGCAAGGCTACACTCCGACCGGAGGTATCAAGTTTTGTCGTTGGTTGGATGCTTTCCAAGGTGCAAACTTTGACAATGAGTTTGCCGACAAGGACCGCGACCATTTCAGGATCCAAATCCCGGCAATCATCCCGAATCTGACAAAAATAAAAATCAAATCCACAGGGCTCCATGGCGCGGTGATCGATGGTGCGGTTGCCCAAAAAACCACCGATGGCAACTACGAGGTCGAGATGAAGCAGGAAAACGGTGCCATGGTCAGCACCTGGATCTTGCTGGTGAGCGATGGCGATGACGACAAGTATTACAATGGCAAAGGCACCGACGATGGATATAATGACCAGACCTTGCTGGCCGATTTTGAATCCAAAATCATCGTGAGCTTTCCCGAGTTTGATAGCGTCGAGGTCGAATTCTCCGCCCAGAAAGCGGTTGGAAATGTCACGCTCGATACCGTGTATCTTTCGCCTGCGGGTGACGTTCCGTCGGAAATGATGGATCGCATCGCCCGGCAAGTCGCCAAGATGCAGGAAATCTACCGCCAGATCGGAATTCGAGTTGACTGGTTCAGTAACGAGGGGGATACGATTTCACAGACAATGCTTGATGCGACTGACTTGGAAGCTGCAAATCATCTGAACCCTACTGAATGCCAGGCCGTAAGGAACCAAATCCTAGAATGGACGGTTCCCGACAAGCATGTCCGCATCAGCTACGTCAACGCCACCATGACGGTGCTTGGTTATAATTATATTCCCGTAAACGCCTTGGGTTTCACCGATGTGGGAACTGACGGGATTGTCGTGTCGTTGAGTGACCCAGCACATGAAACTCTTGGAGTGACCGCTCACGAAGTGGGGCATGCTTTAGGGTTGGATGATGTCGCGCCGGGGCATTTACTCATGAAGAGTCAGATGATTTGGATGAATAGTAAGTACGATCCAAAACGGTTTGAGGAGGGAAATTTCAACACCATGAAAAAAAAGGAGGCGTTTTATGTTCCATTACCATAAGTTGATCATTTGCTGCGTGCTTCTCGGAAGCGCGCCACTAGTCCGCGCGGATGTCGAAATCAAGCCTGAAACCAGCAGCACTCATCCGGGACCATATCGCCCTTGGTCCTTGGAAGTTCAGCAGGTGAATCCCGAGCATTTGCATGGCATCACTGCGGAGACACTGGCAAAAATGTCATTGGAAGATCCGTTGCTAAAGTATGCATACATTGATGTATTCATGCGCAACGTTGGGAGACTCGATAACTTGGAGGACGAACAAGCACTGGTTCTGAAAGACATGCGCAGGCGGGGGGAGTCCGTCACGCCAATGCTGCTCAAGCTGGCAATGGAGAATCAGGAAACGGGATATGAGAGCGCATTACTTAGCCGTATTGATCAAGTCGGAACCATTAATTTGGATCCGTATCTTGAATACGCTCGAAACATACTCCGGGAACGAACACAGACCATGAGTGCGAGTCTGGCTGGATGTGCATCTGGGCTACTCTCAAGGCACGGTTCCAAGGAAGATGTCGAACTTCTGGAGCGGGTCCTTCAGGAGAGGACCTATGTCACAAGTTCTGTCTCCATTTCTCTCAAGGAGCTAAAGAGACGATTGGAATCTCCGAAGAATATATCCCGGCCAATGTTGAAGGATAGACCACCCACAAGCGAGGCGGCAACTGACAATTCCGCGGACAGCGCACGGAGACCATCCACCGCAAAGGGCGTTGAAGAAACCCCATCAAAGCCTTGGATAACATGGATTTCATTCATTATTGTGGCGGGCGTCATGCTCTGGCTAGTGCTTAGGAATGGCATCAAGCGGGGGCGATGAGTTGCCGAGTTCTGATATCACTTCCAACAAATGATGAGCCTCTATGAAAACTTAGGAAAACGGGGCCAGTGCGCACTGGTTTCACAGCACAGGCACCGCAGAAACCACGGCGAGCGCCGGGTTCAGGAGACCCAATATTGGGCCAGCGACGTTATCGGGTCTCAAGCACTACCAGGTGGCGGATGTCGCAGACGTGGAACGCCACACCCTCTGGCAGCGGATTCTTTGGCGGGATGTGGTCGAGGCCGGTGACCCGGTGGCCTGCCGCGTGGAGGTGCCGGACAACGTGGGTGCCGATGAAACCCGAGGAACCGGTGACGAGGACGGAAAGCGGAGCCATGCCCCGCTCCACGCGTCAACCCGCTCCCGATTGTGCTGGACCGTCAGACTATGGTGCTCTAAAAGACACTCATCGTTGGGCACCGCTGAAACCAACCCGTCAAGGTGCATTTGCTCCAGTTACACCACGTTCGCAAACAGGATATAAAATACCTTACCAGCATGGCACATTGAGCTGAACGATATGACCGAGGTAATCCGATCGTTAATCATCTGTGTTGGAGTCGCGTTTGCTACAGCTACGTTCCTCGTCATATATGAGTCGACAAAGGCCGGTGGGTTTAACAAGCAATTTGAGAGACATATTGTAATTTTCTCTATTTGCGTTGCCATCATTACGGCTCTCGCCTTATTCGGATTGCTGGGAATCCCCGGCGGCTACCCTGTTGAGCCATGATAGCCAACTTTACTCGCCTCGGCTGACGATCAACCGAGTGCGAAGTCGGCGGTGGCACGCAAAGGACCTGCCCTATCACCCATCAACCAAACCTGCAATGACGCATGCCACAGCTTGAAGTTGGCCGCGATTATGATCGGTGAATGTCACGACCGTCGCGGACCAGGGAAACCAACCGCTCAACGTGGGCCGTTGTCAGTTCATCCTAGAATCCGCAGTTGAGAAGCGGATGAAGAGGAGCAAGAGGGTCAATGGACGGCTGACATGGTGGGGTGAGTGGGGTCGAACAGGAGCCACGGCGGAGCTTTCCCCATGGTTAGATTCAACTGC
>CAIKDP010000297.1 GCA_903826205.1 Akkermansiaceae bacterium
AAACCGTCAGACCCGTTGTAATCCGCGGTGGGCATGTAGGTCAGGTTCGGGCCGTCTCCCGATAACGTGCCGTGTTCCGGCGGGGTCGTCACCGTGAAGGACAGACTGTCACCGTCAATGTCGCTGCCGGTAAGCGTGATAGACGCGGTGGAGTCTTCCAACAACGTCACCGACTGCGCGCTGGCCACCGGAAGGTCATTTACCGGTGTTACCGTAATGGCATCAAGCAAAAGATCGGCGTTTGCGCACTGTGCCTGTGACAGCAACCTGGAAGCGTCGCTCAATGTTACGGTCGTCACCGTGCTATCGGCAACGAATGTATAACTCTTGGGTGGATCCGCCCAGAGGGTGGCCAGTCCGGTGGCGGCAATCCCCTCCTGTGCCGACACAAGAGGCGCGAGCGCTTCACCAGTGACAGCGACCTGCAGAAGCTGTTGTCGCCCGGATAGACCGGTAATCCCCATATCGAATTCCAGCTTGTACGCCTTCCCCGCGATGGTGGCAAATCGTTGCGATATGCTGCCGTCGAAAACATCGTTGCCACCGCTGAAAAGAACAAACCGGTTGTCGTTGCCCGCTTTCGGAACATAGTTGGGCGGATGCGACGAATAGCCAACGGCATTGCCAGTAACCAACCATCCATCGAGTGCCCCAAAGTCAAGAGGCGTCCCTGATTCGAAGCTTCCATTGGTGAAAGGGCCGATCGGATTGACCGTAATCGTAACTGTCACCCCGTTGGAATTCAGCCCGCCATCGTTCGCGTGGTAGGTGAATGAATCCTGCCCTGTGAAGCCGGTCACCGGAATATAGGTGAAATTGCCGTTTGGGCTCAGGTTCACATTACCGAAGGCCGGAGCTGTATCGAGCACGGCCGTCAACGTGCCGGACTCCACGTCCGTGTCGTTGCCTAGCACACCGGACGCCGCCACCACCAGTGGCCACTCCAGAGTCGTGGCATAGGCATCCGCATTCGCTACCGGTGCCGTATTCACTCCATAGGCGGCCACCATTGCATGGGGTCCGTCGATATTCACCGTCGCACAAACATTGGTGGTTAGATCACTGCCGTCCAGCTGCCATTTCTGGAAAATGTATCCGCCGGGAAAGGCCTGGGCTGTTAGTGTCACCACCGTCCCGTTGCCGTAGCTCCGTGTGAAGTTGGTCACCCCGTTGCCACCGCCATCGAGGTCCGGCTGGCTTACCGTCACATTCAACCCGTTGAACGGTGACGAAGCAACCGTCAGCGTACGGGCAACCGCAGCCGTCACCCGAACATTATCGAGCAAAAGGTCGGCATTCCTGGCCACGCTGCTTGGCAACAGGGTCCAGGAAGCGTCACTGAGGGCCAATGTCGTGGTACTGCTGTTGGCGATAAACGAGTAGCCCTTGTGAGTCCACTTCGCCGGTCCCGCCACTGCCGCAACCTCTTCGAGTTGCTCGACCAAGGTGCTGTCGCCGACGATGGTCACCCGGAGGCGTTGCATATGGCCCGCCGTGCCGAAAATACCCATGTCAAGTTCCACCGTGTATGGCTGTCCGATGGTCGTCGGGAAAGTTTGGGCAATGACCCCGTCGAAGGTGTCACCGCCGCCGCTGAACACCGCCAGACGCCTACCAGCCGTTGCCGTGTAACCGGCATCTGCCAGAACTCCAAACTGGCTCCCGCTTGTGTTCCAGCCATATAGGGATCCTTCGTTAGATGGATTCCCCAACTCGAAACTGCCGTTGACCAGCAGGCCGGCAGGGGCGGCGTTGATTGTCATCGAAACAATGGTCAGATTGGAATCAAGCGCGCCATCGTTCGCGTGATAGGTGAATGAGTCTGATCCCACATAACCAGCCGCCGGTGTGTAGGTGAAACTACCGTCAGGGTTGAGGGTTAGGCTGCCGTGGGCGGGACCACCATCCAGCACTGCCGCCAAGGTGTTGGGTGTAGCATCCGTGTCATTGCCCAGAACGCCCGGAGCCGCCACCGTCACCGGCGTTTCCACAAACCCGGAATAGGAATCAGCGACAGCAACTGGTGACGTGTTAGCCACATACAGCGCGGTCAGCGGATAGTCGCCACCCATGATTACCGAAGTGGTGCGACTTGACGCGTAATCAACCCCGTTCTTCCGCCATTTCAGAAATACGAGCCCGTCGGGTGCTATGGCCGGTGCCGTGAGCGCCACCGACGTTGCGTTATCATAGGAACGGCTAAAGGTGGTCATACCATCACCGAAGCCACCAAGATCGGGCTGACTCACAACCACGTTCACCCCACCGGAAGAGGTTGAGTCAACTGTCAAAGTCCGCAAAATAACCGCCTCAAGACGCACATGATCCAATAACAAATCGATATTAATCGTGTCCGTAGAAACGTCCGCAAACGAAATGGTGGTGCTTGCGCTGTCAGCCACGAAATCAATCGACATGGCCTGCCATTTAGTGGCTCCGCCGCCAAACCCTTGCAATGTCGCGGTTTGGGCTAGCAAGATCTGGCTGCCAGTTACCGTGAGTTGAAGTCCCAGCATGCCGGGGCTGAAGGCATAAACCCCCATATCAAACCGCAAGCGGTACTTCTGGCCAGGACGCGTTGGAATGCTCTGCGCAATCATGCCGTTCGGCAGTGTCTGACCGTCATTGAATACCACAAGCTTCATGCCATCGGATGCAGCAGGAATCGGCGAAGCTGAAACAGAGACATTGCCGGTGCCCGCCCATGCCAGGCCGTCCGCTTCAAAACTCCCGTCAATGACTGTTTGGGAAGTGAAATCCATCATCGACCCCTCCGGAAGCAAGTTCCCCAGCAGATCATGCACCCCGCTCACTGACATACCATAGATGGCACTACGCGTCTGCGGGCTGGTGGTTAGAGTGACAACCCGCTTTGACACGGTGTCAAAATTTGCCTGTAAGATGGCCAGGCCGCCGGTCAGTGAAAAATTGGTGGTGATTACATCCTCATCCTTGACAGGCTTGCTAAACGTCACCGTCACATGTTCCAAGTCCGCGCTGGCATCAACTTTCGCCAACTCCGGAGGATCAGACGTGCCGAGGGAAGTGATGACCTGAGTGATCGCCTCCAACCACCGGTCCGCCATCTTTCCGTACCCTTCAAGAGTGGGGTGCACCCCGTCCGCGGCCAGATCCTGCGGCAGCAGCGCGCTGTGCATGTCCACGAAGAATACATGGCGCTCCAATGCGACTTGCTCGCTTACAATCCCTGGAATGGACGCGTTGAACTGACCTTGAATCGCTTCATAGGCATCCAACCTGGGGATCAAGCTAGCGACAATGATTCTCGCATGCGGACGTAGTGACGAAAGTTCAGTGAGCAGATTCCTCAGGCTTTCCTGTGCCGCCGCCAGACTCTTACCAGCCCAAAAGTCATTGGTTCCGATATGCAGCAAAATAACGTCCGGATCAGGGACTCGATTTAGCCAGAAAGCGGCCTCATTCCGAATTCCCTCAATGCCATATCCGCCATGACCTTCGTGATTGCGGTCCGGAAATGCCGGATTATTGTCCGGATCCGATAGCGTACCGACGAAATCAACATTGAACCCCTGTGCGCACAAGCGCGAGTATAGGCTCGGGCGGTAAGCGCCCTCGACCGTGATGGTGGGGTCGACATCTCCTGAGGTGATCGAGTCTCCCAATGGCATGATCCGAACCGGAGGGGGGGTCTGTGCGCTGCAAACCGTAACGTCACAGAGAATGACCAACAGAATACCCAATATAGCTAACATCCGCCTTATAGTTCTCATAAGAAGCGCTGGTATATGGTTAGATACAGAATAACGAGAAACTCAACCCTGCATAGTTACGATCGAACATCCTCAAGAATGCACATGACCGCGCAGTGGCTTGGTGGCCTTGACAAACACGCACATTTGGTAATCGGGGTCCTGATGGTCGAGTTCCTCAGGGGTGAGTTCGGTCGCCAGCAACCCATGGAGGAAGGCGATCGATGACAGAACGTTGCCGCGGGTTTCCACCGCAACGTGATCGGCAGGAAAACACTCCGTAAAAAGCCGGGTCGCGGAACACGATGTGAAACGCCAGCAATCACCCCATTGCTCCATGTCATAGCGGGCGATCTGGGAGATTCCGGGTTCGGTAATAAGGACGACTCCGCCCGGAGCGAGAATCCGGTACAGCGTCTTGACTACCTCACGGAGGTCGAAAATGATAAACAGCACCTGGGTGAGGATGATGCAGTCAAAGGCGTCATCCGGCAGACCGGCTCCGCTAGTGAGATCACCGATGATAGTGGCATTGGGGCTACCCTCGGCCACATGGAGGATGTCCGAGAGGGTGACTTGATCGCCCCCGAAGCGCCGGGTGTAGGAGTTTTCGGCAACCTCGAGCACGCGTCCGCGGATCACATCCTGGTTCCGCTGCAGGAAGCCCTCGATATAGTACCGGTCCACACACAGCCCGCCGGTGTCCCAACCGAAGTTCCGGCGGATTGGATGAATGGAGCGCCATTGCTGGAACCTTGCATAGCCCGGAGGTGGCGGCCGCATCAGCCAAGGAATGCGCTTGCGGAGAAAGCGCCGTACCACAGCACGACCGGCGTTTCTAACCGGCATCGGCAACAAATCAGTGGGTTTCATAGGCATGCTGGATGCTTGAGGCCATCATGAATCCACCCCACCCCAATACCAACCGTCAACACAGGCGATGCAACCGCCGTCTTCAGTGGGATGCGGGTCGATGTGATGCATGCCATCCGAGTTCCAGCCGTGATCGGAACCCGCGAGTACCGGATCGGGCGTGACCGCCCGCTCGCGATAACAGGTCTCTGTCAACTCGGTGATCTCAAAGGCATGAATCCGCAAGCCGTAGCGTGGCGAGCAATCCTGGGCAAAGCGATACAACCGGTCACACCAGACAACCACACGTCCTCCCGGCCTGGCAATGTGAGAATTGTTGGAAATCACCGGGCTTGCCGGATGCTCAGTCCACGGACCCGTCAACCTGTCGGCGCGGAACAACCGCAACGTCTCGGCCAACATCGGGGGCGACCCGCATCCCGCAAGAAGCCACCATTTGCCATGAAACCGGAAGGGCGTGCAGTCAACGTATTCTACATGCTCTATCAGATTCCCCATCCATGACCAACGCGTGGGAAAATGCACGGCCTTGTAGAGGCGAACCGCCCCCGCCTGATTGGATTCAGGGATCATGAAATAGTCACCATTGGATTCGAACACACAAGGATATGACAGATGGAATGGCTCTTCCAGAACCACCTGGCGGTACTCCCAGCTCAAGCCATCGCGGCTGGTGGCCAGGCCGATAACGCCTTTGACAATGTCTTTTGGCAAGATTTCAAAATACATGTACCAGCAACCGTCCACCCGGATCATAAACGGGTCGGCCACATACGCCGCAGCAACATCCGTAACATCCCTACTGGTTAGCACAGGGACAGCCTCGGCGCCGGCTGGAGCCAGATCAAACGGCGAGCTTCCGGCATAAATCGATATCGAGTAGAAGTCCCGGCTCGGAACCATGTTAGGTGGCACAGCAACACCCGCCATGCGGCCTATTCTCCGGATGACTCTGGCCGCACGATGCAGCGTCCTGCCGGCAAGTTGATATCCCAGATCAATCATGGCACGCTTTTCCTGAAATCACCTGACTATACAAATCGATATACCTTTGAACCTGCAGATCCAGTGCGTACTCAGCTTCAACCACCTGCCGACTCTGGCGTGCCATGGTTTGCAATCGCTGCTTGTCCCCAAGCAGACTCACCATTCCATCGCATAAGTCCCGCGGCTGATCCGGCACGGCCAGATATCCGGTCAAGCCTGTGCGCACCAACTCTGCCACACCGCCCACAGCAAAGGAAACCACAGGCGTGCCGCAGGCCATGCTTTCCAGCACGACCAGCGGGAAGTTTTCAGCGCGCGTCGGGTTCACAAACAAATCTGCCGCTGAAAAAGCCATCACCTTGAGGCGCTGGTTGTACAGATACCCAAGGTTCACAACTGGCATCTGAATTTGCTTGAGAACATCCCCATTGGAGTGACCAAACAGCAGCAAGACACTCTCCCGCTGCAGGGAATCAGGCAGACACTGTAACGCCTGGACCAGCAGAGATGCGCCCTTCAATGGTCTCTGCATGCTCTCCATCGCACACAGTATCACATTTTTTCCTAGGGGTATTCCCAATGCCGAACGGCAAAGGTCCTGGTCAAGTGGTTGATATACATCGGTCTCAACGCCATGCGGAATGTGATGCGCCGGAAAGTCTCCTAACATACTCTCCTTAATGTTGTCATGAAGCCACTTGCTTGGCGTGACAATGGTGAACTTGGAATGCTTGTATGCCCAACGCTTGAGCTTCCATTCGAGAGCCGTGGCATCACAACTTACCGGAGGATCAATCTCCAGATGGGGGCATTTGCCGCAACCGGTTTTCCAGCGGTCGCATTCGAGACTGGCGTGACAGTGCCCAGTGATAGGCCACATGTCGTGGAAGGTGAAAACCGCTGGCTTGTCGCGGGTGAGGGCGGGTAGGGCCAGATAATTCAATGTTTCGCAGTGGAGGCAGTGAAAATCGATAAGATCGGCATCCAGATAATCCGGCAGACCCTTAACCGAGTAGGAACTCACCAGATGCATCTCGTTCAACCCCAACCTGCGCGTCACCTTGCGAAGCAAGTATTCTAACCGTGGCCGAACTGGCATCTGTACTGATTCCAGCCGGCCTTTGTCGCGACATAGGATTCGCGCATCGACGCCGCGCAGTTTAAGCCCCGAGAGGAGCCGGTTCATTTGGACCTGCCCTCCCCCCATCGCGCCGTCGCCCTTGTGCATCATCAGAATCTTCATGCGAACTCTATTTGAGGTTTGATTCGATGACGCTCGTCCAACACCACTTTTCTGGAGTTGTGGCCATTGGGATGATGTTTCCACGAATGTTGAACCAGCACCGCCGTCCCCTGCCAACCTTCGTGATACAACTTTCCGGTGCCGTAGAAATCCCCGTCGATCACCTCAATCACCGCTGCATCATCGATACAATCCTGAATCCCCTGGTTGGACCCAATATAGAAACTGACATGATACCTGCCACCCATCAACGGCCAGTTTGGCACCAGAAAGTCCATGCGACCACTGCCCGAAATCCTGATTTGCCGCCGATTTACCAGCGCGGATGACATGGAAAAATACTCCTTCAAATCCTTTTCAATTCCCACGCAAAAGACGCAGTCATTGATTACGACGTTTTCCCGCACCGTGTATTCCAGGCTCAGCACCACCTGACTTCCCGCGACCGCTTCCATGACAATATTGCCCGACTCATCGCGGAGATCGATGGATGTGATCCTGAGATCGCCGATGCCTGTACGATCCGTGCGCCCCGCCAACCCGCCGGATGCCAACTTGGCTCCATTTGACGTGTAGGCTCTGACCACCTCCGCAGTCTGACCCTCCCGGATCAATCGGCCTTGGTCCATCAGGATACAGCGTGTGCATAGATTCTGGATGGCCGTCATCTGGTGACTAACAAGAATGACAGTCCTGCCTTCTTTTGCTGAGACATCCTCCATCTTGCCAAGGCACTTTTTCTGGAACTCAGCGTCTCCCACGGCTAGCACCTCATCCACAATCAGGATCTCCGGCTCCAAATGCGCTGCCACAGCGAATGCCAGGCGCACATACATCCCACTGCTATAGCGCTTCACAGGGGTGTCGAGAAACTTTTCGATCTCCGCGAAGGCAACAATCTCATCGAACTTCCGTTTGATTTCCAGACGACTCATTCCCAGAATCGCCCCGTTGAGGAAGATGTTCTCACGCCCCGTCAACTCCGGGTGAAAGCCTGTCCCCACTTCCAGCAGGCTGGCCACGCGCCCGCGCAAGCGGATTTTCCCGGCAGTCGGCTCGGTGATCCGGCTCAGCAATTTGAGAAAGGTAGATTTGCCGGCCCCATTGCGCCCGATGACCCCCAGCATCTCGCCTTGTTTGATTTCCAGACTGAGGTCGCGAACCGCCCAGAACTCCTCGGTTTTGGCCCGCTTTGCCCGTGATTCGGCTCTCAGCATGGCAAACGGCGCCCTGATCGCCCGCTCCAAGGCGTGCCGCAAGCCGTCGCCTTTCTCCATCTTGCGACCTATCAAGTAGCGTTTTGACAGATTTTCGACAGAAATGACAGGGCAGTTCATAGGGCTTCAAATGATGTCCGCAAAGGTCCTTTCGGTATGGCGGAAATAACAGATTCCGGTGACGATGATCAGCACCACCGCCACAAGGGAGATACAAAATCCCGGCCAGTAGAGGGTATGTTCACCGAGGATCGCATACCTAAAGCCGTCTATCACGCCAACCATTGGATTTATCGAATACAATAGCCGCCATTGTGCCGGCACCACATGGCTGCTGAAGCCAACCGGCGATACATACAAGCCGAACTGGACAATGAAAGGAACGATGAAGCGAAAGTCCCGGTAACGGACCATGAGTGCGGACACCCACAAACCCGCACCAAAGGCCGTGGCAAAGACGAGGAGCACAAACACCGGCAGCAGGGCGACCGATGGCCCGGGTGTGTAGCCGTAATAAATCATCACACACACCATCAAAACCGCTGAAATGAGAAAATCTACAAAGCTGGTGATCACACTGCTCACAGGCACCACCAAGCGTGGAAAATAGACCTTGGAAATCATCCCCGCATTATTGACCAGGCTGTTGCCGCTCTCTGAGAACGCCGTGGAAAAAAACTGCCATGGCAGCATCCCACAAAACACCAGAATCGGATACGGAACACCACCGGAGTCCATCTTCGCAAGTTTGCCAAAGATAAACGTCAGCACCAGCATTGTCAGCAGCGGACGGATTACCGCCCATGCCACACCGATGACCGTCTGCTTGTAGCGTACCAGAATGTCCCGCCACGCAAGAAAGTAGAACAACTCCCGGTAACGCCACAGGTCCCGCCAATACTGGCGTTCGCAACGCCCTGCTTCAATGATGATTTCGTCCATAAGGAACATTCAATTGAACATGGATTCCGACCCGGATGTTAGGCTACCCGCTCAAACCTCGAGCGCCCTGCCTTGAAACTGCGGCCAGGATGGGCTGCGGCGTCTGGCGGCCCACCGGGCCCGCAAACATAGCCCAAGCGCTTTACCGCAGGCCACTGATAAGAATCCCCCCCGCTTTTCCATGGCCAAGGCACGGAGTTCGGCTTTCAGGCTCGCCAGCGTGCGTTCGAGATTCAATTGTGCACGGGGCCCAAGGTCATGCGGCGTCCCGAGAATCCCGGCGAGGATCTCCACGCGAACTTGCGCGTGCCGCTCGCGATTCATCATACACTTCACCCCGATTCCAATCGTATCGTTGTGTTTGATGACGAGTGGCTCGCGAATCACTCCCCAGGTACCTGAAGAGGAGAGTCGCAGGGCAAGCTCATAGTCCTCAAGTAGCCAAAGATCCTCGTTGAACCCCCCGACCTTGGCGAATGCTTCCCGCCGGATTGCGACTACTTGGTTAAATAGCAAAAACCGGGTGGCGAGGATGTCCTGAGGGTTGGTCCATTCTCCTTCAGGAAAATCTGGCCGAATGCCGGCGGAATCAAATGTCTGCCCGATTGGATTGCCCGTGACCCCGATCACCGATGCATTACAGACACAACAGCACATTTGGGAGCCGCCGCGGAGAATCAGCCCTACCTGCCGTTTGATTTTATTCACGGCCCACCGATCATCCGAATCCAAAAATGCCAGAATCCCACCCTTCGCCGCTGTTGCGCCACGGTTGCGAGCCGCAGAGGGACCGGCATTCGGCTGCGAAATGACCAATACCCGGTCAACGTACTCAGCCAGTACATCCATGGTGGAATCGGTGGATCCATCATCTACAACGATCACCTCGAGATCGCGGTAGGATTGGGCCAACGCGCTCTCCACCGCTCCTCGTATCCGGTCGGCACGGTTATACGTGGGTATAATGACGGAAACTAACATTTTGAAACCGGGATGTTGGCCATGCATGCACTGCCATTGTCAAAACCGCAGGATGGCAGGTGAAGGAACGGCCAGGATGTTGCGCCTCGGGCCCACTGAATTGGTATCACGCCAATCAAATGATCGCTTTGATCAAGGCAACTCAACGGGAGCGGAGAGGATGACCCGCCGGCCATGCCCGCGACCCCATGAGGGCGACTCACCTGCCGACCTCTCCGCAACCACCTCCGGGGTGGATTCTACATGCGGCTCACCTGTCTCCTGCGCACTATCCACGTTGAGAAAGCCCATCAAACCACCGATCAAACCCCAGAAAAAGACATAAATCTGGTCAAAATACGAAATTGACAGAAAGGTAACCGCATGGGCGAACAGTGCCGATCCCAGGCACCATAGCCAGAATTCATCAGGACTGCGAGACGTCCGTAGTTCGGCCATCCTCCCGCCGATCAACCGGAATGATTTCCACTGGAGCGCCAGCAGCGACAAGGTCAAGGGCAATCCACCCATGACACCCAGATGAAGGTAATAATTAGTTAGATCGCAATGCTCGGGAACCGCCGCCAAACCATAGGGCATCCAGTGCCGGGTATAATCCGCGCCACACAACCACCACTCATTCAGATGCTGCAGTCCCATATCGATCAAATAGGCGCGATGCCAACCGGTGCTCCCCCCCACCAGATCCATCAAGGCCATCAAATACCAGATCGGACGTTGCTTGATCAATTGCAGGACTATCAGACATACGCACAGGCCAATCAGAAGCGGTTTCAGGTGTTGCCGCCATTTCCACAAGGTCACCGCCGCCAGCCCTAGGAGCGCCGTCCCAAT
>CAIKDP010000298.1 GCA_903826205.1 Akkermansiaceae bacterium
AGCTCATGCCGTCGCTGTCCAGCGAGTCCATCAGCGAGCGCACTTCCAGGCTGTTTTCCAGGGCGAGGCGGGTGATTTGCTCCAGGGCGGCGTCTTTGCCGGCGGGTTGACCCTCCCGGCGCCCGCGTTCGGCCAGCAGTTCCACGTTGGCGCTGTTGGCACCCAGGCCGTCGTGCAAGTCACGGATCAACCGTTGCTGGCGCTGCAACTGCAACTGCAGTTCCCGGCTGGCCTGCTGTTCCAACTGCAACACCTGCTGCCGGGCCTGATTCATGTCCAGCCGGACCTGCCGCACGCGGTCGGCCAGGGCCATGAAAAACAAGGTCATACTGAGGGTGATCGCCAAAATTATCTGCATTTCCGGCATCGCCAGGATCGGCACCCAGCCGAAGTATTGCAGCGCGTTCGCCACGACCTGCAGCCAGAACACGAGCCAGGCCAGCACATAAAAGCGGGCCAGGCGATTCCCGCGCCACCAACACCAACCCGTCACGCTCATCGCGCCCGCGCCGATCAGGAAAGATTGCAACAGGAGCAATTGATTCATCTGCCAATAGGGGCCCACCAGCAGCAGGCCCGTCAGCAGGCTGTTTAGCCAGGTGATCCGCACCACCCAGCGGTTCAAGCCCGGGTGCGTGGCGGGCAGGTCAAAGAAATTGCGCAGATAGAGCAGCATCATCAACAGGCCCAGTCCGGCGGTCGCAATGACGCCGGCGTGCACAGCGACGGCCGCGGCCGGCAGCCGCAACCAGGCGTAATACCCGCTCGTGATGAAATAGGTGAGAGCAAGCCACACCAGGGACAGCGAATAAATCACAAAGTCCCGGTTTCGCGTGAACACGCTTATGATCAGGGATAACACGATCAGCGACGCGATGTAGCCAAAAAACGCCGCAAACAGGGTGCCATTCCGGCCGGCGACGGCAATGAACGCCCCGGGTGCCCAAATCTGCAACGGCACATTGATGGACGTGAGGGAATGCACCCGCAGAAAAACCTCGGCGCGTTCATCGGCATTCAGCTGGAGCGGAAACACCGGGAATTTGTAATCCACCACGGCCGCCGAATGCGGGCGTAAATTGCCCGCCTGCAGATGTTCCGCCAAACCATCGCCGCGCACCACATACCAATCGAGCTCATCCATCCGCGCCGTCGGCAGCTCCGTAAACCAGAGCAACTGATTCGTGCTGGCGGAATGCACCGCAAAATGCACCCAGATGGCATCGTGGGTGAAGCCAAACGCCGGCCAGGGTTGCCGGTTGACTTGAAAGCGCCCCTCGCGATAGGCCTGCCGCGCCTGATCCAGCGTGAACGCCCTAGAGACATCGCGGTAGACGGAAAGCCCCGGAGCCAGTGCGAGCCGGGTCGTGCTGGGCGTCAAAGGCATGGTTGCCTGACCCCATCCGGAATAGGTACCGGACAGCAGAACGACCCAGACAATGATTTTTGCAAGCCATCTCATGTTCAGAATGATTACTGATATTACTCGTCAATCCGCGCAAACACACTTTTTTTCATTGATAGGACTTTGGTTTCTGGATGCTTCGCGGTTTGGGGAGAATGGTTTTTGCGCCGGAATCATCTGCCTCCGGTTATATGCCTTTCGGGGCGCAAGGCAAGGCTTTTGCCCAGCTTTTTAAGCCCCGCTGAACCAGCGCTCCGTTGTCCTCGTCGCAAGCCCCGCGACCGCCCGATTTCCGGCCCAAACCCGACCGCCGGGGGCCGCACCTGAGCGCACCCCGACCCCGCTACTGCAT
>CAIKDP010000299.1 GCA_903826205.1 Akkermansiaceae bacterium
CTGCTCGCCCGCTACATGGGCAAAAAGAAACTCATCGCTGAGACCGGAGCCGGCATGCACGGGGTCGCGTTGGCCACCGCCGCCGCCTACTTCGGGCTCGAGTGCGACATTTACATGGGCGAGGTGGACATGGCCAAACAGGCCCCCAACGTTGCCCGCATGCAGATTCTCGGTGCGCGGGTGATTCCCGCCACCCATGGCTTGCGCACCCTCAAGGAAGCCGTGGACTCCGCGCTCATGGCTTATGTGCAGGACCCGGTCAATCAGATCTATTGCATCGGCTCGGTGGTCGGGCCGCATCCGTTCCCGATGATGGTGCGTGATTTCCAACAAGTTGTTGGCATCGAAGCCCGCGAGCAGTTCATCGAAATGACCGGCGACCTGCCGGACATCGTGACCGCCTGCGTCGGCGGCGGCAGCAATGCGATGGGACTCTTCGCCGGTTTCATCAATGATCCGGTCGAGCTGCACGGCGTCGAACCGCTGGGCAAAGGCACGGTGCTTGGCGAGCACTCCGCCACCATGACCTATGGCATGGCCGGTGTCATCCACGGGTTCAAGTGCTATCTGTTACAAGATGACAAGGGCGAGCCCGCTCCCGTGCATTCAATCGCCAGCGGCCTCGACTACCCCGGCGTGGGCCCCGAGCATTGCCACCTCAAGGACACCGGACGCGTCAATTATGTCACCGCCACCGACACGGATGCGGTGGAGGCGTTCTATGTGCTCAGCCGCAACGAAGGCATCATCCCCGCCTTGGAAAGCGCCCACGCCGTCGCCCATGCGATGCGTCTCGCCCGCGAAAACCCGGACCTCCCGCGCACCGTCCTGGTCAATCTCAGCGGCCGCGGCGACAAGGACATGGACTACATGATCGAGCACTACGGCATCGGCGACAACTACGCGGTGTGAGGTGTGACCGCGACAATCCGGTGGTCCGATCGGACCATCCGATTGTCGCGACGGTCCAGAGTAAGGCGCAAGCCTGCGGCGGCCATGGCCTCGGGAGCACCCACCTTTTGGCGCGCCCCGCCCGCCGCGCAGGTCACTTCGGTTCGATGACGACGGCGTGCTCGTCGTAGCGCACCTTGGCGTTGGCCTGGGTCATCAGATAGGACATGACGGCGGAGGCCGGCAGGTTTTTCAGGTTCAGCGTGATCTTGGTGGCCGCCAATTTTTTGCCAGGATCCTGGATGACGAAATTCGCCGCCAGCTGGCCTTTGGCTTCTTTCTCAATAATCAGGCTGAGGCCATCGATGGCTTCCTGCAACGTGGCATTCTCGAGTTGGAGCGCGGGCACCATCACCTTGCTGAATTTCGCCTCGCGGCCTTTGGCGGCGATCGATGGCGCATCAATTTGCAGCTGCGTGAGGCGGTAACGGCAGTTGGCCAGCCCCGGGTTGAGCTGCAGGGCTTGGGTGTAGGCCGCGCGTGCGGCCGCGACATCGCCGGCTTTTTCCGCCGCGATGCCCTTGCCGTAATACGCGTCGGCCTGCTGCGCGGGCGTGAGAGAGTTGGGTTCCGCGAGGGCGGCAGCGGTTCCGGCGATGAGCAAAACGAGGGATTTATGCATGGCGGTGGGGTGAAACTGATGGACCCTGCCATGCATTCCCATCCAAAGCAATGGGAAAATATCCGATGGAAGGCGCAGGGATGAATAGCAGCACGCCATGAGCGCCGATGCCCAATGGATGCGTTGCGGCGTTAGAAAGGTGCCCCGCACCTGAGGCTAACAAATCAGCGCGAGGTCGAGGTGAAGCTGGCCTGGCTGGCACCCTTTTTGATTTTCCTGGCCTTGATCCAACTCATGGAGGCGCGGAGTTTGGCGCCGATTTTCTCGATCGGATGCAGCGCCTCGGCCTTGCGGATGGCATTGAAGTGCTTGTTGCCCCCGGCATATTCCGCGGTCCACTCGCGGGCGAACTCGCCGCTTTCGATCGCCTTGAGTTGCTTGGCCATGCGCTTTTTGACCGCGCGGTCGATGATTTTCGGGCCGACGGTGACATCGCCGTACTCCGCGGTTTCCGAGATGGAAAAGCGCATGCCGGCGATGCCGGATTCGTTCATGAGGTCGACGGTGAGCTTGAGTTCGTGGAGGCACTCGAAGTAGGCCATTTCCGGTTGATAGCCGGCCTTGACGAGCACTTCGAAGCCGGCCTTGACGAGGGCGGCGGCGCCGCCGCAGATGACGCATTGCTCGCCGAAAAGGTCGGTGACGGTTTCCTCGCGGAAATTGGTTTCAAACACCCCGGCACGGGTGCAACCGATGCCGCGGGCCCACGCCAGCGCGGTTTCCTTGGCCTTGCCGGATACATCCTGATGGACGGCGATGAGGCCGGGGATGCCCTTGCCTTCGACAAACTGCGAGCGCAGCGTGTGGCCGGGGCCTTTGGGGGCCACCAGAATGACATCGACATTTTTGGGCGGGGTGATGGTCTTGAAGTGGATGGCGAAGCCGTGGGCGAACAACAAGGTCTTGCCTTTGGTTAGGTTTTTCGCGATGTCCTTTTGATAGACTTCCGGCACCACCGTGTCCGGCGTGGCGATGAAGATCACGTCGGCCGCCTTGACCGCCTCGGCGGTGTCCATCACCTTGAAGCCGAGCTGTTTGGCAATCGCCCGGGACTTGGATTTTTTGTGGAGGCCGACGAGGACATTCAAGCCGCTGTCCTTGAGGTTGAGGGCGTGGGCGTGCCCTTGGGAACCGAAGCCGATGACAGCCAGGGTTTTCTTTTTCAGGGGGGCAATGGAGACATCCTTGTTGGTGTGGATCTTCGCGGCCATGGGGGTATCGGGTTGGACGGGGTGAAATGGGGCAGACCGACACCTTCGTGGCGGCGGCGCGCGGCACACTGGACCAAGCTCACGCCGGGTCAAGCCAGAAAGAATCATGAACTCGGTTGTGGCGGGTCACCGCTGTCAATAATATAATGACTGGCATTATATTTCAGCATACACGGTGATTCCTGATACTAAGAAACGGCGTCACAACGGCCTGGCATAGGAATCGCAACGGTTGTGCCAGCCAACAAGCCAGCGTTGCTCGCCGCGGGCCGGCGGGGAATTGGCGATGCGGCGGGTCAGCACCCGCTTGGCCGAAGCCGCAAACTCGGCGGCGGCTGGCGGTCCGGCGGCGACGTCGCGCATGCCGGCGAGCACTTGCAGCAAGCCCCAACCCACGCCGTTGTAGCGTTCGCTGGCGAGGCTGCCATCGCCCTTGAAGTTCACGTAGTCGATCAAGGCGTAAGTTCCGTTAGACGTGGTGCCCACCTTGTGGTAGTTCGCCTCGATGCGTGCCCGCTCGCTGGCCGGGGCGGTGGCGAGGATTTTGGGCAGCGCGGCGCGCGAGCGGGCGATGATGAAATCCGTCTGCACCGGCACCTGGGCCGCCAGCCATAGGCGCAGGCCGGTCATCTGTGGCGAATTGAAATTCCTTAGAAACTCCGCCTTGGACTGCCACGGGCTGGCTGGAGCGGTGGCCACCGCCGGCAGTGACCGCCCCTGCTTTTGGGCAAAAGCCACAAACTGCGGCCATGTTTCATTGAATCGCCCCCGCACCCCCGCCGGGTACCAGATGAAATGCCCGATGCCCAGCGATGGAAATTCCTCCCCCGCATTCCAAGTCGTCAGCCCGTCCACCGTGCCGCCGCATTCGTTGTGCCAGATTTTGCGGCCGATGGCCGTCGTGTTGGGGGAGGGGGCGGCCTTGGCCGGCGGTGCTGCCGCCGCACAGGCTGCGAGGACGAGAAAGGCGGATCCTATCAAGGCAGGGACTTGCATGTCCGAGTTTAAGCGCATCCCCGGCCCACCGCAAGCCTGCGGTGCGGGGGCATTCGAACACGTCTGCCATGGCCAATACAGTGTGTTTGGCACGGCCTGCATGGAAAACAGGCGTCCAGCCTGTGAGGGAAGACAGGCGTCCCCGCCTGTCCGCTCATGCAACGACAGGCTGGAAGCCCGTCAGCCATGACAGGCAGGATGCCTATCCTCCTGCCATGCTGACCGTATCAGGCGTCCCGCCGGTCGGGCAAAATCTCAAGAAATCGGGTCAATTTCCAGATTGGGCTTGCCAAGGGTCTGAATATCTGCTTTGTCCCGCGTCCGGACTCAGCGCCGCACCCACCTCTACTCCCTGTTATTTTTTGCGAAGAACGCCCTGTCCGCGTCGCCAGACCCTGTGGTTTTGCCGGTGTGGGATGGGCGGCTTGGCATCTCCCCGGATCCCCCATGAAAAGCGAGCTCGTCGAAAAGGCCTCTGAAGTTGTGATTGACCCACTGGTTCTGGTCAATCTGGTGTCCCAGCGCGTGCGGCAATTGAACAGCGGGCGTGCCCCGCTGATTGCCAACCGGATTGGCTTGGGAGCCGCGGACATTGCCCTTACCGAGATCATCGAAGGCAAAATCCGCCTGATTGTGAAACCCGCGCCCTGAGCCGCCCTGCGCCGTTAGCCAGGATCCCCCATGAGTGCGGACATCGCCACCAACCGCAAAGCCGGACGCGATTTTCACATTCTGGAAAAATACGAGGCCGGTCTGGAACTCAAGGGCACCGAGGTCAAATCCATTCGTGCCGGCAAGGTCAATGTGTCCGATGCCTTCGCCCGGGTTGAAAACAACCAGGTGATGCTCTACGGCTGCGATATCCAGCCGTGGGAGACGGCAGGGGCGTGGTTCAACCATGTCGCCAAGCGCCCGCGCCGCCTGCTCCTCAACAAGCGCGAGATCCTCAAGCTCGCCACCGCCACGGCCATCAAGGGTTGCACCCTGCCGCTGCTCCGGATGTATTGGAAAAACCGCCGCGTCAAAGTGGAACTCGGCGTCGGCAAGGGCAAGACCCACTCCGATCAGCGCCAGGACCTCAAAAACAAAGTGGAACTCCGCGAAGCCCAACGCGAAATGTCCCGCTTCAACCAGCGCTGACAAGCCCCTCACTCGTCCACCGCCCGCGCCCGCGGAATCTCTAACGGGACAAACGCGTCCGCCGCCGTACCCGGGTCCACCGGCTTCGCCTTGGGCACGGCCGGCAGTTCGACCGGCTCGGCCCGCGGCGGCGGTGCCGGGGTCGGGTGTTTCCTCGCGGGCAGTTCGCGCTTTGGCTTCACCGGAGTGGCCCGCGGCGGCGGTGGCGCTTGCTCCTCTGGCGGCGGCGCGACGACCTCTGCTTCCGGCGGTGCGGGCAGCGCACGGGGAGCTGGCCGCGCGGGCTCGGGCGGTGGCAGGGTTTTGCGCATGCGGATCTCCACCCGGCGGTTGGGCGCCTGCTCCTCCACGCTGCCGGCCTTTACCAACGGTTCCAACTTACCCTTGCCGCGGGGTTGGATCTTGTCCCCATCCATGCGCAGCGACTTGACCAGGTACTCTCTAACAGCCGCGGCGCGGCGGCGTGAGAGGTCGAGGTTGAAATCGTCGCCCCCGATCAAATCCGTGTATCCCTCGATCCAGCAATAGAGGTTGGGATTGCGATCCATCAGCAGCCCCAGCTTCATCAGGCCCACCTTGGCGCTCTCGCGCAGGACGTCGCTGTTGTAATCAAAGAGCAGGTCGCTCGGCAGCATCGTTTTCTTGCTGACCAGCACGTTGGCCGGCAGACCGATCAAATCGTCGAGGGATGTCACGCCGTCCAAGGCGCCTTCCCGCACTTTGCCGCGGGCGCCTTTTTTGAGCAGATCCTCGGTGAATTTGCTCATATCCATGTCATCCGCTTGTACCGCGCCCGGATCCACCGTGACTTGACCGACGGCGGCCGGTGGCAGGCTCTCCTCCATGCGTCCCAGCTCCGGCAAGTCCGTCTCAATCTCCATGCCTATGGAACGATCCGGCACGGTCGCCTTGGGTTCCCCCTCCTGCGCCGGTTTGGTTAGAAGCAACGCGTATTGCGGCTCCAGCACCTCCGGTTTGATGTCCAGTTCCTGGTCTTTCGGCAGTTTGGCCAGAATATCCACCTCCTCGAGCAAGGCGGCCGTGTCATTGGGGGGCACCACCACATCCTCCGGCGGGGCCTGCGGCTCCGGTTCCTGCGGCCGCACCTCCACTTGCTGCACTTTGATCGGCTGGGTTTCAATCTCGCGCCCTTGCGAAAATTTTTGTCCGATCTGGAACTGATCGAGCACCAGGAAAACCACCAGATGCAGAAACAGTGAAACCAACATGGCCACCCCCGCCCACCACCCCAGATGATCCGGACCGGGCAACCGATAGGTTTTCCTGTCTCCGCCATGATTCCATGAATAGACCTCGGCCACAGCCCGACTATACGCGGCGCGGGCCGTCTGGCAATCCTTTCGATGGGATCGGCAACGCGGCGCGCAACTCAAAGTCACGCCGCGGCAGCAAGGATGACATGCGGTGCCGCGTATGCAGCCAAAACCACGCATATGACCCCCGTTCAACTCATGGGTGCAGCAGCACTCCTTGCCACCCTTCACGCCACGGCTTCCGACGTGTCTGCAGCCAGCCTGGACCCGGCCTTGGTCGGGCTCCAGCAACGCTCGTTCCTCCACGGGCGCGAGTATTTCGTCCTGCGCAGCGGGCGGGCCAAACTCATCGTGCAGGCCGACCAAGCGGACCTCGGACCCGCCGTGATGTATTTCCTGTTTGATGCCGACAACAACCACCAGTCCAAGCGCAAGGACAAAGCATTCAACTTCGCCCAAGGTCAGGGCCTGGCGGCCAGTGCTCTGGAAGTGGTCCTCGGCGGCTTTCCCTTCACCGCGGTTGGTCACCAAACGCAGACGCAATGGACGACCGTGGACGGGATCCCGGCCATGCAGGCCGTGTGGTGGGCAGGCGGGGTGCGGGTCACCGAGCAACTGCTTGCTTTGGGCGACCAAGGGGTGTTTTTGCGCCGGATTGCTCTCACCTCGGCCAATCTGGGCGGACCGGAAAACCTGCAGCTGCGCCTGGCCTTGCCACCGGGCCCATGCGCGGTCGCCCAAGGGTGGTTCGTGCGCGACAACGCCCCATGCCGCATGGCGCTGGGCCTCGCGTCGCAGGTGGCGGCGCGCCCGCTGCTGGATCAAGCCGCGCTGGAACTCGGCCCGGTGAATGTCGCGCCCGGCCAAACCCTCACACTCGACACCCTGCTGTGGGTGCAAATCCCTAACACACAGGGTGCGGGAGGACAGGCCTCCTGCCAGTCATCGCCGACGGGCTTCACGCCTGTCGTTACATCGGCGGAGAGTCCGGGCGTCTGCGATATCGCCGCAGTGCTGGCGCAAACGCGGCAGACATGGGCTGCGATGGCGTCGCTGCGGACCAACGACACCACCGTGCAGGAGATCTTTGACAAGGCCCGCTTCGGCTTGCCCGCGATGGTGGCCGACAGCGGTGTGATGGACGCCGGCATTTTCGAGTATGGATCGCAATGGGTGCGGGATACATCTAACACTTTGTTAGGTATGGTGCATGCCGGCCAATTCGAATTGGCGCGGCGCGGGTTTGCCTACGTGCTCGGGCAGATGGTCAATGCGGATGGCTGCACGATGATAGCCAGCGGGTTCGACAAGCCGGATCGCGAGCAATTCGACCAGATGGGGGAATTGCTCCACGCCCTCAAAGCCTATCGCGACTGGAGCGGCGACGATTCATTGATCCGCGAGCACCGGGCAAAATTGTTGGCCATGGTGGAACGGCCGTTGCGCCCCGAATTTCGCGACGCAACCGGCATGGTTCACAATCGCCGCGAGTTCTGGGAGCGCACCTTTGACGATGCCTACGAGCTCGCCTATCAGACGTATGTCATCCTCGGCCTGCGCGATGCGGCCGCCCTGGCGGAGCCGCTGGGTGCCGCCGACCGCGTCGCGCGCTGGCTCAGCGAGGCCGGGCACATCCAACATTCGATGCTGGAACTGCCCGGCCGCGCGCTGGTCGAAAACGGCCACCTTATCAAACGCCGGGCCGTCACGGGCGAAGCGGTGCGGACGTTGCATCTGGCCCGTTGCGCCGCGGATGTCCCGATGCAAACCGAGAGCGTCAACCTGGCCGACCCGGATGCGACCCTGGCATTGCCCATCGCCTATGGCTTGGTGCCACCGCAGTCGGCGCTGGCACGCAGCACCTTGGATGAACTCGAAAAACTGCGGGACGGGCGATGGTTCGGCGGCGGATACGAGCGTTACCATTCCAGCGGCCAATGCGATCAACCCGGGCCGTGGTCGTTTGCCACCTGCTTCATCCTGCGCGCCCAACACGAGGCTGGGGATTTCACACGCAGCCGTCGCACCCTCGAATGGCTCAACACCGTGCAGGGCGGCCGCACCGGCGCGTGGTTCGAGGAAATCCCCCTCCTGCGCTCCCAGGCAGCGACCGCGGGCATCCTGCCATGGACCTCCGGCGAGGTCAGCTTGTTCATTGTCCGCCATTTGTTAGGAGCGCGCTTCGAGGGCGACCAACTCATCCTGAAACCCGCGCTCTATCCGAACAGCCCGCCGCTGGCGGCCGACCTCCGGTTCCGGGGGGCGCGCTTGCAATTGGAAATCCCGGCGGCCGGCCCGCTGGCGTATGCCCTCGTCAATGACCGGCGCGTGGAACCGCGCCCGGACGGCGCGCTCGCACTACCTGCGGACTTCGCGGGCGGCCGTGTGGTGGTGCGGCTGCGCGATTGATAGAAGCGGGCCATGCAGCCGCAGTCTTCCGTTAGCCGGATTTCCCTAGTTGGATTCCGCCGGATGCCAGCGGCCCAGGGCGGCTTGGATATCCGGGGCTTTGAGGGGTTTGGAGAGGTAGTCGTTCATGCCGGCGGCGAGGCATTTCTCGCGATCCCCCTCCATCGCGTTGGCGGTTAGGGCGATGATGTGGATCGGGCGGGACTCTGCCTGCCGGATCCGGCGCGCGGTTTCGTAGCCGTCGAGCTCGGGCATCTGGCAATCCATGAAAATGATGTCGTAAGGAATGCGTTGGAGTGCCTCGAGCACCTCATTGCCATCGGCCACCGTATCGGCATGATAACCGAGTTTGGCCAACATCCGGAGGGCCACCTTCTGGTTGATGATGTTGTCCTCCGCCAGCAGAATCCTCACCGTCGGGCTGAGTGACCCATCGGACAACGCCACCGGATGGGGCGTGCTCTGCGGATCGCCGGGTTGACATTCACTCACGCGGTGGCCGGTTGCTGCGGCATCATCGAGGTCCCACAAGGCCACGGCATGGCTGGCGGGTGGCTCGCTGGCCGACGGCGGGGCGAAGTGCGCGGTGAACCAGAAGGTCGAGCCATGGCCAACTTCGCTGGTCACGCCGATTTCACCCTGCATCATGTGAACCAATTGGCGGGCAATGGCCAGCCCCAGCCCGGTGCCGCCGTATTTGCGGGTGGTGGATCCATCCGCTTGGCTGAAGGCTTGGAAGAGGCCCGCTTGATCGGAAGCGCTGATGCCAATGCCCGTGTCGGCGACTTCAAAGCGCAGCATCTGCTCGGAGACTTGCACCACCCGCAGGGCCACCTCGCCTTGATCAGTGAACTTGATTGCATTGCTAAGCAGATTGGTGAGCACCTGGCACAAGCGCCCGGCGTCGCCGCGCACTTGGGGTGACACCTCGGCCGCCACCAAGCCAAGCAGCTTGAGCCCCTTGGCGTGGGCGGATTCCGTCAGCATTTCGAGGGTCTCTCCCACGACTTCTCGCAAATTGAAGTCGTGCATTTCAAAAGTGAGTTTGCCCGCCTCGATTTTGGAGAAATCCAGAATATCGTTGATGATCGTAAGCAGCAGGTCGCCGCTTTTGCGGATGGTTTGAACGATGTCCTGTTGGTCGCTATCCAAGGGAGTTTCGGCCAGCAAGCTGGCCATGCCGGTCACGCCATTCATCGGCGTGCGGATTTCGTGGCTCATATTGGCCAAAAACTGTGACTTGCTGCGGCTAGCCGCCTGCGCGGCATCGCGGGCCCCGATCAGCTCAAACTCGGTTTGGCGGCGCGCCGTCACGTCGGTGCGAATTGCAATGTATTGGTACGGTTTGCCCTGCGCGTCGAGACAGGGGACGATGGTGGTCTCCACCCAATAGGGCGAGCCGTCCTTGGCACGGTTCTGGATTTCGCCGTTCCAGACCTGGCCGCTGCTGATGGTTTGCCACAGCCGGGCGAAAAACTCCTTCGAATGGAAACCCGAGTTAATCCGTTTGAAATCCTGGCCGAGCAGCTCCTCGCGGGCATATTGGGAGACCTCGCAGAACTTGTTGTTGCAATAGATGATCCGGCCGGTCCGATCGGTGATGACCACTAATGCGTGCTCATCCAAGGCCAGTTGGACCTCGCTAAGGTGCTGCTGTGATTCGCGCAAGGACTGCTCCACCACTTTGCGTTCGGCCAATTCGCGCGTCAGTTGTGCATTGGCTTGCTGGAGTTGCTGGTTGGTGGCGGAGAGCTCCTCACGGCTCGCCGAGAGCCCTTCGCGCGCGCCCTCCAAACCTGCCGCCGCCCGCCCGATTTCTTCCTGGAGCCGGTTGAAATTCTCAGCCATATCGCCGACCTCATCGCGCGAATGCACCACCACGGGCACCAGCTTGAAATGCGCCTTGGCGGCTTCCAGATCGCCGGCGGCCAAGGCCTGCATGGCACGGGTGAAATCGGCCAGGGTCCCCTTGACCAGCTGATCGGTGGCTTTGGAAACCTCCACCGCCGAATGGGCGATCATGCCCGGCAGAATCAACCCGATGGCAATGGTCAGCAGCGCCACCACCACAAAAATATCCTCCAGTGCGGTGATCAGGACAGTGTCGTGGCGCGGCACGTTGTCAATGGCGATGAGATAGCCGATGGCGTCAAAGGCCAGCACCAGCAGCATCGCCCCGGTGAGCTTCAAATGCAGCGTGCGGGCGATGAGCGGCAGCCCCAGCTTGTGCCGGTCGGCCATCTTGCGCACGGCGTAGAGCGCGGCCCCCGAGTACGCAAAGGCGATGCCGATGAGCACGGTGCGCATGCCGAATTGTTGGAAACCAAGCACCGTGGAAAGTCCCCACACGCCCGCGGCGAGCACCCCCAGCATGATCGTGCCGCGCGGCGCCCGGTATGGCCGCACCATGTCCGGCTCGTCCTTGCGCAACAACCAGACGGCGATATTGGGCATGCCGATGCCTATCAGATAGGTAAGATTGGCCGCCGCAATCAGCCACACCGGATCGCCGATGAGCAGAAACGCAATCGCCATCACCGCCGTGAGCAGCGTCGTCACCCACGGCGCATCCGTTTTCGAGCGCTTGGCCATGAACTCCGGCAGCAACCCGTCCTCAGCCAACTGCGCCAACGTGCGCGCGGCCCCGGCCAGCGGCGCGATCGTGCCATGAAACATGTTGAGGATCATGAACCAAATCGCCGCCGCCTTGGCCGCCCCGCCCAGCAGCGGGGCGAAGGTCGGCCCCAGCACCAGCGCCAGTTCCTTGCCCATCGGCTCCGGTCCCAGCGCTCCCAGCCACACCACCGGCAGGATGATGAAATAGAGCGAGGCGAGCACGGCGCTGGCCAGCATCGCACGCGGCACGTTTTTGTTGGGATTGATGGTCTCCCCGACGTGGCAGGAGGCCTGCTCGAAGGCCGGCGCGGCAAAGCCTATCAGATAGATGCCGGCCATCACGCTGGTGATCTGGCCGAAGATCCCCGGGAAGGGCACCGTGAGATGATAGGAAAATGCCTGCTGCCAATCCACTGTGCCGCTGAAGATTGGAATGACGGCCGATAAGAACGCCAGCAGCGCCGACGCGGTGGCGATGGGCATGGCCATGCGCATCACCCATTTCACGCCGCAGAGGTTCACCGCGGTGAACACGGCGACAATGCAGCCCGCCATGAGCGGCACCGGAAACCACGGCGCGTACCATTGGTTGATGGCCGAGGCCGAGAGCAGCGCGGTCAACCCGCAGGTTGGCACCCAACCCCACCAATAACACACCCCCGTGAGATTGGCCAACACCGGACTGTATGGCCGGAACGCCTCCGCGCAGGTCGCCGCGATGCCTCCAACCCGGTTGGGATACATGAGAATCAATTCGGTCCAGCCGGGGGTGGCCGCCCAGCTCAACAGCAGGCCGACGATGAGCAGCGGCACTGCCGCACTCCCTTGTCCCAAGATGGTTTCCTGGCCGATAAAGAGCGCGCCGATCAAAAACAAACTTTGATTGATGCCACCCATCGCCACGCAGGTGGTGCCAAACCAGCCAACCGTGCGCGGATGCGGTCGGTGGCCCTGACTGCCTCCGCAGGGGATCTCATGGTGAGCAGGAGGCGCATCGATCACTCGCTTGCAATGAGGCTGCCGGATGCCAGATGTCAAGCGTGACCTTTGTCCCGCGCCGAAAAAAATCAACCCGTAACTACGTACGATCCTGCAAGCCGTTTTGAAATCAATGTCCTGTGGTAACAATAACTGACCTCACTTTCCCTGTTGCAGGCGCTACCCGCCCCGGCGCAGGGCGTCGGCGATTCGCAAGCGCATCGCCTGCCACGCTGGCAGCAGGCCGGCGACGATGCCCAGCGCCATGGCCAGCAAGCCGCCGCTGACAAGGCTGCCTGTCGGCAGGAAAAACACCGGCAGCAAACTCGGTATCGGATTGCCCGACGCTATGATGAGCCACGCCGTGCCAAGCCCGCAGAACCCGCCGAGGATGGCGATGCAACACGATTCCAGCAAGACCAGCACCAGCACCAGGAAATTGGAAAACCCGATGGCCTTGAGCACGCCCAACTCCTCGGTGCGCTCCCTAACCGACTGGACCATCGTGTTGCCGGCCACCAGCAGGATGGTGAAAAACACGGCACCAACCACCGCCATCACGATCGATCCGATGTCGCCGATCTGTTGGGCAAAGCCCTGCGCGAACGCCCCCTCGGGCTCGGTCTTGGTTTCATAGGGTGAGTTGGCAAATTCCCCGTCAATGGTGGCGGCAATCTCCGCGGCGCGGGCGGGATCGGCAACACGCACGGTGTACCAGCCGACTTGTCCCTTCTCCCGTTGCCGCGCCTCCTCGAAATAGTCGTAACGGAAAAACAACTGGCTGGTGTCGGTGCCCTTTTTCGTGCCGTCATAGATGCCCACAATATCGAATTCCCATTGGGCCTGGCCGGCCGGCTGACCCCAGATCGGGGACCGCAACGGAATGCGGTCGCCCACCTTCCATTGGAAGCGCTCCGCCGTGAGCCGCCCGACAATCGCCCCGGTGCGCGTGCCCAACCACGCCCGCTGTTGCGCGTCCGGCAGCACGAACTCAGGAAACATCGTCAAAAACGCCGCGGGTTCCACGGGCATGTTGGGGAAGAAGTTCTTCGGGTCCTGATAGATGCCGCCGAACCATGTCTGGTGGCAGACGGCCTCGACGCCGTTGATGGATTGGATGCGCCCCTTGTAGCTTTCCGGCAACGTCTGGATCAGCGAGACCTTGTGCCGCACGATGAGGCGGTCGAGGCCCGCCATGCTGACCCCGCCGCTCAGGGCCTCCTTGAGCGCCCCGAGAAAGGCAAACAACATGAACGCGATGAAGATGGATAGAAAAGTCAGCGCCGTGCGCAGCTTCTTGCGTTTCAACCCGGCCCAGACCAGTGGTAGGAATTTCATGCCGCTGGGTGGTTCATGCCACGGGGTTGGCGGAAAGCTGGCCCTTGTCCAGATAGACCGTGCGGCTGGCACGGGCGGAGGCGTGCGGGTCGTGCGTGACCATGATGAGGGTCTTGCCGTAGTCCTTGTTGAGGCTTTGCAGCAACGCCAGAATCTCGTCCCCGGACTTGCGGTCGAGGTCGCCGGTCGGCTCGTCGCAGAGCAGTACCGTGGGGTCGGTGACGATGGCCCGGGCAATGCCGACGCGTTGTTGTTCGCCGCCGGATAGAGTGCGGGGGAAATGCTTCGCGCGATGGGTCAGGCCAACCGCCTCCAGCGCGGTCGCCACATGCTGGCGGCGGGCCGCCTGGTTCAACCCCGTGAGCAGCAAGGGCAGCTCGACGTTGCGCTCGGCACTCAGCGCGGGCAGCAGGTTGTAAAACTGGAACACAAACCCGATGTGCCGCGCCCGCCATGCCGCCAGCTGTCTATCAGATAGTTGGTCCACGCGGTCCGCGCCGATTCGGACGTTGCCGGCGGTTGGCCGGTCGAGTCCGCCGATGAGGTTGAGCAAGGTGGACTTGCCCGAGCCTGACGGACCCATCAGGGCAAGAAACTCCGCGTCCATCACCTCGAGGTCGAGACCTGATAGAACGTGGATTTCCTCGGCGCCGCGCTTGAAAGTCTTGGTGACGTTGTGGATGTGAACGAGGGGCTGGCTGGAGGCGATCATGGGGAGGAATCGTCACTTAGGAAGGCGACTTTCACGCCCATCTGCGGCAGGATCCGCGGGTCGAGTTGGTCGAAACCCACGCGCACTTTCACCGTGGCCTTCTGGCGGTCCGCGGTGGGAATGATGGCGATCACCTTGCACGGGATCTTCCAATCCGGATAGGCATCCAGGGTGGCCTCGGCGGCCTGGCCGGCCTTCACCCGGTTGATGAAACTCTCGCCGACGTCCACCTCAATCTCTAACGATGCCATGTCCACCAGCGTGCAAATGCCCGTCCGCGTGAAACCGCCCGCGGACATGGGCGAAATCATTTCACCGGGTTGTGAATCCTTGGTGGTCACCACTCCGGCAAAGGGCGCGCGGATGATTGTGTCATCCACCTGTTGTTGCCATTGGTCCACCTGCCGTTCCGCGACGCTGGCGTCGGCGCGCTGGCGCGCGAGCTTCGCCTGCTGGACCCGCGCCTCGGCCTCCGCCTTGCCCAGGTCGGATAGACTCACGGAGCGGGATGATCCCAGCGTGGTGAGACGTTTCAACTCGGCTGCGGTGAACTCCGCCATCGGTTCGGTCTCCGCCAGGTTCATTTGGGCGGCGGCCAGTTGGGCTTCGGCCAGGCGCAGTCCGGCTTCGGCATTGGACGCGTCGAGTTTGGCTAGAACCTGGTCCTTTTCCACCCGCATGCCCTCCTCCACCAGCACCTCGGCCACCTTGCCGGTCACCTTGGAGGATACCGTCGCGTCCAGGCGCGTGGTCACATAGCCGGAGGCATTCAGCAGGGTGCGCCTGCCGCCGCCCGCGCCCGGATCTTGCCGCGCCGGGGCTGGCGCTTGCACCAGCCCCGCCGGCGGTTTCACGATAACCTCGCGGGTCCGTGTCAGCCACCACCCGCCTGCCGCCACTGCCACCACCCCGACTAACAGAATCCACCCCCACCCGCCGCGTCCGGATTGCGGCGGGGTGGGTGAGCGGTCGATGCGCAGGGCATCAAGGTTGGAGGATTTGGGATGCAATGACTTGGTTCGGACGATACCCGCCCGCCCCGCCCTGCCAAGCAATATTTTGACACTACAAACTCCGGCTGCGGATTTCCTCCCTGAGCGTGGCGATGAAATCCGCCAGCGGCTGGGTGGTCAGATCCTCGTTGTCACGGTGGCGGATGGAGACGGTGCCATCCTCCACTTCGCGGGCACCTAACACAATCATGTAGGGCACGCGGTCGAGGCGGGCGAGGCGGATTTTGGCGCCGATCTTGTCGTTGGTCCGGTCCACGGCGACGCGGATGCCGGCATCGGCGAGTTGGGCGGCGGCGGCTTCCGCGGCTTCGAGGGTTTTTTCGGAGATGGGGATGACGCGCACTTGTTCGGGCGCGAGCCAGACCGGGAATTTCCCCTCGAAATGCTCAATGAGCAGACCGGTGAAGCGCTCTAACGAACCAAACGGCGCGCGGTGGATCATCACCGGACGATGCGTCTGGTTGTCCGCTCCCACATACGTCAAATCAAAGCGCACCGGCAGGTTGTAATCGACCTGCACGGTGCCCAGTTGCCATTCGCGGCCAATGACGTCCTTGACGACGAAGTCGATTTTCGGCCCGTAGAATGCGGCTTCGCCGAGTTCCTCGGTGTACTCGACTCCAAGCGTTTGCACGGCGGCGCGCAGCGCGGCCTCCGCCTTGTCCCAGTTTTCGGCGTCGCCGACGTATTTGTCAGACTCCGGATCGCGCAGCGAGAGCCGCACCCGGTAATCGTTCATGCCCAGGGTGCCTAACACTTTCTTCACCAGATCCAGGCAACCGGCCACTTCCGCGGCCACCTGGTCGGGCGTGCAGAACAAGTGGGCGTCGTCCTGGGTGAACCCGCGCACCCGGGTCATGCCGCCGAGTTCGCCGGATTGCTCCCAGCGATAGACGGTGCCAAACTCGGCGAGGCGCACCGGCAGGTCGCGGTAGGAATGCGGGTCGCTCGCATAGATCTTGATGTGATGCGGGCAATTCATCGGCTTGAGCAGGTAGCCTTCAAAGGCGCCGCTGGCCAGGCCGTTGAGCAACTCGCCGCAGGTGGCGTTCTCATCGGCGAGCCGTTCTAACACATCGCGCTCGGCAATCGGCGGGTACTGGCTTTCCTGATAGTAGGGGAAATGGCCGGACGTGCGGTAGAGTTCGAGCTTGCCGATGTGCGGGGTGTAGACTTGCGAGTAACCTTGCTTGTCGAGTTGCTCGGTGATGAATTCCTGGAGCGCGCGGCGGACCAGCGCGCCTTTGGGTTTCCACAAAATGAGCCCCTGGCCGACGGCCTCATCGATGTGGAACAACCCGAGTTCCTTGCCGAGGCGGCGGTGGTCGCGCTTTTTCGCTTCCTCGAGGCGGGTGAGGTGGTCTTGCAGCTCGGTGGAGTTTTTGAAGCAGGTGCCGTAGAGGCGTTGCAGCGAGGCGCGGTCCTTGTCGCCCTTGTAATACGAGCTGGCGATGCTCATCAGCTTGAACGCCTTGCAGTTGCCGGTGCGGCCGACGTGCGGGCCGGCGCACAGGTCCCAAAAATCGCCGTTCTTGAAGATCGAGATTTCCTCGTCAGCGGGGATGGAATCGAGCAAATCCAGCTTGAAGATGCTGGTCACCTCGCGCCCGGCCACCGCGCCGAGGCGGCCGGCCTTGGCCAGCGCCAGCGCCTCATCGCGGGAAATGGTGACGCGCTCGAACGGATCATTGTCCTTCACCACCCGCTTCATTTCCTCTTCGATGCGGGGGAAATCCTCCGGCGTGATGCGGTGGGCGAGGTCCATGTCATAGTAAAACCCGTTTTCCACCGGCGGTCCGGCGGCGAGTTGGACATCCGGCCACAGGCGGCAGATGGCCGTGGCCATGACATGGGCGCAGGAATGGCGCAGCCGTTCCAAATCCGTCATTTGCTGGCGTTCATCGAGGGTCTTGCGTTCGATCATGGGATATATATGTTAGATTGGAGTGTTTAGCGAAGGAAAAGAGGAAGTCATTGGTCATTGGTCATTGGTCATTGGTGAAGAAGCGTCCTTTTTTGTCTTCACTATTGACTAGTGACCAGTGACTCATGACCCGTGACTCTTTCACCGGTCGAGCAGGCCGAATTTGAGTTCGGCTTCGGAGACGATCTCGCCGTTGACCAGACAGCGGCAGCGGGTTTGGCCGATGGAGCCGCGCATTTTGATAATCTCGCCTTCGATGATGAGGGTGTCGCCGGGGAGTACTGGACGGCGCCATTTGACGTTGTCCGCACTCATGAAATAACCGATTTTGCCGATGTTTTCCGGTTTGCGCAACATCAGCACCGAAGACACCTGGGCCATCGCCTCGAGTTGCAACACGCCGGGCATGATCGGATGGCCGGGAAAGTGGCCAGCAAAAAACGGCTCGTTGATGGTGACGTTTTTCACGCCGGTGCATTTGCTGTCGCCCTCGAAACCAACAATCCGGTCCACCATCAGGAACGGATAGCGGTGCGGCAGGAGCTTGAGCACCTCGTTGATGTCCATCACACTATCGCCGCTGGGAATGGCGATGGGCACCGGCACCATCGAACGCATGCGCGAATACTCCGCCTTGACGCTGGCCGCCATTTTCGTGTTAGGCCCGTGGCCGGGTTTCACGGCAATGACGTGGCCGAGCATGCGCACGCCCGAAAGCATCAGGTCGCCGATGAGGTCGAGCGCCTTGTGGCGGGCGAATTCATTGGTGAAACGCAGGGCTTCCTTGGACATGACCTCGTTGCCGCGGATGACAATCGCGCTTTCGAGCGACCCACCCTTGATGAGGCCCTTGTCTAACAGAGGTTTGACATCCTCATAATAGACGAAGGTGCGGGCCGCGCAGATTTCCTTTTCGTAGATCGCGGGGGTGACCTCAGTGGAGAAATACTGGGTGAAGCGGCCTTCCGGGCCGACGTTGGTGACCGAGACGCGGAACGTCTTGCACGGCACGATGGTAATGAGGGTGCCATCCCCGGTTTCCATGTGCATGGGCTCGCGGACTTCCCACACCTTGCGGGGCGCGGTTTGGGCCACGATCCCGGCTTTATTGATGAGTTCCACAAACGGCCGCGACGAGCCATCGCCGATGGGCGGTTCGTTGGCATCCATTTCTATGATGGCATTGTCCACCCCCATGCCGGTGAGCGCGGAGATGACGTGCTCGACGGTGTGAACCTTGACCGAGCCTTCCGCCAGCGTGGTGGCGCGCTCGACCGTCTGGACTTTTTCCACATCCGCACTGATGAACGGTTTGTCGGCTAAATCGATGCGGCGGAACTTCAGGCCGTGTCCCTCGGGAGCCGGCTTGAGCGTGAGCGAGACCTTCGCTCCGGTATGCAGCGATGTGCCTTCAAGGGTGGCAGTGCCCGCGAGTGTGTGCTGGACGGCGTAGGACATGAGGCGGCCAGTATCCGGGCGATCCAGGGAACATTCAAGCCGGAATCCGGCCATCCGCGCATCACGGCGTGGATTTCGGCTTGCGCTCCCGCGGTTGGAGCGAAAGCCCGGCCGCCCCGGGCAGCAACAGACGGTAGCACACACGCCGGCCGCGCTTTTTGTCGGAAATCACTCCGGCGGCTTTCAGCACCAGCAAATGCTGCGACACCGTAGGCCCGCTCAAGCCCGACACCTCCGCCAGTTCCATCAACTCACACACACAGCACTCGCCCAGCGCCAGCCGCTCCACCACCGCCAGCCGCGCCCTGTGCCCCAGCGCCTTGAACACCACCGCCCGTTGTCTTAAAGTCATGACTGATTAATTAGCTAAATAACGAATAGTCAAGCGCATAGTTCGTCACGCTGGAAAACGCGACAGCCGGAAAACGCGCAGGACGTTCGTTTTCCGCTTCCACGGACAGATCCCACCAGGCGCATTCGTGGGAATGCAGGGGGGATAACCACGGCCACCCAACCTCCACCCAACCTCCACCCAACCTCCACCCAACCTCCACCCAACCTCCACCTAACGCGTTGTCACCAACGCGCCTACAAGAGAGGTGCCCGCCCCCGTAGGACAACTCCCACGACCGAATCTTCTGAATGGCTTGCCCGTAGCGAGGTGATCCTGTACAAGACGCGCGCACTGACCTCTGACCTCTGACCTCTGACCTCTGACCTCTGACCTCTGACCTCTGACCTCTGACCTCTGACCTCTGACCTCTGACCTCTGACCTCTGACCTCTGACCTCTGA
>CAIKDP010000300.1 GCA_903826205.1 Akkermansiaceae bacterium
TGCAATGGGGCCAAGGAAAAAGAAGACGTTCGCAACTCCCATCATGACCAGGTATCCGAGTCCCTGAATCAATGTCGTGAAGAGAGTGACTTCCGCTTCAGGAATTCGGAATGTCCACACAACCGTCGCATAGCAGATGAATGCCATAATCCCAGATACGATTAGGCCAATGTTGTATCGTCCGCGACGTGCCGCCCACCACTGCCATGTCGTCAACGATTGTTGCTTATCATTCATTTCCATGTCGAACAGTTCATTCACGAGCGCGCTCGGATTGCACCATTACACGAACGCGGTCGTGTCCCAATACAAACCGAACCCGGAAAGCTACTTCTTCTCTTCCGTCACAGCCCCCAATACAGGGTGGCGATGAGAGTCTGACAAGGACAAAGCTGAGAAATCCTGAATTGCCCGGTTAGGGTCTCCGCCCTTCGCCCTCCGTCCTCTGCCCTCTGCCCTCTGCCCCTCTGTCCTCTGTCCTCTGTCCTCTGTCCTCTGCCCAATGACCAATGACCAATGACCAATGACCAATGACCAATGACCAATGACCACTGACCAATGACCACTGACCACTGCCCACTGACCACTGCCCACTGCCCACTGACCACTGACCACTGACCACTGACCACTGACCACTGACCACTGACCACTGACCACTGACCACTGACCACTGTCCTCTGTCCTCTGCCCAATGACCAGTGACCAATGACCAATGACCAATGACCTCTTCCACTACCCCACCCCCATGCAATGCCCTGCGTCTTCCTCATCCTCGTGGAATTCCGGGTCCATGAGAAGCGAAAGCAGCGCGGCGAGCGAGTAGAGCGCGGCGTAGGCCAGGTCTTTCTTGCGTTTGCCCTCGGCGCGGAACATAAGGAAGCCCCGTTTGGTCATGCGCGGGGCCAGGTCGGGGCCGACCACCACCTTGATCGAGAGGAATTGTTGGAGGGCGGTCGAGAGCACGGTGAGGGCCATGCGTTGCTCGGGATCGAGCGACTCCATTTCCAGCGACGTGCGGTCTTCCTGCGGCGCGGGCCACAGCAACGACCCGGAGGCAAACAAGTTTTGCGCGACCCGGTGGATGGCCTCGATGATGCCCTCGTCGGACGAGCGGAAGCGGTCCTCGCCCCAGACGTCCGACAGATCCACCGACCCGCGGGCAAAGGGAACGAGCACCGGCTGCGCCTGCGGATAGAGGTGGGCGGTCTCCGGCGTGCAGATGCCGGTGACGCGCTGGGTTTTGCCATCGAAGAATTGCTCGTCCTTCCACAATTCCTTTTGCACCCAGGCCCCGCCGCCGCCCGGATCAAACACGATGCGGCGGAAACCAAACCGCTGGTGGGCGCGGTGGATGATGCCGGACAGCTCGCCGGCAGACCGACCCCGCACCTCGACCGCCCACGCCGGATAGATCCGGTAGGCCCGGCCATGGAAGCGCACCACGCCGCGCAAATCACGGGTATCCGGCGGCAGCGGCTCGGCGATGGTGACCACCCCGGCATTGAGGTCGCTTTTGCGGGTGGCGCCCGGCGCGGTGTCCCAACCAAACGCGGCGATGCTTTTCTCCGATACCCGGCGGGTGAGGACCGGCACCTTGCGGGTACAGGCATTGCGCAAATCCTTCGAGTCATACCAATCCTCGGTGCCATGCTCCCAGATGCCTTCCCAAATCTGCCGGAATCTGGCGCGCGACATCGTGAGCCGGTCGCGACGGATCATGCTGTCGGGCCGGTAGTCCTTCTGGAAATTCTTCGACCAATCGCGATACGACGAAGTGATGATGGCGTAGTTCTGCGAGCCATCCCGGATGAGCGACCGGAAGGCTTTCACGCGACGATAAAACGGATGGGTGTCGGGATCCTCCGCATGTCCCATGAGGACGACGTGATTGGCATGGACCGGATGCGCGTTGTTCCACCCTGGCGCAGTGACCCGGCCGAGGATTTGCCGGTCCAGTCCATCCGACGCCCCATCCGCTTCCTTCGCCTCGTCCACGCCCACGTCATGAAACCGCTTGGACGCCTGGTTTTTCGAATCCTGAGCGTAATTGGCCGCCGGGCACTGGACGATGGACCCATTGCGATAGACCCACTGGATCGCTCCTTTGAGCGCCTGATAGCCGAGCTTGCCGCCGTGCATCGGCCGCAACTCGCGGCGGAACACCGGCGCCGTCTCGATATACTTGGCATACTTCGGCGCAAAGTTGCTTTGGGCGCTGTCGAGCGTCGGATAGTAAATGCCGATGATCCGGTGCGGATAGGGTCGCGGCTGCGGCAGCAGGATGGCGCGGAGTTGCGCCCACAGCCACAGGATCTCCGTCTTGCCCGTGGAGATGCCCGAGTCGTCGATGAGTTCCGGCACCCACCACATCATGCGCAGGCGCACCGCCTGAAAAGTATCCAGTTCCGCCCCCATGATCGCCCATGCCGCCAGCACCGGGTCTTTGATAAAGGCCTCAAGTTCGGATTGGCGCAGGGTAGGGGACATGGCGGGTTATCGGTAGCGGCGATCATCGGTCGCCGCGCACATCGCGTCTGCGTGCCGCACCGTAGCTGCGTGCTTCCAGCCGCAGTCTTCATTTCTGCTTTCTGCTTTCAAATTTCTGTTTTCCTCCGCACGTGGTTTTCATCGTGCCCGCCGCCTGTCAACGGGAAAGGGCTGGCGAACCGTGGCGGCGGATTGCATCCGCCATGCCATCCAAAAAAATTCATCCCTCTTCCAATCCCCATCATTTTACCTCATCATCATTTTACCCAAATCCCCAATCTGCCTGCCCGCCTGCAGCGAAACCTCGGCGCGCCCGGCGGTCACGCCCTACCGGATCGCATCTTTCTTCCACTGATTACTGACCCCTGATTACTGATCACTTCTTTCGCCCCATGACTCATCGAAAATCCTTCTTCCCCTTTTCAACGAACTCCTGGAACCGATCCAGCACGAAATCCAGCCGTGGTGGAATCTCCTGCGACGAGCGGTTGGCGAGCAACCACTTGAAGGCGACCTCGATATCGGCGGGGACGTTTTTGTCGAGAACGTCAAGTGCCTTGACGGTGAGCGTCTCCTGCCACTCTCTCGACTCCGGGGCGGGGCGTCGCAAGATATTGCAGACCTGGTGGATGAACATGACCGCCTCGCGCAACTCGGATTTGCCGTAGGTATCCAGCAACGAGTTCTTGGTTTTGGAGAAGAAGTCGAGTTGTTCATCGGCGGCATCGGCGGCCTTGGCGCGGGCGAGGTTGACGCCTTTGGAGATGCCGCCGAGTTTGGAATTGGAGATGTCCCGTGCGGACGAATGGTTGGCCGGGAAAAAATCCACGAGAATGAGTTCGGCGGTCGATTCGTCGGTCGGGCTGAGCAGGAAGAACCCCGCCTTGATCGCGGCCTCGACGAAGGCCCCGGGTTCGCCCTGCCAGCCGCAATATTGCTCGATGATAGCCACCGGTTGCGACGCCGCCCGGGCGGCCGGGTCCAGCGGCACCCTGCGGCGGTCGTCGCGGGCAATCCCGAAATCCTTCCACACGAGAAACGCCGACCAGAGGCATTGCACATCGAACGAACGACGGGCCTCAAACGACGATCGTGAGTCAAGGCCCGCCAGGACGTGAAGGTAAGCGAGCAGTGAGCGGTCGCATGGCCGCTCACCGAGGTTGAGAGGGAGTGATAGGATGGTCATGGTCCGCCGACTTGTTTAGTAGCGGCGATCACCGGTCGCCGCACGTAAGTAGCTGCGCGCTTCCAGCCGCAGTCTTCTCTTCTTTCTGTTCTGTTTTCTTTTCCTCTTCTTTTCTGCTTTCAGCTTTCAGTTTTCAGCTTTTCTCTTCCAGCTTTTCTTCCTACGCACATCTCTGAATCAAGTCAGACACTGGCTCCAGAAACGCGAGGACGGAGAGATACAGGGGGATGGCTCCATCCAGCAATGCGGGGGGAATGACAAACGCGGGGTCTTTGATAATTGTTGCCATTAGTGGCACATCCTTGAGAGCGGCATTAAGCGGGAGCTTTTCGAAAACCTCGCGACCAAACGCGATGCCTTCCGCTTCGGTGGGAGCATCAGGTGGATCAATCCTTAAATATAAAATCGCGGGCACGGCGACTATCACCTCGGAGGGGGAAGGGGACGGGGCGGATGTTTCGTTTGAGTTGCGGACTACGAAACTTCTGGCGGGCTCTAGGTTGGTATGCATTTTTCTTATTCTTTCGGACTGTGGTCTATGAAACATGTGAGCCGGGGCAGCGGATTCTGTCCACGGATCACGCAAACGGGAGATTATTGGAGCGACAGCGTTGTGCTGTGGCGGTAACCCCCACGCAGACCCGGTTTTTTCAATAGCACAGGGATCGCAGGCACACATTGCCTGCGATGGCCACACTTGCGATTGCTCTTACCGACTCTGCGAGGCGGCGTGGGAATCGTGTCAAGTCGCAGCCTGGAGCGGCACACTGCCGGACAGGATTGCAAGTGGCAAAACGGCGGAAATCGTCGGCGGGGCATTCCGCGTGCCGGATTCACCGGCAGCAATGCTGGAATGCTTCAAGTTTGTTGCCGCGATGTTGTGCGATGCACAGGTAATTGATGCTGAGAGGTTCATAATGGTATTTTTTTATGAGGCGATGGGGTTTACGTGCTCCGGAACGAGCGGTTCTTATTTCTCATGAAATAAGCATCAGGGCGGCACGTGGTGAATATTGAATTACCAGCCGACGGGGGCGCAATGCTAAATTTTCTAACATGTGAAGTTTTTTGTGGTGACACATTTGTCGCTTGATTTGCTTGAGTTTTTCGGCTGGTGATACGTTAGATATTCGCCAAAACCGGTCCGGCCCTGTGGCGGCGATCACCGGTCGCCGTCTCTATCGTACCTGCGTGCCTCTGGCCGCAGTTTTCAAGAGCAAGAGTTCTACCGCAAAGCCGCGAAGCGCCCGTCTCTATCGTAGCTGCGTGCCTCCGGCCGCAGTCTTCAAGAGCAAGAGTCAAAGCCGCGAAGCGCGCAAAGGGGGAGGGGATTAGCGCCACCGTAGCGGCGATCACCGGTCGCCGTCTCTATCGTGGCTGCGTGCCTCCGGCCAGTCTTCGAGAGCCGGCGTGGACAATCGCCAGTTGCGAAAATCCGGAACCGTGGGAGTGTCCGCCATGGAACTTGCCGAAGTCACCTGCCCGACATGCTTTGAGGTGTTTGAAGTCGCCGTGCCCCATCCCGACGAGATGCCGACAGAGATGGACTACGATTGCGAGGTGTGCTGCCGACCGATGATCATTGTTTTCGCTGAGGACGACGTCTATGCGCGGGGACTGGCGGATTAGCCACCGCCCGTGAGCGGATCCTTGGTCGGAACAAAAAGCCCTTACCCCCCGGTGGAATCTTATCAACCATCACGGCCCGAAGACTTCGGGGTGAAGTCCATCACCAGCGTCCATGAGATCGTCATGATGTTCTTCTTGCGCCCGACTGCGGTCGTGACAAAAGAACCCAGCGAAATATCTTGGTATGGAGGGCCGGACTGCTATTTTCGTGCCTGAGGAATATCGCTTTTCATCACAACCATGGAACCCATCCACCGCTCCAAGAACCAGCAGGATGTCAGTTTGTTCGGATGGGTGGGATTAGCAATTGGCAGCGTGTTGAGAGGCGGAACGTTCACGCTGTCAGTGGCGGTGGTGGTGATCATTGGCGGCGGTTGGCTCTTCATGCAGCAGCGGTCCATATCAACCGTCGAAACGCAAACCGCATCCCTGGAGAAACAGATCGCGGCCACCCGGCCCCAAAGTCTGGTCCCGCCAGGTGCGGCGATGAAGGGATCAACGAAAACAAAGGATGCCGAAGACATGACCGTTGACTGGAAGAAGATCCTTTTGCAATTGTCCGGGCAGGGTGACCGCCGCGAGTTGACGCGTCTTTGCAAACGGCTGGAAGGTATGACCAGTGGTGAGATTGGCGCCGCTATCGATGAGATCGGCCGTCTCGATTTGCCCGCCGAATCCCGCGACCAATTGGCGAGAATTTTCCTTCCGGCCCTGGCGGCAAAGGATCCGGAAGCCGCTTTGAACAGGTTTCTGAAAGCCGGAGATTCCCGCGACCCGGACATGACAGTGACTTGTATCCTGACCAAAGCCCTTGATAACTGGGCGCGGAAGGATTTGGGCAAAGCGAATGCCTGGATGGACAGGAAGATATCGAGTGGTGCATTTGACAGCAAGTCGCTTGTCGGGTACGCCCCGATGCGCATCCAGCTTGAAGGCGTGTTGGTCCGCGGTCTGTTGCCATCAAATCCCGCCGCAGCCGGACGCCGTTTGACCGAACTGACGGAAGAAGGGGCATTCAGGGTGTTGAGCAGGGATTACGTGTATGCGTTCAAACAAGACGCAGACGATGCGGCTTTCGCCACGCTGACCCGCGAGATCCTTCCAGAAAGCCGGAGGATTGAGGTCTTTTCCAAAGATGCGTCACGCCTGGCAAAGAACTACGCCGATGTGTCCGGATACCTCGACCGCATTGATGCCACCCCGGTCGAGCGGGAAGCCTGTGTTGAGGCGGTTGCCGGAACCAAAATGAACAGCATCGGCTACGAACGGGCCGTTACCTTGGATGAGGTCGATGCGTTGCGGGAATGGGCCGGCACCAATCATTCCGACATCGACAAGGTGACCGGCACGGCTCTTGGCAACGCCATCAATGGGAACCGCATGACCTTCGACGAAGCTTCCGCGCTGGTGCTTCACTATTACGAAGCGTCCGGAGACGACACCGTCATTCGCGCCTTTCTGGCCAGCGAAGCGCGCTGCTTCGGCGACAAGGCCCGTGCCCTCGCGGAGAAAATAGCCGATCCCGGCCAGCGTGCCGAAATCCTCGATAGAATCTGGTAGACCTCCATCCATCATGAAATATCGCATTTTTGTCTTGTCATTGATAGTCGCCGCCATCGGTGGCGTCGGTTGGTATAATGCGCGACGCCTATCCGAAGTCCGCGCCAAACAGCGAATTGCCCGGACTGAGGCCGGACGCCTGGAAATCCCTGCCGGCCAATCCGACATGGTGACCCGCAAGTCGCCACCGCGCAGGAATCCGGCCCCCGCCGCCAAGCTGCTCACCCCTGATGATATCGCCTTCATGAACGATCTGGAAACGGCCCGGCAAAACCCTGGAACCGTCGTTCCCAAAGTGCGCGAGCGACATGCCGCGATGGCCGACCGGTTCAAGGCAATGACCCCGGCGCAAGTTAGAAAATTTGTCGCAGAGGTGCGCGCCCACGAGGATCTTGCGATGGAGGTGCGCCAGAGGTTGGTTCAGCTCGCCGTTGGCACGTTGCTCAATGAAGACCCCGCGAATGGGGTTGACCTGTACATCCAATCGATGGATCTGCTGCCTCAACAATATGACAATCCGCAAGTCGGCCGCGGGATTGTCAAATGGGCCGAGACGGATCCTGCCGCCGCCCTTGCCTGGGTCCGCGCGAACTTGGCTGAGCACTCGGACTTGATCAACAACGAAGCAAGATGCGCTGTCATTGGCGGCACGGCGCTATCGGATCGAAAACTCGCCTTCCGCCTGATTGCCGAACTGGGAATCGATCCTCCCGCCAACGCAACCCAGGGAATCGTCGGCACCGCCAAAACGAACGAGGAACGCAACGCGGCCCTGGCAGACCTGCGGGAGTATGTTAAGACCATCAATAACGAAGACGACCGGATCCGGGCATGCGACTATGCCATCGCCGTGATCGGCAAGAACCTCGCGAAGGAGGGTTTTCAGACGGCGGTGGATTGGGTGGCTTCCGCCGGGTTGACCGATTCGGAAATGGCCAGTTTTGGCAGCGATCTCAGCCGCTTCATCAAGGACGGGGAACGGGGCAAGTGGGTGGATTGGCTTGCGGAGAAACTTGCCGCCGGAAAATACCAGCGTCCCATCCGCAAGATCATGATGTCATGGGCCTCCGGTGACCTCGAAGCGGCGGCACTCTGGCTCAACACCGCACCTGCCGGCCCGGTGAAGAACTACGCGATCGGTGTGTTCGCCGTGGAAGTGGCGAACAGTCAGCCCGCAGCCGCGGTCCAATGGGCTACCACTCTGCCTGCCGGGAGGGAGCGCGACGACGTCATGGACAAGATCTATCACAACTGGCCGACGAATGACCCAGCCGGCAAAGCCGCCGCAGCAGCTTTTGAGAAGGAGTACCATATCCAACACCACCACTGAAGGGCTGTGCATGAAAGCGACATCAACAGTAGCAGCATGGAACAAAGCAAAATCATTCTTGAAGTCGGATCCGAAGGAGGGTCGCTTACAATTCTCGGAAAACGTGATCCTGGGGGCGAGTGGAAGTTTGTGATCAACCTAGAATCCGCAGTTGAGAAGCGGATGAAGAGGAGCAAGAGGGTCAATGGACGGCTGACATGGTGGGGTGAGTGGGGTCGAACAGGAGCCACGGCGGAGCTTTCCCCATGGTTAGTTTCAACTGCGGCGCAGTTCGGGCCAACCAATCAAGATGCCTTTGGTAGGCTTGCTTGAGGAAGCTGGCGAACTTGCTTCCGACTGCTAGTTTGACGATTTTGCGGCGGCCGCTGCACACCA
>CAIKDP010000301.1 GCA_903826205.1 Akkermansiaceae bacterium
AGGAATGTGGTGGCTCCTTATCGCTTCCGCGCCACACTTAAGGAGCGACGACATTCTTGTCGTCGTGCGGAAGGGCTGCCCATGAGCAGAGCTGCACCACGCTTCCGCACCCACCACAGGAATGTGGTGGCTCCTTATCGCCTCCACGTTACTCTGCGTTCCAGAGTCGACCACGCGTTCCGGCTCGACCCGCGGCTGCCACTGCCCTAACGCAATCCCTGCGGCTTGGCTTTTTTGGGGGAGTCAAAGACCATGTTGGTGATGGAGAGGCGCCGGCCCGTGGCGGGATCGTGGGTGGCCACCTGCATTTTCTTGAGGGTCCAGATTTTGTCGGTGACCTGCATCACCTCCTGCACTTGGAACTCCTTGGCCAGGCCGCCGTTCTTGTCATAGCCTTGGATGCGCATGAAGGCCCCGTATTTTTTATGGACCCAGATGTAAACCGCGACGTAGCGGCCGGCGCTGTCCTTTGGTTTGTCCAGACGCAGTTTGTAACACGCTTCACCGTTGATGTTTTCCTCGGCCTCTAGCTTTGGGTTGGGCCAATAGAAGAAGCGCAGCGCGAGGTCTTCGTAGGTCACGTCGGTGCCGGCAATTGGCTGCACGAGCTTGGCATCGGGGAACCGGACGGTCTTGCCGTTGATAATCTCAAACAAGTCAAACGCATTGTCATTGAGCCGCAAATGATAGATTTGCGGCTCGCCCTTGCCTTCTGAAAACTGGAACTGGATGTTTTTGCCCTGCAGAAAGAGGGTTACGGGAACGGCCAGCCCGTCTTTTTTCAAATTCCCGCTGAGGCCTTCGTCGAGCTTGGTGAGGGTGGCCGCCATGCGCGCCCCTTCGAGAATGGCTCTCGCATCGGGGGCTTGCGCTCTAACGGCCATGCTGGAAACCAGTACGCCGGCAAGGATGGTGAGTTGCAAATTCATGGATGAAGGGTGCAGGAGGGTCGCCGCTTGGACAAGCCTTGGAATGGATTTCTTCAAAAAAAGTTTTGTCAGGTGGCGGGAGTTTGCAAATCTTTTGTTTTGGAGCTTGAAGATTAGTCAAATGATCTCTTGGATGCTTCGCAGCAACGCAAGTCGTTCTCTCTGCCTATGAGTCTTCGCAAGCAACTAACGGATATTTTGCCATCATTGCTGCCCAGCAATCCCGTGGATTCCATCAAGGGGACGGAGTTGATACGGGTCACCCGCTTGCATCTGGTGGGCAATTATTCGGATGCCTCGCTGCGCTATCACTTTTCAATCATGTCCTGTGATCCCGGGTCGCCCATAGCCAAGGTGGAAAAAGGCCAGGGTTACTATCGCCGTAGTGCCCCTCTGCCGGCGCTCTCGGGTGCGCAGGAATTGCTCTCGCTCATTCAAGGACGGCTCGACGATCTGTCAAGCGACCCGGCGGAGATGGACAATGTCATGCTGCGCAACCGCAAATTCCGCGCGGTGGTGACGCGTTACTTTGAAATCAACGGGCGCTTTCCGTTTGCCTTCCGCCAGGCTTTTGCCAAGGATTCGCCGTTAGGCAATTTGTGGAAATACCCGGAGGTGGTGCTTGTGGATTGGGAAACCGGCGGCTCGCCGGATGAGGAGATGACGCTCGACGAGTCGATGCTCGCGCTCAAGCAGCGACTGGGGATTCCGCCCTTCCGCTTGCATGCGGCACGCTTGCGCATCCAGCCCTCGCTGCAAACCTACCGCGAGGATTTTTTCCAAACCCTGGCGGTTTCCATGTGGGCCCAAGGTGGCGAGTTGGTTTACGCGGCCCCGATCCAGGATGAGGCGCTGGCGGATGGCTTGCGCCGGCTCAGTGCCAACTTCGGTGTGGGTGTCACTTCCTTCGGTCTCACGACCGAGGCGCTGGATGACCTGCCGCGCCCGGAGAATATTCTCAACGCCCATCCGGTCGAGAGCGATGCCATCATGGCCAAGCTCGACATCAACCGCCTCGCCGCACCCAAGTCCCGCCCACACCTTGATTGGGCGGCCCTCACCACCATGCGCAACGAGTCCGCGGAAGCGGAAAAACTCATCCTGTGGCTGACCCGCTGCATTGACGAGCGGCGCGCGGAACCGTTCAAGGACGAGTGAGCTGGGATTTCAACAGCGTGGCTTTGATAGGTGCCGGGGCGGTCGGCTTGTATTACGGCGGACGCCTCGCGCAGGCCGGTGAGGATGTGCGGTTTTTGCTGCGTGCGGATTTCGAGACGATGGCCCGCGATGGCTTGCGCGTCGCTAGCGTGCATGGGGATTTCTTGTTGCCGCAGGTCAGGGGCTTCCGCTCGGCGCCGGAAATCGGACCGGTCGATCTGGTCATCGTGGCGTGGAAGGCCACCGCCAATGTCCACCTTGCCAGGGTGCTCCCGCCGCTGCTCCATCCCAACACCCAGGTGCTCACCCTGCAAAACGGCTTGGGCAATTGCGAGGCGCTGGCCGCCATCGTCGGCCCGCAGCGGGTGTTAGGCGGGCTGTGCTTCGTGTGCATCAACCGCCTCGGCCCCGGCCATGTCAGCCACACCGCCGGCGGCCGCGTGGCACTCGGCGAGTGGCAAGCCGATGGCCGTGGCCGCGCGCTTGAATTGGCCCGCCGCTTCAAGGCCGCCAACATTCCGGTGGAAGCGGTGCCCAACCTCGAAGTGGCCCAGTGGCAGAAATTGGTGTGGAATGTCCCGTTCAACGGCCTCTCGGTGGCCGAGGGCGGCGTCACCACCGATGTTTTGTTAGCCACGCCAGAGATGGAAGCGGAAATCCACGCCCTCATGCAGGAAGTGGTGGATGCGGGCCGGGCCCTCGGCCTCGATCTGCGTGATGACCTGATCAAGTTCAACATCGAACGCACCCGCCCGATGGGGCCGTACCGCCCGTCCAGCATGATCGATTTCCTGGCAGGGCGCGAAGTGGAGGTCGGCCCGATCTGGGAGGAACCCCTGCGCCGCGCACAGCAGGTCGGGTTTCCCATGCCGCATCTGGAACGCTTGCTCGCCCGCATCCGGGCACGCGTGGGCTGAAGTGCTGATTGGCGGACCGGGCCGGTCCGCTACCGCAGACCAAACGGGGCCGCCGGTGGATACCGGCAGCCCCGAGGGTGTTAGGGTTGGGGGATTGTGGAGAATTACTTCAAAGTCTTGGCGCGGAGGAAGCCCTTGCCGGGAAGGTTGTTAGATCCTTCAAGTCTGAAGCTGGCGTATTTGTAGTTGGTCGCATCGGTGACCGGAGTGCCGGGGTCAACCTCCGCCACCTGTGTCACGACTGCATCGAAGTTGCCCAGAGTGGTGCTGCCCTCGATCGAGTAGGTGATGCCGTCAACGACGAGCGCCGTGGCAGGCGCTCCTGAAGTGAAGGATCCGGTGTTTTTGCGCACCGCGACGGTCAGGATCAGTTCTTTTTTGCCATCTCCGCTGGAGTCCGCCTGCAGGCCAAAGATCTGGCCTTTGTTCTTGCCGTCAAGCGGGTTGCCGTTGAAGGCGAATTCGGCGAGGTTGTTGGCACCGTCATGGTCAGGGTCGGCAGCAGGATCACTTTCCTTGCCAAGGGAGTTGTCCAAGCTCTTGGAAGCGGCCCAAGTGTAGTAGGCATCCAAGCTCTCCACGCTGAGATTGACATAACTGCCCGCTTGGGCCGCGGCGACATTGGAACCTTTCGTGGAGGCGTTATAGTCGATGATCCACTTGTTGTTATACAAGTCGGTGAACGATTCGCCATCGTCCAGGATATTGGTGAGGTTGTAGGTGAAACGTCCGCTGTTCCATGTGCCGGAGTAGTTGAACAACGAGAAGGTGGTGCCATTGGCAACCTGGCCCGACAACGAGGCCAGATCCACCAAGTCCAGGGCGATCGTGCCGCTCAGACTCAGGCCGCCAGTGATATTCTGCAGGTCGGCTCCAACGGTTGTGGAATTGAATTTATATCTGTAAGTGGAGCCATCATTGAGGGTCAGGGGACCGGATGCCAAACTCCCGAGGGTGGCGCCACCCGGCGTGAGGATGCCGGACACATTGACCGCGCCGGAGATTGCACCTGTGCCGCCCAGGGTCGCGCCGGCGTTGACATTAACCGCGCCGCTGCCGGTGCCGCTCCCCGTGGTGTTGTTCACCAGCAAGGTGCCGGTCACGGTGGTGCCGCCGTTGTAGCTGTTATTGCCGGAAAGCGTCAGCGTGCCCGCACCCGTTTTGGTCAGGCTGTAGCTATAAATGCCGCTGTTAATATTTCCGGAAATCGCCAGGCTGTCACCACTGTTGGTCACCCTGACCTCCACGCCCTGAGCCAGAGTGAGTGGTGCGCTGATCGATTGGCTGCCAGCCGCGGTGATGAGCGGCGATGTGCCTGCCAGGGTGAGGCTGCTTGAGCCAGCCAGCAAGTATGTGCCAAGGCCGTTGAAGCTCAGCGCATTGAGGTTGGCTGCCTGATCCACGGCGACGGTATGGGTGCCGGCGGCGTCGAAGGCGGCGCTGTCCACTCCCGTGAAATTGCTGTCCGTGCCGGGAGCGGCTTGCCCGCCGCCACTGACCGAGTCGGTCCAATCGCCGCCCGTGCTCCAGTTGCCCGAGGTGCCGCTCCAGACCATCTGGCCGGAATAGACGCTGCCGGTGGTGGTGATAGTGCCTCCGCCCACCACATCAGCGGTGCCGTTGCTCAGGCCAGTCACGCCGTTGGCATTGCTGGTGAGTGTGAGAGCCGCAGTGCTGGCCAGACTGCCCGGAGTGGTGGTGTTCACACTGAAGCTCAGATTGTTGGTCGTCGCGCCATTGGTGCTGGCCCCAAGCCCGGTGAAGCCGGTCGCAGTGACCTTGGCATTGCCAGTGGCGGCCGACACATCCAGCAAGTCCTGATAGCTTGCATCGGTCATCGTTGAGTTGCCAATGGCCACCGTTTGGCTGGTCACGCTGGCACCCTGATGGACGGAGCCAAAGGCCAGCGTCGTGCCGGTGTATTTCGCTCTGGCCAAGTCATAGACAAAGACCGCGCCGTTGATGCTGGCCGAGGTGGGAGAGGCCAAGGCGTCGGTGTTGGTCACCCCCCAGTAATGCGGGCCACCGGCGCTTGAACCGGTGTGGATCGTGCCGGTGACCGTGGCAGGCACACCGTTCAGAACCGGGCTTGAGGTCGAACTCAGGCTGTCGACTAACAAGGTCCCGGTACTGGTCAAGGCGACGGCCAGGTTGCTCCCGCCGGTGTTGGTCAGGGTGCCGCTCAGGCTGAGGGTCGAGTTTGCCCGGGCATTGACCGGATTATTGGGTGCGCTGTTCTCCAGCGTCTGGACCGGTCCGCCGCCGCCGCCCGCAGGGGTCCACAGCAATTGGAGATTATTGGTGAGGTCGGCGATGGCGGTGGAGAAGGCGCCTTGGCCGGTGATGGAATTGCCGGTGCCTTGCTGCACGGAATTGATGAAAATGGTGATGTTGCCGGTATCGAAGTGATTCGTTCCGCTCACGCTCCCCCCGATCATAAAGTCCCATGTCTGGGCCGCGTCCCAGAAACCATCAAGGAAGCTCGTGTCGGAATTGGTGAACTGCAGCTTGAGCTTCGCGCCGGTGCCCGGGGTGTTGCTGATGGTGGTGGTGCCACTACTGACGTTGGCCACGTCCCAATTGGTGCCCGCAGTCCCCAGCGTGTTGACGGTGTTGTTTTCCCAGTTGAAGATGCCGCCATCCGCGATGGTTAGACCCTTGGTAAACCTGAGGGCGCCGACGCTGGCACCCGGCGCGAGGGTGTTGCCGGAAGTCACGGTGACCGCCGTGGCAATCGTGCCGGTGCCGCCGAGGGTGCCACCGGTAGCCGTAAAGGTGACGGGCCTCGAGAGCGAGGTGGTCGAGTTATTGTACTTGAAGGTGGCCGCACCGATGTTCACGCCGCTGGTGGAGTTGATCGTGGCCGAGCCGCCGATGGCGAGGGTGCCCGCGTTGACCGTGGTCGGGCCGGTGTAGGTGCCGCCCGTGGCCAGCGTCAGCGACCCCTTGGTCACCGCGGTGTCGTTGAGCGTCAGGGTGCTGCCGGCACTATTCAGGGCCGTGGCAAAACTCACATCCCGGCCGTTGGTGTCGATGCTGATGGGTTGACCGGTAGATGTGCTGAAGCGGGGCGAGTAGTCGGTGATGGCGATGCCGGTATCGGCCGAATATTGCAACGTGCCGCCGGCAAAGTAGAGGGTTCCGTTAGGGCCGAAGGGTCCCGATGTGGTGCCGTTCTGCGCGATGCCGGCCGTGAGAGTGCCTTCATTGAAATAGGTGGTGCCGCCGTAGGTATTGGCGCCCGCGAGGACGAGCCTGCCCGGACCGGATTTGAGCAGGTGGGCAGCGGTGTTCGTGTTATTAAGGACAGACGAAACCGTAAGGGTACCGGTGCTGTATTGTTGGAACACATAGGCCCTGCCGTTGGCGTTGTTGTCCGACGAGATGAACCCACCCTGGATGGTGAAATCATTGGTCCCGGTCATGATGGTTCCGAGATTGGGTGCCCAAATAGCCCCAGTGCTGATAGTGATTGACCTGCCGGCAACGGGATTCTCGATCTTGAGCCCGCTGCAAGTGGTTCCGGTAAGCGTGACGGAAGCGTCCGAACCCGACAACCTGAGGTATCCGCCACCACCGTTGCCGTCGACAAGCGGCGTGTAGCTGGCACCTGATGCGGGGTCAGTGATGGGAACGATGTTATACGGAGAAGTGCTGTTATCCCCAGTCCACCTCATGAAATCCACCGTGGTTCCGCCGTCGGGCGTATAGACCATTCTGGCGGGGAAGTTGCCGCTATAACCTTGTCCGTTCCTGCCGTCCGAGGCATAGATGAAAGTGAGGCTGCCGGAGAGCGCGCCGGCAGTCTTGCCGATCAACAATGTGCTGCCGTTGCTTGGCTGTCTTTCGGCGTTTCCACTCCTCATGATGACATTCTGCAACATGCCCATGAGCACTTGCGTCCCGGTGCCGCCGTTGGGATCCACGAGGATCCTGCTGCTGCCGGCATTGGTGATGATGCCGAGACCCGCGGGGTTGCCGGGCAAGGCCACGGACAAATTCTGGGTGGTGATGCCGGTATCCTTGGCCTTGATGAGCAGTGTGCCGCCGCCTTGCACCACATTGTTCGCGCCGGCCGAGCCGAGGGTGAGCAAATTGACCCCATTGAGCATTTCCGCCGTGGGCGCGCCGGCGTCGGAGAAATCCAGTTTGAGCGTGCCGTGGCTGATCGTGAGGCCGCCGGTGAAGGGGCTTTGCTTGGTGAGGGTCAGGGTTCCCGGGCCGGTCACAACCAGCGCGCCAGCGCCGGTGATGACGCCGCCGTAGGTCTTGTTAGAAGGCGTGTCCAGAATCAGGGATCCTTGATTGATGACCGTGTTGCCGGTGTAGGTGTTCGCGCCGGAAAGGCTCAAGGTGCCGGCACCGGATTTGGTGACGACATTGGTTCCGTTGGCAAGGATGGGCGAGGAGAGGGTCAGGATGTCGGTCGCCCCGTTGGTGCGGATGACCAATTCACCGCCGCTGGCGGTGGGGGTAATGCCGGTGCCGCCGCCAAAGGTCGTGGTAATGCCACTGTTGTTCACAAGGATGCCGTTGACGGAGAGCGTGGCACCACTGGCCAGGGTGAGATTGTTGGCTCCCAGATTGAGCGTGTCCAGCGCGGCCGTGGTCTGGGCGGTGATATTACCCGAGAGCGAGATATCCGTGGCGGCGGTGGTGCTGATGCCAAATGACAGGCCGGCGACCGCCGGCGGCGCGTTGAAATCGGTGCCATAAACCACGGCTTTGAACAAGTGGTTGGTCGTATCGTAGCGGGCGTAGCTGCTGCCGCCGAAGAAAATGCCGGGGTTGTTCGAGCCGCTGGTATCGAGCGGCGCGTTGGTGGTGTTGGTCAGGACCGAGGCCGGGAAATTGCCCGTCGCACCTGGGCTGCGCACGGCCAGCGATGCAAAGGTCGGGGCGCTGGTCAGGGTGGCGTCGCCGGCGTTCAAGGTCAGCGCCAGCATGAGGCCGGGGTAGTCGAAGGTGCCGGTGCCATTGAAGGTCAGGTTGGTGCCGGTGCCGCTGTTGAGGCTGCCGCTGACGACAAGTGTGCCGCCAGCAAGGCGCTCGAGGGTGCCGGTGCCACCGCCGATGGTGGTCGTGCCGGTGTAGGTGTTGGTGGTGCTGAGCGTCAGCGTGCCGGGACCGAATTTGTTGAGGCCCTTGGTGTCGTTGGCGGCAAGGTTGCTGCCAAGGGTGACGGACAGGTTGTTGGTATCGATGCTGTAGGGCGAGGTCCCCGTGGGGGAGAACTTGGCGGAAAGATCGGTGGCGCTCACGGCCCCATACATCAAGGTGCCGCCACCAAACGTGATTGAAGCGGTGGTCGTTAGAGCCCCTGCATACCCGGAATACAGGATGCCCGCGTTGATGCTCGTCGGGCCGGTGAAGGTGTTGCCGGCCTGCGTGACGGCACCATTCCCGGGAGTGCTGATGGCACTCACAAGATACAGGTTGGAGGTGGCGCTGTTTTGGATCAGACCGGTGACGTTGGTCTTGATATTGGCGTCGATGCGGACGCCGCCAAGCCCGGTGCCGGAGTTGGTGACCGTGCCGATGTTGTTGACGTTGATCTGACCCTTCTGGCCGTAGAGATCGATCCCATGCGGCACGCTGTAGAGACTGTCGTTATTGAAAATCAGGTTACCCGTGCCAGCGAAGACGTCGTAATCGGTGTTGTCCCTGAAGAATGTCAACGCCTGCAGGCCGTTGTTCGTAATGGTCGTGCCGCCGCTGTTGACATAGACGGTGCCGGAGATCATCAGGTTCGAGGTATTGCTGTTCTGGGTGATGCCGGTGACGTTGCTGCCGACCCCCGTGGAAATGGAGGCTCTGCCGTTGGAGGTGCCGGAATAGGTGACGGTGCCGGCGTTGTTCACCAAGCCGTTGATCCCCATACCCACACCAACGCCATTGTTGACAAGGGCAAGGTTGCCGGTACCCGTGATACCGCCGCTGATAGAGAACCCGCCGTTTCCATCATTCCGAAATGTGGCCGCGCCGTTGAGGATGATCGGGGCGTTGATGGAGTTGTTCTGATTGTCTCCAGCGAGCACGAAGATGCCGGACTTGGCCCCGCTGCCACCGATCGTCAATGGAGCTTGCACCGTGTTGGTCACCGAGGTCCCGTTGTCGGTGAAGTGAATCGCCGTCCCGCCGGCGGTGTTGGACACTTGATAGGTCGTGGCCGTCGCGCTGATAATGTAATACAATTGTCCGGCAATGAGGCCGGCAGGCACCGTCGTTCCGCCAAAGGAAACCATCTGGCCATTCTGCACAGCGGTTCCGCTGTAGGTGAAGGTATCCGTCGTGTTGTCGGCCGTCACGCCGGCGTTGTTTTGCACCAGCGGCGCATTGAGGGCGACGCTGATGTTGTCTTCGAAGGTGATGCTGCTGGCGGCCTGGAATCCCGCAAGCGTGACCGTGCCCGCCGTGAAAAGGCTGCCCGAAGAAAACACCAGGTCGTCTACGTTGGTGGTGCCGGCTTGGGGAGTGCCGCCGGTGCCTGTCGCGTCGGTGTTCCAATAGATGTTGGCCCCGTCCCAAGTACCGTCGACCGCGACAGCCACGTTGGCCGTGTCCTGGTTGAGATCCCAGTAAAGGGTGGCGGAGTGCGCAGCCTGAGAGGCAAGCAGTGAAACGATGGCGATGGCAAACAGGCGTGAGCCGGTACGGACAAGGCGGAATGCGGATTTTGGTTTCATGGCGCGGGGGGCGGTTTTGGATTTTGGATTTTGAATTCGGAGAGGTCAGAGGTCAGAGGTCAGAGGTCAGAGGTCAGAGGTCAGAGGTCAGAGGGCAGAGGGCAGAGGGCAGAGGGCAGAGGGCAGAGGGCAGGACGTCGGGATGCAAGGACGGGACGCGCGGTGCTGTGCCTGGTCGGGATAAATGTGATATTTGGGGTTATCTCGGCCATGCCGGGAGGGGGTGGGTTTGCTGGGTTTGCGACACTGCGGAAAGCAAGTCGATATGTGGAAGAAATCATCCTTTTTTCAGGCGTCAATCGTTTATTTCTGAATTTGTTTTATTTTTTTATCCTGGCGCGGACGGGGGATTCGGGCTTTTTTGTTAGGTTGCGGCATTATACCAAGGTATAATACTGCAAAAACCATGCCAATCGCATGGATTAAGTCAAAAAGGCTGATGGAATCAGGCGGGGCGGGACAAGAGGGGTGGGCGCGGGCGGAGGGGGGGGGTCTGTAAAAGTTGCGGCGCGGTGGCAACGATTGCAGGGTGGCTTGATCCAAGGATCCAGGGAAGAGGGGAGTGGCCACGGGCTGGGAGCAGGACGAGTCAAGTCCCGGCACTTCACAGGGTAGGGCGGACCGGCTCGGTCCGCCGACTTGTCCGCCCGCATGGGCGGTGCCAAGG
>CAIKDP010000302.1 GCA_903826205.1 Akkermansiaceae bacterium
GGCGAGAGCCGCTTCGGTTGTACCACCGAATCCGCCTCCGCCGCTGCCGCCGCCGGATCGACCGCCGCTCCACCCCCCAGCCCCGCCCTTCCATCCCCAGCCGCGCTATGAGTTGCAGCATCCAATCCACCACCACCGCGTCGCTTTTTCATGCATGCAAACAAACCCATTATCTCGCGGTTGTCAACAACATAATGGATGTCATTTTAATAATGGACTTGCCGCGCTTTCACCATGGGTGCATGTGGCCGTGTTAGATAAGACTGGGATCCACCGCACGATTGCCGACGCGCTCACTGCCATGGGCGATACGCCCAATATCATCTGGGTCACCGGCCCATCCAAGACCGCGGATGTGGAAGGCATACTCATTGAGGGAGTGCATGGACCCGGGGAGCAGATCGTGCTGGTGCTGTAAAGTCGCCAAGGAAACCCGGAGAATGCCTCTTGCCAAGGCGATCGGCGGTCATACACTGCGCTTTTCACCACCTCTTCCCACGTCAAAAACCTCCACGGGCAGACTTGAACTGTCACACCGTCACCTTCCATGGATGCTACTGGCAAGACCTATGTTTATCACTTCCTTTTCCCGGATGGCACCCGCAAGGATTTCCATATCGGGCTCACCCCCTCGGCACATTACCGCAATACTGGCAGCCGCGAAGGCTCTGAGTGGACCCTGCTGACACACAATCGTTGCCCTAACTGCAAATTGCAGGGCGATGAATCAACCCATTGTCCCGTGGCGCTCAATATTGCCGGTCTCGTCACAAGCTTTCAAGACATGGCCTCCTACGACAGGTGCACCGTTACCTGCATCTGCGCCACCAGACAGGTGAGCAAGGAAACCGACGTGCAAAACGGCCTGCGCTCCATCATGGGAATCATCATGGCCACCAGTGGCTGCCCCGCCCTTGATATCCTGCGGCCCATGGCTTGGTTCCACCTGCCGTTTGCCAGCATCGACGAAACCCTCTTCCGTGCGACCTCCACCTACCTGCTGCGTCAGTATTTCAACGCACAGTCGGGTAGCGACCCGGATTTTTCGCTCGCCAAGATCAAGGAACATTACGTGTGCGTGGAACAGGTCAATCAATGGATGCTCAAACGCATACGGCATGCGTCCGACGTCGATGCGGACCGCAATGCCATCATCATTCTGGACAATCTTGCCCGCATCCTCGGCATGGAGGTCGGCACCGGGCTGGCAAGCCTGCGCCACCTGTTCTGTTAGACAGACCGCTCCCGGGCGTTAGTCGCCGGCTGGCAGCAAGGCCTGCTCAGGATGCCACTACCCGTATCCGGTAGATGCCGGAACTCAGTCCATTCCTTCGCGACGGGGCCGGCCTTGGTGCGGATGATAGCCGCCGTGTTCTCCGCATTATTGCCCTTGTCCAAAACCCCGAGTCACGCTACGTTACCGCACTCACACTCCCAAAACACGCCACAAACAACCCGATTCCCACATGAACCAAGTTTCCTCCCCGGCACCCGAACTTCCGGCCGCCGGCTTCCTCGCCGAGGTTTCCCCGGAGCATCGCGCCTTTCTTGCGTGCTTTGGCAAATACCTCCGTCCCAATACCGGCGAGGTCATCATCACCGAGGGGGATTGTCAGGAATCCCTCTACGTCATCCTCGCCGGCTCCCTCCATATTGTCTCTACCGCCGATGATCGACAAGTGCTGCTCGCCTCTCTGGGCGAAGGCGACTCCATCGGCGAAATCAATCTCTTCGACCCAGCCACAGCAAGCGCAACAGCCGTTTCCCGCAGCAACGGACTGGTGTGGGCCCTTTCGCGCGCCGAGTTCGACGCCTTTCAAGAGGCGGACCCGGCGGCAGCCGTGGCGGTGCTGCGCGGCTTGCTGCGGCAGATGTCCAAGCGGATCCGCCGCATGAATGAGAAACTCACCACCGCCGAGGAACGCGCCTCGTTGCATAACTTCTGGAGTACCGCCCCGCAGTGATCTCTATCATCCAACAAGGACCTCTCGCCCTGTTTGCCGCCTTCGTGGTCGTCCACGCCTTGGCGGATTTCCCCCTGCAAGGCGAATACCTCGCCCGCCATAAATCCCGCAAGGGCGCGGACAGTCGCAGCGATTGGCTGGTCGCACTCAGCGCCCACTGTGTGATTCATGCGGGCGGCGTCTGGCTGGTTTCCGGCTCACTGACCCTGGCGGCCGTGGAGCTCACCCTCCACGGTTTGACCGATCTGGGCAAAGGCGAGGAAAAATACGGCCTCGTGCCCGATCAGCTGCTGCATCTGGCCTGCAAGCTGGGCTATGTGCTGGTGCTCACCTATGGCTGGTCTTCTCCCTCCTAACATCTACTCCTCCTCGATTTTCAGGCGACCGGGGCTGGGCAGGTTGATCTTCTCGTCGCCATCGCCGACGTCGAGACTATCTAACACATTGGTGCGGCGCCGGATCAGCCCGGCATCCCTGGAAACGGCGGCGGAGGTGGGAACCTCGGCGTGATAGGGGTCATTGCCAAGCACGAAGGGGTCTTTGGGCACGACGGGCACGACGTCGAGTGCCGGCAGGCTGGCCAACGCGGTGAGGCCATCACTGGAGGTCCCCGCGTGAATGCTGCAAAAGGCCTGGGATTCAGTGCCCTTGCGGAACCATTCGCTGACCGCCGTGGACCGTGAGTGCAATTTCCCGCCGGTCTTGTCTTCCGCCATTTCCTGACAGAATTGCGTGGCACGCTGGCCGGAGACCGTGCAAATCGGCACCTCCACGACGGTGGCCGGCGCCTCGATGGCCCCGCCGCCAAATGCCGGGGCAATGGCGTTCATGGCGGCCTGCCAGACCGGCATGGCCAACTCGCGGCTGAAGGCACCCGGATAGATCGGCCCGCCGCCCGCTTGCAAAAAACCGGTCCACACCCCGCACGTCACGCGCTTGTTATAACCCAAAAACCAGGTGTCCGCAAAATCACTGGTGCTGCCACCCTTGCCGGCTCCCGTGAACGGTTTTTCTAACAAGCCATTAAAAGCCCCGGAGCTACTGCCACGGAAACACGCCCCAGCCATCATACTGTGGATTTGCCAGGCGGTGGCCGCGTCCACCACCTGTTTGGATGCCTGCGGCGGGTAATCGCAACGGTAGATGACCTTGCCCCGGGCGTCTTCCACACGATCCAGATAGATCAGCTTGGACGGTCCGGTTTTGCCGCCGCGCGCAAAGGTGGCGATGGCGCTCACCGCTTGTTTCATGGACGCTTCCTCCCAGCCGACACACAGCCGCTGCAGCAACTCGGCGCGTTCCATGGGAAAGCCGAAGGCCACCCCGGTCTGGGCGATGCGTTGCAGGCCGACCAACCCGCCGAAGCGCACGGTGGCGGCGATTTTTGATTGTTCGAAGGCGCGTCTGGCGGTGATTTTCCCGTCATAAGTGGGCGCGGCAACCTCCATGCCCCATTCGCCGAGGATGCCCTCGCGCCCGCCGACCATCACCGAGCGGTTGTCCATGGCCTCATCCTCGACGAGCGTGGCCGGCGACTGGTTGCCGCTCAAGCCGGCGGCATAGAGGAAGGGAAAAAACGCGGTGCCCAGCGGCCGTTTGCCAGACTCGATAAAATCATACGGCGCCTGCGCGTAATCGCGCCCTCCGACATGGGCGAGCACCTCGCCGGTTTCATGATCCGCCATCAGCACCGCGCCTTGGAGATATTCCGGAGGGTCGTTGGAGTTCTTCCGGTAATCGGCATACTTCGGGTTGGCGTATCCGGGAACGGCTTCGGCGCGGGCCAGCGATTCTAACAAAGAACGCTCGGCGGCGTCCTGGGCCTCCTTCAGAATGGTGGTGTGAATCTTGAAGCCACCGGCAGCCAGCGCGTCCTCACCCAATGCCGCGGCCACCGCTTCGGCAACCCGTTCGTAGAGGTGGGAGGTGCCGCGGCGCAACGGCCGGGGATTGAGTTTGAGCGGTTGGGCCTTGTAGCCTTCGGCGTCCTTGGCCTTGAGCAGGCCTTCCTCAGCCATCCGGCCTAACACATAGTTGCGCCCCTCGCGGTTGATTTCCGGGGAGTTGAGCGGCGAGCGATGGGTGGGGTTTTTGATGAGTGTGACCAGCGAGGCACACTCCGGAATGGTCAGATCCTTGGGCTCCTTGCCGAAGTAGCCGAGCGACGCGGAGCGGATGCCATGGAAGCCGCTGCCAAAATAGATGCGGTTCAGATAGAACTCGAGGATTTCGCGCTTCTTATAGCGTTCTTCGATCCGCACGGCGAGAAACGCCTCCACCAACTTGCGCTGGATGGTGCTTTCATTGCGCTGCTTGGCCTCATCCTTGAGGTTGTAGGCATTGCGGGCGAGTTGCTGGGTAATGGTGCTGGCCCCCTGGTTGCTGCCCTGCAGGTTGAGTTTGACCGCGCGCACGATCCCGATGAAGTCCACTCCCTTGTGACTGAAAAACCGTGAATCCTCGCCCGCGCGCAACGCATCTATGAGTTGCTGGGGCACCTCGCTGATAGGGATGACACTGCGGTTTTGGACGAAAATTCGCCCGATTTCCTTGTCGTTGCGGTCGACGATGAGGCTGGGCACCTCGAGCACGTTGATGCGCTCCAGATCATAGGTCTCGGCGCGGTGCCGGTACTCGCGGGTGTAGCGCTCGGCCATCACATAGGCCACGCCGGCACCGACCCCCGCGAAGAGCAGACCGACAAGCAGCAAGCCGACCCAAAAGCTCATGCGCTTGTAGAAACGCGGCTTGCGCTTGTTGTTTCGGGGTTTGTTCGTAGGATTGGCCATGCGTGATACGCAATCATCCGCGCCGCTTCATGCGGCAGCGCTCGACAGGATCTATACGATCCCGGGCGATCCCGCAACCCCCACGTTGTGCCGTCTGCTGCGGGATCGGATGGCGATGGAAGGCCCGTTGGATTTTTCCGCGTTCATGGCCACTGCGCTGTACCACCCGGCGCTCGGTTACTACGCACGGGAGCCCCGGCAAGTCGGCCGGCGCGGCGATTTTTTCACCAGCGTGAGCGTGGGACCCGTGTTTGGAGCGCTCTTGGCTCGGCGCTTTCGCGCCTGGTGGCAGGCGGCGGGCAGCCCGCAACCCTGGCGGCTCATCGAGTGCGGCGCCCACGATGGCACCCTCGCCGCCGATATCCTTGCCGCCCTCGGCCAGCTCGACCCCGCGGCATTGGCCGCCCTCGAGTATGCCATCCCCGAACCGCTGCCCCGACTGCAGGCCGCGCAACGGGAAAAACTCCAGCCCTATGCGGAGCATGTCCGCTTCCTAACAAGACCGGCGGAATTGGCCGCCCGCCCGTTGCCCGGCATCGCCTTTGGCAACGAATTGTTAGATTCGCTGCCGTTCGAAGTGGTCGAGTGGCAGGCCGATGGCTGGCACCCTTGCAGGGTCGGCTGCGGGCCGGATGGCGGGTTTAGCTGGGAAACGCAGGCACCGCTTGACACTCCGGCGCTGGCGGCCGCACTGGCACCGCTGGGCAGTGGCTTTCCCATCGGTTATCGCAGCGAGGTGCGCACCGGCTATGGCGGGTTTTTCGCGCCGCTGCTGGCCGGCTTGTCATCCGGCATGTTGCTGTGGTTCGACTACGGTCACGCGCGGCCCGACTATTACCATCCGTCCCGCCACCAAGGCACCTTGCAGACGTTTTCGAAGCACCGTGCCGCGGCCGACCCGTTGTTAGATCCCGGCGCCATCGACATCACCGCGGATGTGGATTTCACGGCCGTGGCCGAGGCGGCCATTGCCTTGGGGTGCCGGCCGCTGCGGTTTTGCAGCCAAGGCACGTGGCTCACCGGGGTTGGCCGCGAGTGGTTGCTCGCCATGGAAGGCCAACCGGACGCGGGCCTGCTGCGCCAATTCCAAACCCTTACCCACCCCGCCCAGCTCGGCGCTCGCTTCCATGTCTTGGAACTCGCTTGGAACGATCCCGCCCCGGCACCTCTCACCGCCGCCGACCGCCACCGTCTGGCATTGTCCGCTCCCAGCCAGGGGACATAATCTTCCAAAGGCCAACTTCGGCCTCTGTAGACTTTGATAGAAGATCTGCCGTCACCAATTCCGCAATTCCTGCTTCCCATCTAGCAAATACCTGATTTTCATTACCGTATGCCCGAGCGCTTTAAAAACCCGTGGTCGGCCAGAGTGCCTGGCTTCAGGGACGTCCTGCGCTGGAAACTCGGCCGCGGGGAAAAAGTCGTGCCGGAGTTTCCGGAGGCCCGCGCCGCCGCGCCCGTGCAACCCCTCACCAGGGATGAGTTGCACTTCATGCCGGCGCATGGCTGGCAGGTCACCTGGCTGGGCCACGCCTCGTTTCTCCTGAGTGGCGGCGGCCTGCATCTGTTAGTCGATCCGATGTTCGCGGAGTATTGCGGGCCGTCCAAATTGTTAGGAATCAGGCGGAAAGCCCCCCCGCCCTGCGGCATGGACGATTTGCCACCGATTGCGGCGGTGCTGCTCACGCACACCCATTACGATCACTGCGATCTGCCCACCCTGCGCCAACTCGGACAACAGGTGCCGCTCGTCGTGCCCGAGGGCCATGCCGCGTGGTTCGCCAAATTGGGCTTCCATTGCGTGCGGGAACTCGCGTGGTGGCAAAGCGCCGACCTCGCACCCGGCGTGTCGGTCACCGCCACTCCGGCCCAACATTTCACCGCCCGCAGCCTGTGGGACCGCAACCGAGGCCACTGGTGCGGCTGGTGTGTGGCCGCCGCGGGGGTGAAACTCTGGCACTCCGGGGACAGCGGGTATTGCCCGGCGTTCCGCGAGATCGGCGCGCGCCTCGGACCGCTGGATTTCGGCATGATCGCCATCGGCGCCTACCAACCCCGCTGGTTCATGCAAGCGCTCCACCTCCATCCCGCCGAGGCCGTCAGGGTATTTCAGGAAACCGCCTGCCGCAAAGCCACCGGCATGCACTGGGGCACCTTCCAATTGAGCGACGAACCGCTGGGCGAAGCCCCGCTGCTGCTCGCCAATAGTTTGTTAGATAACCGCCTCGCACCTGACCGGTTTGAGGCCGGTCGCATCGGCCAGCAATGGAGTGTGCCACCTGGCGGGGCTGGCGGTGGCTGCTGAAATCGTTCCATGATCAAGCCGTGGCGGCGTGAGGGGCAGGTCGTACAAAGGCCGCTGGTAGGGGGAAACACCGCGAAATGACCGTTTCAAGGCAATCCCGCCTTGAATTACCGGAATCTGCGTGCATTCTCCTGCCCGCCCATGGCCGAGCCCACCTTCCAATCCCTGCCCGGATTCCGCGATTTCATTCCCCGTGAATGCGCGGTGCGCAACTATTTGTTCGAGACCTGGCGGCAGGTGGCGCGGCGTTGCGGCTACTCGGAATACGAAACGCCGATCCTCGAGGACACCGGCCTCTATCTTAAAAAATCCGGCGGTGAACTCTCGGCCCAACTGTTTCGCTTCGAGGACCAGGGCGGACGCGATGTCACCCTGCGCCCGGAAGTGACCGCCTCCCTTGCCCGCATCGTGGCCCAGCACCAGCGGGATTTTCCCAAACCCCTCAAGTGGTTTGAAATCGGCCAATGTTTCCGCTACGAAAAACCCCAGAAAGGCCGCGGCCGGGAGTTTCACCAGTTCAACGTCGATATCCTCGGTGAAGCCGACCCCGCCGCCGATGCCGAACTTATCGCCCTGGCCATCGAGACCATGCTCGCCTTCGGGTTTGTCGCCGGCGATTTCGTCGTCCGCGTCTCGGACCGCAAGGCGTGGCTGGATTTCGCCGTCCGCCACAGCATCGCCGACGACAGCATCCCGGAATTCCTCGGTATCATCGACAAGCTCGAGCGCGAAAACCCCGCCACGCTGGCCACCAAACTCGCCGGCTTTGACCTCACCCCGGAAGCCGTCCGCGAATTCATCGCCAATCCCGCCAACGCCTCGCCCGCCTATCAGGCTATCCTCGCCGATCTAACAGCCAGAGGGTTTGCCGATTGTGTCCAACTCGACCTCTCGATCGTGCGTGGCCTCGCCTACTACACCGGTGTGGTGTTTGAGGTTTTCGATGCGAAAAAATCGATGCGCGCCGTCGCCGGCGGTGGTCGCTACGACACCCTGGTGGCCACTCTATCCAACGGCGCCACGGATCTGCCCGCCACCGGCTTTGCCATGGGCGACTACGTGATCCGCAACCTCATCGAGGAAACCACCCACGCCGCGATGCAGATGGAAGTCTGGCTCCAGCGCAATGCCGCCACCTGCGACGTGTTTGTCGTGGTCGCCGACGAAAGCCAACGCCCCGCCGCACTGCGCCTGGTCACCGACCTGCGGCGCGCCGGCATAGCCGCCGATCTGCCGCTGACGCCGGCCAAGGTGGCCAAGCAATTTCAATCTGCCGAACGCTGCCGAGCCCGCTTTGCGCTGGTGGTCGGCACGGAATATCCCGCGCTCAAACTCAAGGTCCTCGCCAGCCGCGCCGAGGAATCCGGCGACGCCGCATCCGCCGTGGCCTGGCTCGGCGGGCGCCTCCAACAACCCGACGGGCCGTTGCTGGCATGAAAGGTTGTAATTAACCGCAAAAACCCCAAACTCGAATTCAGAAGAGTCGCTTTATCCACCCAGCATTTCCTTCATCACCCCAATTCTTGATTTATCCGCGTCCATCTGCGACCATCTGCGGTTCATTTTCTTCTGTCTCTTACTAATACATTCTAACTTCTAACTGACAACTCTTCCACCCCATGCGCACCCACCATTGCAGCGAACTCCGCGAATCCCACATCGGACAATCCGTCACCCTCATCGGTTGGGTCAATTCCGCACGCGACCACGGCGGGGTCATCTTCGTTGACCTGCGCGACCGCGAGGGCCTCACCCAATGCGTGTTCCGGCCCGAGGAAAATCCGCAGGTGGCCGTGCAATCCCACACGCTGCGTGAGGAGGACGTCGTGCAAGTGACCGGCCGCGTGGCCAAGCGCCTCGAGGGTTCGGACAACACCAGAATTCCCACCGGTGCCATCGAGATTGTGGCCACCGTCCTGCGTATCGTCAACAAGGCCGACGTGCTGCCGTTCCAACTCGACAAGGAGTTGTCTAACGAAGACCTGCGGATGAAATACCGCTATCTGGACCTGCGCCGCGCCCGCATGAGCAAGAACATCCGCCAGCGCAGCATCATCACCTCGGCCGCCCGCCGCTATCTCGATACTGCCGGATTTTACGAGGTGGAAACCCCGATCCTCTCCAACCCCACGCCCGAAGGCGCCCGCGACTTCCTCGTCCCCGCCCGCCTCAACCCCGGCCGCTTCTACGCCCTGCCCCAGGCACCCCAACAATACAAACAACTCCTGATGGTGGCCGGCTTGGAAAAGTACTATCAAATCGCCCGCTGCTTCCGCGATGAGGATCTGCGTGCCGACCGCCAGCCGGAATTCACCCAGATCGACATCGAGGCCAGCTTCATCGATCAGGAGGACATCATCACGGTGGTGGAAGGTTTGCTGGTGGCCATGTTCAAGGCCGGGCTCGATGTGGACGTACCTGACAAATTCCCGCGCATGACCTACCGCGAGGCGATGGACATCTATGGCTCCGACAAGCCGGACACGCGCTACGGCATGCAGATCATCGATCTGGCGGACATCTTTGCGACCACCGAATTCAAGATCTTCCGCGGCACGCTGGATGGCGGCGGCGTGGTGCGCGCCATCAATGCCAAGGGCTTCGCCGGCATCACCACCGGCCAGATGAACCGCCTCAACGAGATCGCCATCCAAGCCGGCCTGCCTGTCAAGACGCTGGCCTACATCAAATGCGAGGGCGGCGAATACAAAAGCCCGTTGTGGAAATTCTTCACCGGCACCGAGAAGGAAGCCATCGCCGCCAAGCTCGACATCGCGGAAGGCGACGTCGTGTTTTTCGGCGCCGGACCGGTCGACACCGTCAGCACCATCCTCGGCCGCGTCCGCTCCGAGATTGCCACCATGATGGAACTCACCAAAGACTCCACCGCCTTCAACTTCCTCTGGGTGGTCGATTTCCCCCTGCTCGCCCACGACGAGGAAACCGGCGGCTGGGGCGCCGTCCATCATCCGTTCACCCGCCCGCACCCGGATGATATAGGTTTGCTAGAATCCGGCGACTACGCCAAGGTGCGCGCCTGTGCCTACGACGTCGTACTCAACGGCTACGAACTCGGCGGCGGCTCGATCCGCATTCACGAAAAAGACCTCCAGGCAAAAATGTTTGCCGTCCTCGGCGTGGGTCCTGAGGAACAACAAATCAAATTCAGCCACTTGCTGGACGCCTTCCGCTTCGGTGCTCCGCCGCATGGCGGGCTGGCCCTCGGCTTGGATCGCATCGCCATGCTCATCGCCGGCGAGGAGAGCATCCGCGAGGTCATCGCCTTCCCGAAAAACAACAAGGGTGCCGACCTCATGTCTCACAGCCCGTGTCAGATCGACACCAAACTCCTGCGCGAGGTCTATGTCCAATCCACTTGGAAAGACCCGAAACTCGCCGCGGAAAAAGCCGCCGAAGCCGCATCCCAAGGCTGATCCTTGGGTTTCCGGAAACCAAGGTGGGCCCGCAGGGATTTGAACCCTGGACCAAGGGATTATGAGTATGTTGTAAATCGTTCATAATAAGCGTGTTACAGCAGATAATGGCCCATGTTGGCCGGTATTGGCCAGCAGTATTTTGCACCATTTCAGCCA
>CAIKDP010000303.1 GCA_903826205.1 Akkermansiaceae bacterium
CACTTCGGGCCGCGCCGCACGAGCGGGGCTCGGGCGTTGCGGGAAGATGCCCAAGCGAGCCTGTTCAGCGCCCGCCAGTTGACGGTCAGGACGGTGGGATAAGACCCGTGCGCGCCTGATTGCACTGTGGTGCAGCCCAGTGTCACAGTGGTTTTCATGGCCTCAATTTGCCACAACTTCAGGGAATTGTACTGTTGGGAATTGTGCTTGTTCGCCACTTCGTCAAGAACGAGGTCGTTTAGTGAGGTCTGATCCGTCGCGCCGCAAAAACTCCAGCAGCACGGCGGCGAATTTCGCCGAGATGTTAGGCACGGCGGCGATCGCTTCCTCACTGGCATTTTTCAGCCGCGCCACACTCCCGAATTTTTCCAACAACACCTGCTTGCGTTTGGGCGACATGCCGGGGCATTCATCCAACAGGCTTTCCTTCATGCGGCGGCGGTAGAGGATTTCGTTGTAGTGGTTGGCGAAGCGATGTGCCTCGTCGCGGATGCGCTGGAGCAGCTTGAGGGCGCCGCGTTCATGCGGGATGCGCAGCGAGCGGGCTTGGCCGGGAATGAAGACCTCTTCATGTTGTTTGGCCAGGCCGATGACGGGCAGATCATGCAACCCGAGGGCGTTGAGTTCCCTAACCGCCATGCCGAGCTGACCCTTGCCGCCATCCACGATGATGAGGTCCGGCAACACGACCTTCGCCCGGCCCTCGCGCGCCAAGCGGCGCTGCGCATCCAACAGTTCCTCCTGGCTTGTTTCCGCATCCGGGTCGGAGTTTTCCATCAGGACGCGCGAGTAGCGGCGGCGGATGACTTCCGCCATGGAGGCGAAGTCATCCTGGCCGGCCACCGTGCGGATGCGGTAGCGGCGGTAGTTTTGGTTGTCGGGCCGGCCCTCGGTGAAGCGCACCATGGAGGCCACGATGTGGTTGGAGGAAACATTGGAAATGTCAAAGCATTCCATCACCCGCGGCGGTCCGGACAAGCCGAGGAGTTCACCCAGTTCGGCCAAATCCTCGGTGGGCTTCACGGTGCTGGGCAGGCCGCGGCCACGGGTGAACTGGCGGGTCGGGGTGAGGGTTTTTTCGAGATTGGCCAGGATGTCGCGCAAGGTGGCGGCGCGCTCGAAGTCAAGTTGGCCGGCGGCTTGTTCCATCTCGCCGCGCAAGCCATCGAACAACCCGCGCTTGCCCTTGCCTTCCAAAATCCGGCAGGCGGCCTCGACCTTTTCCAAATACGCCTCGCGCCCGATGCGTCCGGTGCACGGTGCCGAGCAATTGCGGATGATGTCCGCATTGCAGTGGCGGTAGTCGCGCTCGCCGGGCACGAGCGGTCGGCACACGCGGAATCCGAAGTGGCGGTTGAGCCAGGCCAGCGTTTCGCGCAAGGCGCTGGAGTGCGGGAACGGGCCGAAATAGCGCGAGCCATCGTCTTTCCTCACACGGCTCATCACCAGCCGCGGCCAGGGATCGGCAAGGCGGATTTTGACCAACCAAAACCGCTTGTCGTCACGCAGCGCCACGTTGTAGCGCGGTCGGTAATCCTTGATCAGCTTGCTTTCCAACAACAACGATTCCTCCTCATTGCGGACGGTGTGGATTTCAAAATCGCAGATTGAATCAATCAACGCCCGCGTCTTCAGATCCGCCCGGGTTTGCTGCGACGCCATGAAATACGACGCCAGGCGCTTGCGCAGATCCCGCGCCTTGCCCACGTAAATGATCGCCCCCAACCGGTCCTTCATCAGGTAAACCCCCGGTTGGTGCGGAACCTCGCGTAATTTGGCAATCAAATCAGAATCAGGCATGGTTGGCGGCACCTGCCGCCCATTCAACGTCCGTTGGCCGGAAAACCAAATCAAATTATCCGCGGAAATGCGCCGGCCTGCCCGCAATTCCTGGAATTCCCGTGGAGAGTTCAGGATCGCCAAGGCTGGGCTTGCGTTGGGGCGGCAGTGCGCTAATCTCCGGCCTTCCAACCTCATGAATTGCCGCCTCCTGACTGTAGCGGGGATGTTTGTCTCCGTGCTATCCGCATCCGCTGCGGGGGCCTCCGCGCCCCTTGCCGCCAACGCCCCCGCCCACCCGACGAAAAACTTCCTCGATGTGGTCGTCTCCGGTGGCATCATGATCTATCCGCTCGCCGTGCTGTCGGTGGTCGGGGTGCTCCTGATTCTCATCTATCTTCTAACAATCCGGCGCAACGCCATTGTCAGCGACCACTTCATGAACACCGCCGAAGCGATGATCCGCCGGCGCGATTACCTCGGCTTGATCGCCTTCAGCCGCCGGCGCAATGAATGCATCGCGCGCATCACCCAGAAAACCCTCAATTTCATCTCGACCAATCCCGGCAACTCGTTTGACAACGTCCGCGAGGTGGCGCAAACCGAGGGGTCGCGGCAGGCGGGCATGCTCACCGCCCGCATCGCCTACCTCGCCGACATCGGCTCCATCGCGCCGATGGTCGGCTTGCTCGGCACGGTGCTGGGCATGATCGAGGCGTTCATCGAGATCTCCACGGGTGAAGTCCAGGGGGTGCGCCAAATGGGGCTGGCCGAGGGTGTCTCCAAAGCCTTGATCGCCACCGCCGGCGGTCTCGGCATCAGCATCCTGGCACTCACGTTTTACTCGATCTTCCGCGGCCGCGTGCAAAAATACATCTCTGAAATGGAAGCGGCCGCCACCCACTTGATCGCCTTGCTCCAAGCCCAATTCGAGCGCCAACAGGTGCCTGCCTATACGCCCCACAACCCGCGGGCGCGTGAAATTTATGCGCAGCCCATCCCCTCGCCGCTGGAGGGCGACCGGCCGGATCTGCACGGGATCTAACCAAAGAGGCGCATGCAATTCCACAGTCGTCAACCGCCGCCGATCGCCATGCAACTGGCGCCGATGATTGACATCCTGTTGTTGCTGCTGAGTTTTTTCATCATCACCTGGCAATTCACCCGCTCCGAGACCGAGTTGTCGGTATCGGTACCGACCGCCGAAGAAGGCGCGCAAAAGAACCGCTCGCGGGGTGAAATCATCATCAATGTGCTGGCCGATGGCTCGGTCAAGGTCGAAGGTCTCGCCGTGGACCTCATCCAACTGCGCGAAAAACTCACCGCCGTGGCCAAACAATTCAAGAACCAACCCGTGCGCATTCGCGGCGATGGGAGTGTGGATTACCAACGCATTGTCGAAGTGATTGACACTTGCCAGAAAGCGGGCATCTGGAACATCTCCTTCGCCACCCAACGCCCCGAGCCCTCCAAGTGATTCAGGCGCACCGCCGCCACCGGCCATCCTCCCCGCAACCGTGAAACGCCTCCTCATTCCCTTCCTTTTCACCTGCGTGCCGCTCTGCGCCCAAGCGCCGCGCGCCGAACCGGTGGACCCTGCATTGCAGCCGGATGCCTCCATCGATCTGTTCGCCCGCGGCAAGAACCTCTACGATTCGGCCCAAGCGAGCACCGATCTTCAAAACCGCCAGACCTCGTTCGAGCGCGCCGCGGAAATCTTCAATCTCTATCTGAATGATTTTCCCAACCACCCGAATGCCGAAATGGGCTGGTGGTATCTGGGCAACAGCTACTATCAAAGCGGCCATATGGATGAGGCCAAGCGCTGTTTTCACACCCTGCTCAACCGCTATGGCAAAGGCAAATGGGCCGCCGCCGCCGCTTACACCCTCGCCGCCGATCACTACAACAAGGCCGAATACAACCTGGCCGCGCCACTCTTTGAACGATTCTCACAAAACGCCGCCAAACCCGAGGACCGCGCGCGCGGCAACTATTTCACCGGCACCTGCTACCGCATGCTCGGCCAGGACCGCGAAGCGACAGCCGCCTATCACAAAGTGCTTGAGGATCCGGCCGGGGTGTTGTTCACCGCCCAGGCCAAGCTCGCCCTCGGGCATCTCTCGGTCAAAGCCGGCAAGCTTGCGGAGGCGCTGGTCCTTTACGAACAAATCATTGCCTCCCCGTGCCAAATCAAAATCCGTGGCGAGGCCGCCCTGCACGCCGCCCTCACCGCCACCAAGCTCGAAAAACCCGAACTCACCGAGAAATACCTGAACCTGGTGATGACCACCCCGGGCATGGAGACATTCCGCCTGGATGCGCAAAGCGCCCTGATGGCCAGCTCCTTCGCCAAAAAAGACTACCCCAAAGTCATCGAGCTGTTCCGCAGCAACCCGCTCAAGGCGGAAGGCGAGAAGGAAGCCGCCCGCCTCATGCTCGCCGCCCGTGCCTACCTGCGTCTCAAGAAACCGCAGGAGGCGCTCAACCACTTCCGCGAAGTCGAGCAACTCGTCCCGCCGCAGCACGATCTGGCGTTTCAAGCGTCCTACTACCGGCTCCTGTGTTTTTTCCAAATCGAAGGCCGTCACCTCCCGGATCAGGTCGATGCCTTCCTCCATATCTATCAGAAATCGCGGCCCGATGACCCGCGCATCCACACCGCCCTGCTGATGAAGGCGGAAGCTCTCTACTCCAACAAGGACATTCCGGCAGCCGCCAAGGCCTACAGTGAAATCCAGGCCTCCCGCATCAGCGAGGCCAACCGCCCCGGCCTGTTCTATCAACGCGGCTGGTGCCTCGCCGAAGCCGGCGATCCGCAAGGTGCCATCCGTTCGCTCAGTGAATTCATCGGCAAGTATCCCAACGATTCGCGCCGTGCCTCCGCCATCGCCAAACGGGCCAGCGCCTACGCCGCCAGCGCGGAACCGGCCAAGGCGATTCAAGACTTCGACCGCCTCACCGCCCCGGGCACCCCCGACAATCTGGCCGCCTACGCCTGGTTGGAAAGCGCCCGCATGCGCCGCACCGCAGGCAACCTCCCCGACATGATCACCCGCTACAAAGGCTTGCTCGAAAATGTCAAAGGCCTCAGTCCCAAGCTCGAGGCCGAGTCCAACTACTGGATCGGCCAGGGTCTAACCAAAACCAACGCCGCCAAAGACGCCGTACCCTATCTGGAAAAAGCCCGCAGCCTGCGCGCTGAAACCTACGCCAAGCACGCCGGGCTGCTCCTTACCCTCGGCTACTTTGCCGCCCAGGACGCGAAAAACCTGACCGCCGAAATTGATCGCGCCATCCACGACAAATACGACAGCGACATCCCGGATCAAGTCGTCCAATGGGCCGGCATGCAGGCCTACAATGCCGATGACTTCGCCGCCGCCGCACGTTTCCTCAACCTCGTCGCCAACCCGCAGGAACCCCGCGAAACCCCCAAGGAAGTCTGGCGATACCTCGCCAAAGCCCGCTTGGAAGCCGGCGATGCCGAGGGCGCCCTCACCGCCACCGCCAACGTTCTCAACGTCGAGGACAACCCCGGCTGGAAGGCCGATGGCCTGTTGGATCGCGGCCGCGCCCTGCTGGCCCTCAAGCGCCCGGCCGAAGCCCGCAGTGCCACCGAGGAAGCCCTCGCCTTGCGCCCGCAAGGCCGCACCAACGCCGGCCTGCGCATGCTTTCCGGCGACCTGAAGTTGTTAGAAAACGACCTCACCGGTGCCGCCGCCGAATACACCATCGTCGTTGAATTCCACGATGACAAGGATCTCAAGCCGCTGGCCCTGCACAAACTCATCGCCATTCTGGAGAAAGAAAAAGACCCGGCGGCGGCCGAAAAATACCGCCGCCAGCTCCAAACCGAGTTTCCCGCCTGGCACGCCCCGAAACCCGAAGCGGGCGGTTGATTTCGCTATGCAGCATGGCCGGATTGCGGCATGCTTGCCCGCATGCTTCACTCACCCGTACGCCCCCTGTCACTGATTGTCGGCCTCGGGTTGGCGTGTGGCGGTTTGCATGCCCAAAGCGTCGTCAAACCGGTGAGCGCCCCGTCCAACATCGAGCCGGGGCTCGAGCTTGCCGTGACTTGGAAATGGTGGGTTGCGCCGCCGGACAACAAGGCGTGGGGCATGCCGCTGCCTGAAGCGTTGGTCCCGAAGACGCCCGGCCCGCCCGCGTCCCAAGCCATCCCGCCCGCCGCGGTGCGTCCGGAGACCTACGAAGTGAAGAAAGGCGACGCCATCATCAAGATCGCGAAGAAGTTCGGCATGACCGCGGCGCAGTTGAAGCAGTTCAACGCGCGGAAGGATGATCTCATCCACGTTGGCGAGGTGCTGCGCATCCCCTCAGCGGAGCAGGTGCTGGCGATGGCGCCGCCGCCACCGGAACCGAAAAAGGCCGCCGCCGGAAAGCCAACAAGCGACAAGCCGGCAGGGGTGGCGGAGTTTGATTCCGGCGCCGGGGCAAGGCTCGAGCTCGAGAATGTGCGGCTGCAGGTGTTCCTTGACCGGGAGATGTTTGCCCCGGGCGCGATCGACGGCAAGTCCGGCGCAACCTATCTGAAAGTCCGCCAGATCTATCAGAACACCCATGAGGACGCCGCGGATCCCGACTTGCTGAAAGCGAAGGCCGAGGCCGCGCTGCCGCAGCCATACACGCACTACATCCTGCGCGCGGACGATTTCAAATTCATCAAGCCGGCCAAGGCAGCACCGGTGGCAGCCCGCAGCCGCGGCGACACCTCATCCGCCAAAAAGACCAGCACCAAGGTGGGCAAGGCCGCTCCCGCGCCACCGCCTGTCACGATTGACGAACAGGTGGCGGAGGCCTTCCTCGGCTACACCAGCGCGTGGGAATTCGTCGCGGAGCGCTTCCATTGCGACGAGGCGTTTCTGCACCAGATCAATCAGCAAGTGAAAGGAACACCTGGCGTCGGCACCGAGTTTCTGGTGCCCGATGTCATTCCGTTAGAAATCGACAAGGTGCTCGAGGCCCCGTTGCAGCCGGCCGCCGATCCGCAGCAGCCCGTCATCGCCGCAGTGGTGGGAGCGTCGCGTCTGGAAATCACGTGCGCGGGAAAACTCATAGCCGTCATGCCGTTGGCCTCGGCGCGACCCGGTCTTCGCGGCCACGGATCATGGACCGTGCTTGACGCCATCCCGCAGCCGCGCATGGCCACCAAGCGCGAGCCGCGCGAGGTGCCGAAGCAAAACCCCGCGCCGGCGGCGGGCGCTGACAATCCGGACCCGAAACCCGTGAGCGAACCCCTGCTGGAAAAGGAGCAGTACCTCGCACCCGGCCCTAACAACCCGGTCGGCATCATCTGGCTCAACCTCGCCAAGGCCGGCAGCAAGGAGCCTCTGCCCTACGGCTTGCACGGCACCAGCATCCCCGCGCGAATGAGCGCCTTGCAGGGCATCGGCGGACTGCGCCTTGCGAACTGGGACATTGCCCGTGCCGCTCGCCTGATGCCCGTAGGCACGGCGTTGCAGTGGAGGGCGCGCTAGCCTCAGCCCCGAAAATGTTTTCACAATCCGCTTGAGGTCGGGGCGGGACCCGGCACAAGCTGGCGGGGCAACGTTCCATGGTCAGTCCCACTTCCATTTTTGAAGCCGCCTACGATTCGAAGATCGAAAGCAACGTGATCGTCACGCGCGTGGACGCGGCGATGAATTGGGTGCGGAAAAACTCGCTGTGGCCGATGCCGATGGGGCTGGCCTGTTGTGCGATTGAATTGATGGCGACGGCGTCGGCGCGTTTTGACATCTCGCGGTTTGGGATGGAAGTGATGCGCTTTTCGCCGCGGCAGGCGGACGTGTTGATCGTCTCGGGCACCGTGACCTACAAGATGGCGCTGGCGGTCAAACGGATCTGGGATCAGATGCCGGAACCGAAATGGTGTGTGGCCATGGGGGCCTGCGCCTCGAGCGGAGGGATGTATCGGAGCTACGCGGTGTTGCAGGGGATCGATCGTTTGATTCCGGTGGATGTGTATATTTCCGGTTGTCCGCCGCGGCCCGAGGCCTTGATAGCCGGCCTGATGCGCTTGCAGGAAAAAGTCGATACCGAGCACGCCCTGCTGGATCAGAAGCGGAGTCTGTTGACCAAGCCCGCCACACCCGCCGTCTAACCTAACCGAGATTTGAACCATGGCCGCCGCTGATGATGTGAACAGGCTCCGCGAGTCCACCGGGGATGAGCGTTGGGAAAGCGTCGAATTCCGCGGCGAACACACGCTGCGCGTGCCCGTCGAGGCGCTGCATCCGGTGCTGGCCACATGCCGCAACGACCTTGGCTATGCCATGTTGTTGGATATTTCCGGAGTGGATCACCTGGGCGACGAGCCGCGCTTTGAAGTGGTTTACCAACTGGCCGCCGCGGACGATTCCAAGCGCCTGCGGGTGACCACCCGGGTGGGTGAGGACCAAGCGGTGCCAAGTGCGGTGGATTTATGGCAGGCCGCCGACTGGCACGAGCGGGAGGTGTGGGACTTGTTGGGGATCGGGTTTGCGGGGCATCCGAATTTGAAACGGATTTTGATGTGGGAAGGCTATCCGTATTTTCCGTTGCGCAAGGATTTTCCGCTGGCGGGACGGCCGACCGACTTGCCGGATGTGGCCTTCACCGGGGTGGCCCCCTTGGAAGGCGGGCCTTTTGTGGCGACCGCGGGCGCTCCCAACACGGTGCTGCGCGAGCCCAGATCCCGCGCCGGCGATTGAACCGCTGCCGCTTCCAGCCGACCCCACACCGCAATGCAATGGATGGGTCCGCTCATGTCTGAAACCTCCCGCAGGTGCGGGCATCTGGCGCAGGCACGCTGGCCATGGGTCTGCGCGGCGCTGATTCTGGGCATTCATGGCTTGGTGGCGTTTGCCGGAGGCCCACAGCAAGTGCCTGACCTCTATCTAACGCTCGGTTTGCGCCGTGACGAGGTGCTGGGCGGGAGTGTCTGGCAGGTGTTCACCTATGCCTGGCTGCATGGCAACGGGTGGCACGCCCTGATCAATGCGTTGTGCGTGCTCATTCTGGGTGGCCGCGTGGAGCACCTTCTGGGACGCGCCGCATTTCTAGCAACCATGGCCGTCGGTATAATGGGCGGAGCTCTGGGTCACATGGTGCTGGGAGGCGGGGGCAGCGGGGCCTCCCCGTTGGTGGGGATTTCAGGTGCCTGCGTCGCCCTGCTATTGGTCATCACCACGCTCTCGCCGCAATCGCGCATGTTTCCGCTGCCGGTTTCGGGCCGCAGCCTGGGGCTGGGCATCCTGAGTGCCGCCTTGATTCTCGCACTGGTCAATCCGCAACTCGACCTGCCCGGTCTGGCCCACATCGGCCACGCCCTCGCGGCCCACGGGTTGGCAGGCTGGTTTGCCATCGGCCACGCCTGTCATGCGGGAGGCGGCATGGCCGGAGGTTTGTATGCCCTGTGGATTCTCCGCCCGGGCGTCACGCTCGAGCGGCTCCGTCAGCAACGGGAACGACGTGAGGCAAGGCAGCGCGTGCGGTGAGAGGTTTACAGGCCGGGTCTAGCGATTCGAGCGACTCTTGCCCTCCTTGCCATCGTCTCCGCCCTTGCCTTTTTCATGATGCGCCGGTCCTTGGGTGGCTGGCCCCATGCGGCCTTGAGGTGCCGTCGGCATGACCGCAGGCCCCGCATTCCGGGGTTGGATAGTCCCACGCCGGGGAGGGATTTGACCTCCTCCTTGGGATGGATTGAAATGGCCGCTTGCCGCGCCGCTCGCCGGATTGGAATAGATTTTGGGGTAGGTCTTAAGTGGCACATTGGAGCGGGTCGGCACACCCAGCTGACTGGAGTTGGCATGGTTGATGGGACCCGTGTTGGAAGTGCTGCCACCATACACCCGCGGGTAGCCGGACGGGCCGGGTCCATGGATGCCTGGATTGTTGAGGTTCCCACTGCGGGGGTGCGCCTGGGCTGGCGCCAGGGTGCGGTAAGTCCCGCTGTTTTGCCGGACCTGCTGAGCCCACGGGTAACTGGAATGCTTGTAGGCGTATTCGCGGTTGCTGTAGTTGGTCAAGGTGATGTTGGAAATGCGGTGCGGCGGCGGACAGAAAGACCGATTAAAACCGTGCGGATGCGGCACCCCATAGACCGCCAGAGGACGGTATCCCATCGGGTAGTAGCCGTAAAGGTATGGGTCGTAATAGCAACGCCGCGTGTAGTCGTAATAGCTGTAGCAATAAGGGTCATAGCCCCAGCGCGGATTGCCGGTACTCACAAACATGGCGGTGGAAAAGCTGCCATGCCCATAGCCGTAACCCTCGCCGTAGCCGTAGCCCGCACTGTAGGCTCCCGCGGTTGGATAGTAGGGATCGTAGGCACAAGACCCCATGGCCAACACCATTGCCACACTCATCGCGGCACCGAATCCGAAAGCATAGTTTTTCTTCATGCCGCTCTGACGTAAAAGGGTCATGGATTTATTCAGTCCGATACACAGATTTATTTTTGCCGGAATGGTGGCCTCGGGTTGACAGCAAGGTTGGCATTTGAGTTGCTTTCGGCCGTCCCACCCGGTCCTTTCATGCATCCCCCCATTCTTGTCACCGGCGGAGCCGGATATATCGGCTCCCACACCGTCCGCCTGCTCGCTTCCCAAGGTAGGAAAATCGTCGTGCTCGACAATTTGGTATACGGCCACGCCCAAGCCATCGTGGATCCCGGGGTGGAACTGGTCGTTGGTGACGTCGGCGACCGCACGTTGTTGCGCGCGCTTTTTGCGCAGCATGCCTTTGGCGCGGTGGTTCACTTCGCGGCCTACGCCTACGTCGGCGAATCCGTCACCAACCCCCTCAAATACTATCAAAACAACACCGCCGAGCCGATCAAACTGTTGCAAGTGATGCAGGAATTCGGCTGCAAGGTGTTTGTTTTCTCCTCAACCTGTGCGACCTATGGCGTGCCGGACACGATGCCGATCACCGAGAGCAATTCCCAACGCCCGATCAATCCTTACGGCCGCAGCAAACTCATGGTCGAGTGGATGCTCGCGGATTGCGGCCGCGCCTGGGACTTGCGTAGCGCGTGCCTGCGCTATTTCAACGCCAGTGGAGGCTCGCCGGACGGCCTCATCGGTGAAGATCACGACCCGGAAACCCATCTCATTCCCAGAGTGTTGATGGCCGTGACTGGAGAAATCGACCACGTGGAAGTCTTCGGCACGGATTACCCGACGCCGGACGGTACCGGCATCCGGGACTACATCCACGTTGAGGATTTGGCCGACGCCCACGCCCGCGCCCTCGACCATCTTGCCGCAGGCGGTGCCTCCCTGTGCTGTAACCTCGGCACTGGCGTCGGTGTTTCCGTGCAAGAAATCATCACCGCCACGGAGGAAATCACCGGCCTGCCGGTGCCGGTCAAGTACGGCCCCCGCCGGGAGGGCGATCCTGCCATGCTCGTCGCCGATCCGGCCCTCGCCAAGCGCCTCCTCGGTTGGGAGGCCTCCCGCAAGGACATTCGCGAGATGATCCGCCCCGCATGGCTGTGGATGAACAACGCCACCCGCGGTCGCTACCCGAAACCCAGCTGCCCGTAATCGCGATGTATTGACATTCGTCCTTGCATTTATCAAAACAGCCCATCATACTCAGTGAGAACTGAAGCCACTTCCATGCGCTCACACCCACCTGCAAATCCCCCCGTGCACCGCCGTTCAGGATTCTCCCTGATGGAGTTGCTGACCGTCATTGCCATCATATGTGTGCTGATGACGGTTGCCTCTGTCGGCATTGGCAGTCTCCTCGCGGGCAAGGGGGTCTCCACCGCGGTTTCCACCACCGAGGCGGTGTTTGAGGAGGCGCGCACCCTGGCGGTGGGCAAGCGCACCAATGCCGCGGTGCTCATCAGCATCCAGGATCCCAACAATCATGATACCCTGGACACCTATCTGCGGCGCCTGGTGGTGGCCTACAAGGAGGTGGATCCGATCACCAACGAGCAGAGCAAGGAATGGACACTCTCGAGTCGCGGCGTCACCCTGCCCGCGAAAACCTACTACAGCCGGGTTCTCAGCCGCAAGGACCACAGCACCGGCGCGGGTGAATTGGACACCGTGACACTGGCAGGCGCCAATGTGAAACGGGAATACCAAGGGGATTACTTCATCTATGAATTCAATGCCGAGGGCATTTGCACCACTCCCGGCGCCAGTTTTGTGATTGGCACGGGCGTGCGCACTCCCGGCAGTTCTGATCCCCGCCCACGCGTGACCGCATCCTCCAAGCGCGACTTTGGTGGCTTTATCATCTGGCGCAATGGCAGTGCCTCCCTCTTCCGCAGCCCCACCCAAATCCTCAAAGGCAGCGACAACATCACGCACTTCTAATTCATGAAAAGCCAACCTTCCTCCCGCAACTCCGGCTTCACCCTGCTGGAAACGGTCATTGCCATCGGCGTCCTGGCGGTGTTGATCACCGCCTTCCTGGCGGCGTTCGGACCGGCCATGTCCGGCATCCGCAAGTCGATCAATGTGCAGGAAGCCGACCGCATGGCTTCCACCTTGGAGCAGGAACTGGCCAACCTGCGCAGCGGCCAGGAAACCAGCGACATCAAAACCGGCTTTGACAAATCGTTCTACTGGATCAAACAAACCAACGACGCGGCCAACGCGCTCTTCGTCTATCAATACCGCGGCAACCCGAGCAAGCACCGCGCGGACAGCACGCTGGAGCCGGTGACCCAGGCGGGTGGCGTCCCCGGCAAGGACTTCATTGTCCAACCCATGATCCGCCGTCTCAGCGACCCCTTGTTTGTCAAAGACATCGCCGCCCTTGAAGGACCCGTGTTGCTGGTGAAAACCACCCAACTCATCTTCAACAAGGGTCAGGGCTTGGCCAAAGGCCTGCCCGGCGAAATCAAAGACCCGCAGTTAGGCACCAATGTTAACAAACCCGACGACTACAAGGAAGCCGTCATAGCCTTCTACGCGGAGTTTTACAGCATGCCCACCAACAGCGACACCTATTTCACCGGGAGTGCCTTCACGAGCCGCTTCAAGACCGTCAAATATCCCATCTTCACGCGCAATCTCGCCGTCCGTAGATAACCTGCGTTCCGCTGCCTACCGTCATGAAAATTTTCCCCACCCACCCCGCCCGTCGGGGCTTCACTCTCATTGAGTTGCTGCTTGCCATGGCCATCACCGTGCTCATTGCCTCGGTGTTGGTGTCCGTGACGGCGGTGGCCATCGACTCGTGGAATCGCAGCCGCGCGGAAATCCGGGCCGCCCGCCAGGCCAAGTTCATGGTGGACGCCATCGCCAAGGACTTCGAATCCCTGGTCACCCGCCGCGGCAACACCTACGAATGGTTGTCGGCCAAGACCGTTGCCAGATTGCCCGGCAACAACACCACACAAAGCGCCAACGCCGCCAACCTGATCTTCTTCACCGCCGCCACCGACCGCTACGACGGGAAAATCAACACGACGGATGACAAGGGCGGTGATGTCTCATGCGTTGCCTATCAACTCCAATACAGGGATCCCATCAGCGGCGGCAGCGATAACACCTTCTCCACCTTCACCCTCTATCGCCTGCTGGTGAACCCCAACGACGCCTTCGAGAATCTTCTGGGCAAAGAGTCACTGGAAACCGCCTTCCAAGGCTACAGCGGCAAAGTCGCCGACCTGAAAAACTTCGTCTGTGAAAACATCTATCAATACAGCATGGTCTTTCACATCGAAGTCACCCGCGACGCCGGTGCCGGCAAAGTCACCAAGCTCAGCGTGCCGGTCTCGCTCGGGCCCACGGCAGGCAGCGGCCGGGTGACCGAGTTCCGCATTCTCGGCAGCGGCCTCGAGCTCGCCTCGGCCCCCTCCTCGGCCGTCACCCTTGATGAATTGAAAGCCGGCCGAGTCGCGGCCATGGAAGTTTCCCTCACTGTGATTTCGGACTCCGGCATGCAGCAATTGCGCAACCGGACGGACCTTGTGGGCACGGCCTTGACCAAGTTCATGGCCAAGAACGCCTTCCAATATTCCAAGCGCGTCGAACTCCCCTGCATGTGATCTGCGGAGCGTCCTCTTAGTGCCGCTTTGCCGCCTTAGGCATGGGCGCCGCCAGCGCGGTTAGAAAAAGCCCCGCAGTGAAGCCCCCGAGGTGCGCACCGTAGGCAATGCCGCCGCCGTGGCTCATCAAGGCGAAATAATCCATGGCCACCCCGACGACGGCCAGCAGCGCGAGTTGTTCCGGCGGGACCGGGCGGGTCATGGGCCAGACCTGCGGGTCCGGCAGTTGCCAACGCGTCGCCAACCCGAGGTACGCACCCTCAAACCCCATCACCGCCCCGGACGCGCCAAGCATGGGCACGAACTCGCTGGCATTGAGAAGGGTGTGGCAGATCGACCCGCTGATGGCCGCGATCCCGAAAATCAAGGCCATCCAGCGCGACCCCAGCAGGTCAACGGTCAGCGCGGCGAAGATCCACAGCGCGAGCATGTTATAGAGCAGGTGCTCGATGCCGCCATGCAGGAACGCACAACTCAACAAGGTGCCGAACTCCCGCAAGTCCGCCGCATCCGCGGTTCCGTCTAACAAATCATGCCAGCTGCTTGCAATCGCGCCCGGCACCGCCATGAAGCGGACATCCCAGCCGCTGTCCACAAACTCCTGCAATAAAAAAATCCCAAACATCAGCCCAATGAGTCCGAGCAGGAGCCCTTGCTTGCGGATGATCCAGCGGGTTCTATGGCCTGTCCCCCGTTGGGGGGACGGCCTCGATTCCGGCGGATTCTGATTTATGGGCCCGGCACTCACCAAGCGGGACGGTATTTCATCGCCCCACCCGTGGCAAGCGTGGGAATGCTCGCAGGAAACGTTAGGGCGTGCGAATTTTCAAACAAGGAAGCATTTCGAAACACACAGGCCATTCCCGGCCATCTTGCCCCACCCTTATCAAGGAAGAAAATCAGAACGGTTTGTGTTTGAGGTGTTTGGTTGGTGGAGCGATATTCTGTTTCTGGTCGAAGCTTGCTTAGTCATAACGGCCGCTGGTTGTGACTGACTGGATTGCCTATCAGTCACGGGTAGGGTTTTTCCCCATAGGACAAAACCGGCCATGGGAGTAAGTTTGATCTGTCAGCCTTCGGCACGAACACATTCGGTGCCACCGGACTGGCAATCTAACCTGGAAACACAATACCATGACCAAACTCGAAATCAAAGGCGACTGGAACATCACCAAGGGCAAGCTCAAACAAAAATGGGCCAAGCTAACCGACGACGATCTTCAATACGTCGAAGGCAAGAGTGAAGAGTTGTTAGGGCGCATTCAGAAACGAACCGGCGAAAGCCGTGAGGCGGTCGACAAGGCGGTCAAGGAAGCATGTGCTTCCTGCGGCTGCAAATAGGCCTGCATGTGGTACCAGCGGATGCGGGAAAATCCCGTGTCTGCTGGTCAAACGCGGGGTCAGGTCTGGAGATCGTGAGCCTACGTGTGTGTATCCCTACTCGATACCATGATATGGAAGTTCCATGCATCCACTTTTGGAGTTCCTGCAACGGAGTAGGGTTTCACCCCATGGCAAGTGCATGCCATCCGGGTTTTATTGTCCACGTCCCGCTTCGCTGCCGACGTTGCCAAAACGGGACATCAGACAGCGAAGGGTCGCTGGCGGTGTGTCGGCTGCAAACCTGAAATATTACATTATGTCATTAGGAACTATCCTGCTAGTAATACTCGTTCTGATGGTGCTAGGCGCACTGCCGACCTGGCCGCACAGCCGGAACTGGGGATATGCCCCGAGCGGCGGACTGGGCTTGATTCTGGTCATCCTGCTGGTCCTGTTCTTACTTGGCAGAATTTGAGACTGGAGCGGCGCTTCGGCTTTGGGGGGAACACCCCATAGCGCAGCGGAAAGCTGCGTGCGTACTGTCATGCCTTATGACAACTAGCATACCTACAAGCCGTCCGCACACGTCGCAGGCGTGGGTCTGGTGTGTTGGCCCACTTGGAGCCGCCGTGGCTCCAGAAGACCCACCATTCGGGGTCAACAACAAATCAACTGGATGACGAGAAGCCGCCCACAGCTTTGCTGTCGGGCAAGTGGCCAACGGAACTACAAAACCTGTTCGAGACGTTCCGAAACCGGCCGCCTAAAATTTCCATTTAGCACAGAGGCCCTGGAAATGGTGCGCGATACTGGGTTCGAACCAGTGACCCCCTCCGTGTCAGGGAGGTGCTCTACCACTGAGCTAACCGCGCCGGATGCCTGTGCTGTGGCGCGCGAAGCTAGACCGGACCCCGCCACGCATGCAACCCCTTTTTTGGATTTTGTGCGCGACGCCCGGCGAAAGCTCCGCGCCCATGCTCGAACCTGTCCGACCTGTCCGACCTGTCCGACCTGTCCGACCGCCGTGGCACCTGGTTCAGTAGCTGGCGAGCGCCTCGCGGATGGAGGTGCAGAGGTAGTCGAGGTTGTGTGAGGTGATGCCGGCCACGTTGATGCGCCCGCCACCGACGATATAGATGCTCCTGGCGTCGCGCAGGAACTTAACCTGCACATCGCCCAGTCCGCTGAACGAGAACATCCCCTTTTGGCGGGCGATGAAGGAAAAGTCGCCGGGCACCTCATGGCTGGCCAGCGCGGCCACAAATTGGCGGCGGGTGGCGGCGATGTGTTCGCGCATCGCGGTCAATTCCGCCAGCCATTGGTCGCGCAGTGCGGCGTCTGATAGAATCCGGCTGACAATCAACCCGCCGTGGGCAGGCGGATTGGAGTAGTTGACGCGGATGGCCAGTTCCACATGGCTGAAGGCACGGTCGGCCGCGGCGGCCGATCCGGCCACCAGCGTGAGCGCACCCGTGCGATCCTGATAGAGGCCGAAGTTTTTCGAGAACGAACTGGCGACGATGAATTCGGGACAGGCGGCGGCAAGTGCCAGCACGCCGGCGCGGTCTTGCTCAAGTCCGTCGCCGTACCCCTGATAGGCGAAGTCAAGGAATGGCAGCCAGCCACGGCGGCCGGCAATGGCCGCCACCGTCCGCCATTGTTCCGCATCGAGGTCCACGCCGCTTGGATTGTGACAGCAGGCGTGCAACAAAACGATGTCACCCGCGGGAATGGCTTCCAGTGCCTCCTGCATCCGCGGGAAATCCAGATCTCTGTTAGCCGCATCGTAGTAGGGATAGTCCTTGCTGGCGAAACCCGCGGCGGCAAACACGCCCTTGTGATTGGCCCAGGTCGGCGCACTCATCCACACCGTGGCGGCGGGCACCACCTTTTTGAGAAAGTCGGCTCCCGCACGCAACGCGGCGGTGCCTCCCGGCGTGTGTGCGGTGCGCGCGCGCCCCGCCTGGATGATCTCATGCGCGGATCCAAATATCAGTTCCCGCACACAGCTGCCATATTCCGGGGCCCCGCTGATAGGCATGTAGGACTTGGTGGTAGCGCTATGCAGGATGGCGGCCTCGGCCGCTTTCACCGAGGCGAGGATCGGCGTGTTGCCGGCCGCGTCCTTATAGACCCCCACCCCGAGATTGACCTTGAGCGGGTTCGGGTCCTGCTTCCAAGCTTCGGTTAGACCAAGGATGGAGTCGGGCGGGGCGGCAAGGATGGCGTCGAACATGGGGGAGGGCTACGTGGGGTTGCCGCAGTGAACCCCACCGGGTCATCAACCTCAAGCGTTTTGTGGACGGACAAAAAATGGGCGGGAGGTCCGAGGACCTCCCGCCTATCATGAAACAAATTGGCTACTTGATCCTGCCACGCGCTTTAACACGCAATTGCAGCAGGTGTCAGATCGCCGTTGCTTGGATTACGCTTTCTTGGCGGCTTTCTTGGCAACCTTCTTGGCGGCCTTCTTGGCAACCTTCTTCACAGCCGGCTTGGCAACCTTTTTGACCGCTGCTTTTTTGGCAGGAGCCTTTTTGGCTACGGTCTTCTTGGCGGCCTTCTTGGCAGGAGCCTTCTTGGCGCTCTTTGCCACTTTCTTCACCGCTTTCTTCACTGCCTTCTTGGCAGGGGCTTTCTTCGCCGCCTTCTTGGCAGGGGCCTTTTTGACCGCTGCTTTCTTGGCAACTTGTTTCACCGCTTTCTTCGCTGGCTTAGCCGCGACCTTCTTTGCTGTTTTTTTTGCAGCCATTGTTTTGTGTAGTTCGAGTTTACGTTCGATGTTTGTTTTCTCTTCCGGCGTCAAGATGCCAGTGGAGATGATTGCGAGAACCGCCTCAGCAAGGCGCCCTCCGAAAACGTTGGTCACAAAGTCCACGGTCGCCTGCCTGATGACAAGCTCCCGCGGACAGTTCGAGTCATACACATGCGCACGTCCCACAGGCGTGCGCTTGACGAGTTTCTTCCGCTCGAGGTTTTGCATGACGGTGAGCACGGTGGTGTAGGCGCGCGCTTTGCCATCCGGCAGCAACTCATGAATCGCCGCCACTGTCGATGGCCCGTGTTGCCACAGTACCGCGAGGGCTTGGAGTTCAAGATTGGTGGGTTGAGCGAGGCGCGCCATACAGTGTCTCTCGTTGCTTGCGAAGAAGAAGACAATAATTTAAGATATCCGTCAAGTAATAAAGTGCTGATTTGAAAGAAAAATTTAAGATCAATTTTTTTAAATTTATTGAACTACTATGAGAGTCGTAACTGACGGCTCACGGGGTTTTGGGGTCCGCGGCGAGGGCGGGGCGACGGAGCTGCGGATTGATTTGTTGCAACATTTTCCAGAGTCCGTCTTCAGCGGGATGGCCGTTGAAAAGAATGCGTCCATCGGTGGCGACGACGACCATGGTGGGGAATGATTGCACGCGCAGCAGACGATTGAGCGAAGATGCCTTGGCATCGGCAATCCACGCGCCAGGGGGATTCTTGCCGAGGGCAAGGAGTGAGGCGCGGGCATCGGCGAGGATCTCGGCGGAAGCTTCCGGGAGGATGGAGACAACGGCGATGTTGTTAGCCGCAAGCGCCTTCGCGGTGCGGACGAAGTCCGGCATGGCATCCTCGCTCTCATTGCTCCATGGCGACCAGAAATGGAGCAACAGCGCCTTGTTGTCGCCGATGAGATTTTTTAGAGATTCAGGCTTATCGGAATGGATTGTTGCAAACTCCGCGGTGAAATCAATTTTGATAGAGCGCATGGATTCATCGAGACGCAGGCGATCGATGTGCGGCGCGAAGGCCGCGCCTTGTCTCGGGCTGAGCCAGAACGCCTCGGTGATGTGTTGCTTGAAGGCGTCCTTGTCGCCCCTCCCGAGTGCGGCGAGAGCCTCCAGGTATTCATTGACGGCAAGCCAGTCTTCCTTGCAGGAGAAGATTTTCGAGGTCTCGAGATCAAAGCTCTCGCGGCGGCGGGTGAACTCCGGAAGCAATGCGACAAGCCCCTCATCGTCGTGACGATCCACCAGGAAGAGGAAACGCGCCTCGAGAATGACTTGCTCACCGATGCCCTGCTTGCGCGCCTGCTCAATGGCGGCTTGCAAAGTGGCGGGCGATTTGCGTTCGGTTAGCAAACGCTCCAGCGCGGCGGCACGCGGACTGGTCTTGGTTTCGTGACCCGCGGCGGCAGGCGCTTGGCCCTTATCCGCTGCAGCCACCGCACTAGCAATGGCCGCAATGAGCAGGATGGCTGCGGTGGTGGAGCGCATGATGAAGGAGTTGGGCGCAATGGAGCGCGACGACTTGCTGCAGACGACCGGATGGTCAATGTGCGGGGATCTGCAGCTTCTTGCCAAGCACCACGGTGTCCTTGGTCATGTTGTTGGCTTGTTTGATGGAGGCCGCCGGGACCTTGTATTTGCGGGCGATGCCACCGAGCGTGTCACCTTTGACCACCGTGTGAACCGTGGCGCCCTGTGGGACCACGCCTGCTGTCGCCGGATGCTTCGCGGGCGTCTTAGAGGCCGGCGGATTCACCGCTTCCGTCATCGCGGGTATCGCGGGTGCGGCAGGCGCGGCAGTGCTTTCTTCATAGGCCGCCGGTGTGTCGTAGGTTGGATTGAGCGCTTGGCTTGGAGTATTGTTAGCGGTTGGGGTCTGGCCGCCATCCGGAGTGCCGTAGGGATTGCCCGTGTCGTAATTATCCTTCTGGGCCGCGCAGGACGCGAGAGCGATGACGATGGCTGAGGCAAGGAGCAAGCGGGTGGACTTCATGACAATGGATGGATCGGGTTGGATTGCGGGTTGGGCAAGGATGTGAGAACCGCTGATGTGCCGCGCATCCCACGCGACAATGAAACGTTGTGACAGGCGTAGTTTATTCAAATCATGTCAGAAGGAAATCGAAAAAAACCATTGGCGGTGAGATTGGTGTGAGCGGCGAGTGCGGCGAGTGACTCATCGCGCAGAGCGGCGATGCGCTCGGCGGTGTGGCGCATGAAGGCGGGTTCATTGCGCTGGCCGCGATGTGGATCAGGCGCGAGATAGGGCGAATCGGTTTCCAACAGGAAGCCACCCATCGGGCAATGAGCGATGGTGTCGCGGATGTCACTGGCGTTTTTGAAAGTGCTCACACCGCCGAAGGAAACCAGACCGCCGCGATCGAGCACCCGTTTGGCATTGGCCCAAGGGCCGATGAAACAATGGAACAACGCACGAACGCGATGCTGGTAGTCCGCGTAGATGGCCAGCGCGTCGTCAAACGACGCATGTCCGCTGCGGTCGCGGGTATGAATGACGATGTTGAGATTGGCGATGGCGGCGAGTTCGAAGTGTTGGCGAAGCAAGGTGCGCTGTCGTTCACGGAAGGCGGGTTCATCCCATCCCTCCGGCGCGGCGTGGTAATAGTCGAGGCCGGTTTCGCCAATCGCGCAGACGCGCGGATCCCTGACACAGGCTTCGAGCCGGGAGGTGGCATCATCCGGCGCATGATGGACATCACAGGGATGGATGCCGATGCAGGCATGGATGCCGGGGGCTTGCGCCAAGTTCAGATTGGCATGTAGATCCTCCAATGAGGTGGCCAGTGTGATCATGCGGGTGACTCCTGCGGCATGCGCCCGTTTGATCAACGCGGGGATTTCATCTGGGGCGAAGCGATGGGATGCGAGGTGGCAGTGGGTGTCGGTGAGCATGGGGGAAGTAGGCAAGTGGATATGTGAAGTCGTAATTACGCAATCACAGCATTACCTATTTACGTTTGCGAGGATTGCTTGAACTTTGCCAAAGTCCTTGATGCCGGGGGCGAGTTCGGCACCGGACGCGACATCGAGTGCGGCGGGCTTCACGCGCTGCGCGGCTTGGGCCGCATTCTCCGGCACGATGCCGCCGGCGAGAATGATAGGGATGCCGGGGTGTTGATCGCGGAATTGAATGGCGAGGTCCCAATCGAAGGCCTCGCCGGTGCCGCCATAGACACCCGGAGCATAGGCATCGAGGAGAATGGCCGCGGCGCCGTAGTCGGTGGCGTGGGCAAGCCCGGCACGTGAATTGACGCCGATGGCTTTGATGAAGGGGATGTTGGCGGCGCGATATGGCGCGGCGTCCGCGACGGATTCGTCGCCGTGGAGTTGGATCACATCGAGCAAGCCCTCATGGACGAGGCGCAGCGGCAACTCGGCAGGAGCATTGACGAAGACACCCACACGCAGCATCCTGCCAGCCAGATCTAGCAACCAGGCCGCGCTGGCAGGCGGCAGATAACGCTTTGACATGGGCCAGAAGTTGACGCCCAGCGCGTCAACACCGAGCGCCACAAGTTGCCTGGCATCGGCCAGACGGGTGATGCCGCAGATTTTCAGCGAGACGAAAGAGGAGTCGAGAAAGCGTTCGAGATGCGTCACGGCCCGAGCATAGCGCGGATTTTGCAGTTTGGAACTTGGAACTTGTGCCGCGGTGGATTCTTCTAAGGGGGTGGACGCCATTCGGATTCGCGGAGCCCGCCAACACAACCTTCGGAATATCGACGTCGATATTCCGCGCGGCAAACTCGTGGTCATCACCGGACCGAGCGGTTCGGGCAAATCCTCGCTCGCCTTTCACACGTTGTATGCCGAAGGCCAGCGGCGCTACGTGGAATCGCTCTCGGTGTATGCGCGGCAGTTTCTTGATCAGTTAGAAAAGCCCGATGTGGATGCGATCGAGGGACTCAGCCCGGCGATCGCGATCGAACAACGCGGTGGCGGGCTCAACCCGCGCTCGACGGTGGCGACGGCAACCGAGATCTATGATTACCTGCGGGTGATGTGGGCGGCGGCGGGCGTTCCGCATGACCCGCAGACCGGTGAGCGGCTGCAACGCATGAGTGCGGCGGACATCGTCAATGAGCTCGCCGGGTTGGCGGATGGATCCAAGGTGGTGCTGCTGGCACCACTGCCACCGGAGGAATCGGCGGAGCCCGCGCGTTTGCTCGCGGACTTGCAGCGGCAGGGGTACATCCGGGTGCGGGTGGCTGGAGAGGTGTTAGAAATTGAGGAGGCCGTGAAGGTGTGGCCGGAGGTGCCGGGTGCCGTGGAGATCGTGGTGGACCGCTTTGTGATTCGCGCGGGCGTGGCATCACGCCTCGCCGACTCGGTGGAAACGGCGCTGCGCCTGTGCGGCACTGAAGCCCGTGCGGCCATCCAGGATCCGGGCGCGGACACCTGGCGCGAGCTTTCATTCCAAACCTCGTATCGCAATCCGCGCACCGGGTTTGTGGTGGGAGAGCTTTCACCCAAACATTTTTCCTTCAACTCACACATCGGTGCCTGTGCCGCCTGCGAGGGGCTTGGCACCGAGATGTTTTGTGATGCCAGCCGGGTGATGACGCACCGGCCATGCCAGGCGTGCGGGGGCCAACGCCTGAAGCCGGAGTGGCTGGCGGTGCGCATTGAGGGTGCGGCGGCGCGATGGTTGGGGATCCAGGATTTTTGCGGGTTGGGCGTAGCCGAGGCGATAGCGTGGCTGGATGGCTTCAAGCCGGACCCCGCCAAGGCCGGGGTCTGCAAGCGCCTAGCGGCCGATGTGCGCAACCGCCTCGCCTTTCTCGAGGAGGTGGGCCTGGACTATCTGACACTTGACCGCACCAGCGGCACGCTCGCGGGCGGTGAGGCCCAACGCATCCGCCTGGCCACCCAGCTTGGCGCCGGGCTCTCCGGCGTGATCTATGTGTTGGATGAACCGAGCATCGGCTTGCATGCGAGCGACACCGCGCGTCTCATCGGCGCCCTGATCCGCTTGCGCGACATCGGCAACACGGTGGTGGTGGTCGAACACGATGCGGAAATCATCCGTGCCGCCGATCATGTGATTGACCTGGGTCCCGGCGCGGGCGCGGCTGGCGGCTCGGTGACGGGGGTTGGTGCGCCTGCGGAAATTGATTCACCCACCGGTCATTGGTTGCGCGGAGAAGTTCCGACGCCAGCCAGAACCCCGCCCGGCGGTTTGTCCGCGGGCTCACTGGTGGTGCGCGGCGCGCGCGAACACAACCTGCACAACCTCGATGTCGCCATTCCGTTAGGTCGACTGGTGTGCCTGTGCGGACCGAGTGGCAGTGGCAAATCCACCCTCGCCGATGCGATCCTGCGCCGCGCCCTCGCCCGTCATTTCAATGGGGCCGGCGAAACCCCGGGTGCCCATGACCGGATCGACGGGATGGAATTGTTAGGCAAATGCGTGGTGGCCGACCAATCGCCGATTGGCCGCAGTCCGCGCTCCAACCCGGCGACCTTCACCGGCGCGTTTGACTTGGTGCGCGCGTTGTTCACCAAGCTGCCGCTGTCCAAACAACGCGGCTACGGGTCGGGGCGCTTCAGCTTCAATGCGGCGGGCGGCCGCTGCGACCGCTGCCAAGGCAATGGCCGGCTCAAGATTGAGATGCACTTTTTGCCGGATGCGTGGGTGCCGTGTCCGGCGTGCAACGGCAGCCGCTTCAACCGCGAAACCCTTGAGGTGACCTACAAGGGCAAATCCATCTCCGGCATCCTCGATCTATCCGTGAGCGAGGCGCGCCAGTTGTTCCGGCCGATTCCCAAGCTCCATCGCATCCTGGAGATTCTTGAAGGCCTCGGCCTCGGCTATCTCCAACTCGGGCAGGCCGCCAACACCCTCTCCGGCGGCGAGGCGCAGCGGCTCAAACTGGTCGTCGAACTCGCCCGGCCGCAGGCCCCGCACACGCTCTATCTGTTTGACGAGCCGACCACCGGCCTGCACTTTGGCGACGTCGAGCGCCTGCTCGCCGCGTTGTTCCGCCTGCGCGATGCCGGCCACAGCGTGCTGGTCATCGAACACCACCTCGAGGTCATCGCCGCCGCCGACTGGGTCATCGAACTCGGCCCCGGCGGCGGCATCCACGGCGGCCGGCTCGTCGCCGCAGGCCCGCCCGCATCGTTAGAAAAGCTCGCCACCTCGCCCACCGGCACGGCGCTGGCCAGGCACTTGCGGCGTTAGGGACGCAGGGAGCGGGAGAGAGCGGGCCTTGCCAAGTCCCGAGGCGCTCATCAGGCCAGAGAGTCGTTCACAACTTCCGCGCTTCCGCCAATGCCGCCATTTTCTGATCGTGCGTGAGGGTGACCAGGGCGTGGGCATGATAATCATCCACGATGAGTCGGTCTAGCAACCCACAGCCGCCACTGGAGAGGAGAGCTTTCAATACCGCCCCCCCGTTCAATGGTGCCACCAAGCCGCTGGCGAAAACCGTGAGCAACGCGGAGCGGGCGGCGGCCTTTGAAACGCCATAGTGGTGCTGAACTGCGAGGTAGGCTTCACCAATGACTTGGTTGGACGCCATAATTTCGGCGCTTGGTTCATCCGCGAGAATTTTCTCCAGGGCTTTCACGGTTTTCTGAAAGTCCTTGGCCGGGTCTCCGGTGAGGAGACGGACCAAAATCGACGTGTCAATCCCGAAGCGAGGGTTCATGGGCTTGCTTGCGGAACGAGTTGAGATCAAACGTGCCTGCTCCCTGTTTGAGAGAGCCACGGAGCGGCGCCAACCGGGAATGGTCCACCCGGCGCGCACGCAACAGGAAACCCTCCGGCGAACTCAGAATTTTCTGATCAAAGATCCGCGCCGCAATGCCCGCCGCGCGCAACAATGTTAGAAAACACCACGCAGGCATCGAGCACGGCATCGCCGGCCACCTGGCAGCCCGGCCAGACGACCGAGTCGCGCAGCACCGCGCCAGACCTGACCCGCGCGCCGGGGCCGACCACCGAACGTTCGATCCAGGCGCCGGCCTCGATGAGGGCGTCGGGATGCACTGCCTGGCCGAGTTGCAACTCGCGGTGGGCCCGCAGATAGGCGGCGCGGTCGCCGAGGTCGAGCCAGAGACCGTCGTCGAGGATGATGGCGCCGAGGCGGCCGGTGCGGGCCAATTCCACGAATGCGGAAATCACCGACACCGTCTCGCCGGACGGCAAGCTCTCTAGCAACTCAGGGTTCACACAATAAATTCCGCTGAACACATGCGTCCCCGCCGCCCGCCCGAGAAGCCCGCGGACGTCGAGGCAACGGGTGCCCGTCGCATCCAAAGCGATCCGCTTGTCCCCGCCGCTGCTGCGCATCGCCAGCGTGACCGGCAGGCCGGACGCCTCATGGGCGGCGATCAGGCGCGCCAGCGGCAGTGTCGAAAAAATATCCCCGTTGTGAACCAACACGGGGTTGCCAGCGATCCAGCGCGCGATGTTTTTCAGGCCGCCGCCGGTGTCTAACAATATTGGCTCGTGATAGAGTGCGAGCTCCGAGTCCTGCCACGTGCGTGCCACCGGCGACAAGCCGTTGGCACCGGCGGGCGGGTGGTTGGCGGGCTCGGCGGCTTGTCCGAAATGATTCCAAGCCTCCGGCAGATGATGGGTGTTGAGAGCGAAGCGTTGGATACCCGCGGCAGCGCAGGCCTCCAGTGCCCAATCCACCAGCGGCCGGTGAAACAACGGCACCAATGGCTTGGGCAGTCGCTCCGTCAACGGCCGCAGGCGCGTCCCCAAGCCAGCTCCTAGGATGAATGCCTGTTTCACAAATTGATTTCAGATTGGTTCACAGTCTTTCATGATGTGCGGCAATGTCAGCCTGCACCACGCGGCGAGAAAAGCCTAAACTCTGATGGTTAGGAAGCTGAAATGAAAAACCTCGAGTCTGATCCCATCTATTCCGCATGTCGACGCTCCAATAAATAACCGGCACCATGGGTTGTTTGCCGCGCTAGACAAAGCGGTGCTCCTCCAGTAAGAACAACACCTGCCCTGCGCCAGCAGTCACTGCGCAAACGGCGCTACCCGCGGACCCATCTTCCCA
>CAIKDP010000304.1 GCA_903826205.1 Akkermansiaceae bacterium
GCGAAGAAACGCTGCCTCCACCGCGACAATCGCGTGGTCCGATCGGACCACGCGATTGTCGCGGTGCGTGACGGGTGTGATGGAAGCGCCGTTGACAAGAGGGCGGGCCAATCGGATGAATTGTGAGAGGATTCTCCGGCGCGCAGCCGCTTGCGGGGACTGCGGGCGGCGGTGGATCGGAGCGCCACTCATGGATCAGCCACGAGCGCGGCACCGAGCATGTCGAGCCGGTTCTTGCCCGCGTCGAGCCGGAACCTCACACCGACGGTCACATCGGCGTCCGCCTCCATCAATTTTGGCACTTGAAACGTCACCTCGAGCGAACCGCTGCCATCGTTCCTTAGTTGCGGGCGGCCGATGGCAGCGATCATGGCTTGCGCATGGCGCCGGTAACCGGCGTGCCTGCTCGTCTTGAGAAATTCCTTTGCGCACGCCGTGGCCGCCGTGCCGAGATCCCGGACAGGAGCAAGCTTGTCGGCGGTGATGTGGCCAATGCAACAAGAGGCGTATGTCCACTTCTCCGTGTTGAGTTCGATGAAGGTGAGTGAATCGGGCGACCACGCCATCTCGCAGCCGCGATGATTGTACCGCTGGCGCGTGCCGAAGTGGATGCCGGTGGTTTTGCCAAGGCAGCGGTGTGTTGTTAGATCGGCAATGAAATTGACGACGTCTTCCGCCTCCGGTTCGACCCAATACCCATCCATGGAGTTTTCAAATTTGTAGTCGTCCCAGACGAAGTCCTTTTTTACGGGTGCCCAGGCGAGGGCATAGCGGCCATTGGGGGACAGGGAGCCGCCCACGAGTTTAATCCGTTGCCACTGGGCGGGGGCGTCTTTGGCGGGGTTATGGACGAGGCAGTCCGGGATCCGGACGGCTTCGGTGATTTCAGTCACCTTGCGGGCGAAGGGCGCGCCAATGCGTTCGTCATTGCTGAGCTTGGTGATATCGAGTTTCTCGGCGGGGGCCTCTGCTGGAATTTCCGCCGCCATCCCGGGCGCGAAGTCGGCACTGCGGCGCGTCTTTTGGAGCGTCGCGAAGTCGGCGAGGTAGGTGCGCTCCTCGGTGACGCGTGCGCCGCCTGCGGGCAGGGCCTCGGTGATTTTGCGGAAGGCGAAATAGACACTGTTGTCGTCGATGGAAAACTCCTCGAGGGTGTCGGATTTCGCGTCGTGCGATTCCCGGCAGACTTTCAGGACGTCGCCGGTTTCCAGCACCCACACTTGCTCGTGAGTGGTGGCATTGGTCCGATCGTAGCGGAGCGCGCCGGCGATGCGCTGGTCATCGCGGGCATAACGGCGCGTGAGATCCGCCAGGCTGGGCGTCCCGGCCGCGGCGTTGAGCCCGAGGGCGAGCAGCAGGGTGAGAAGGAGCGGGAGCCGTGTGCGCATGGGGTTTGTTTGTTAGATGTCCTGTTCGCAAAGTCGGTTGATGGGATTTGCCGGCCGGTCATCACGCTTCGCACACCAGCTCCAGATACGCCTCGATTTCGCGGGACGGATCGTGGGCGCGCATGAGCGCCTCGCCGATGAGCACGGCATTGGCACCGGCTTCCAACACGCGGCGGGCATCGGCGGGCGATTTGATGCCACTCTCGGAAACCAGCAACACGTCTTCCGGCACTTCCTCGACGAGTTGCTCGGTGGTTGCCAGATCGACCTCGAACGTTTTCAGGTTGCGGTTGTTGACGCCGATGAGGTCGGCGCCGAGGTCGAGGGCACGGTCCATTTCCGCCAGATTGTGAACTTCCACCAACACATCGAGTTGGAACGATTTGGCCTCATCGTAGAGCCGCCGCAGGGTGGGATCGTCGAGCGCGGCGACGATGAGCAGGATTGCATCCGCCCCGGCAATGACCGCCTCGTGGATCTGGACCTCGTGAATGGTGAAATCCTTCCGCAGCAACGGGGCGGGGGAAAATTCCGATATTTTCGTTAGGTAACCCAGCGACCCCTGGAAATATTTCTCATCGGTGAGGATGGAAAGACAGGAGGCGCCGCCCTCGAGGTAGCGGCCGGCCTGGCGGATCGGATCGAAGTCCGGGGCGATGAGACCGACCGAGGGTGATGCCTTTTTGACTTCGGCGATGACGCCGAGGCGGCCGGGGCCGCGGTCCAAGGCGCTGCGGAAGCCACGGAAGTCGTTGCGCAGCAGGGCGGCGGCGCGCAGCAACTCGGCCCGCGGCAACAGGGCGGCGACCTCCAGGTGCTTGGTGGCGATGATTTCGGCGAGTTTGTCGGACATGGCGCGCGGGCAGCAAAGCCTAGCGGCGGGGGAAATGCACCCGCAAAAAAAATCAAAATTTGGCTTGCACGGGGGTGGGATCGCGCTAGAACCTGCGCACGCGTTTTGCGACGCGGGCGTAGCTCAGTGGTAGAGCGCCACCTTGCCAAGGTGGATGTCGTGAGTTCGAATCTCATCGCCCGCTCCAATTTTTCCCCGTCCCATCCATGTTTGTCTGGTCCAAACTCTCCGGTGCCAAATGGATGGATGCTTGGGAGGAACGTTTTGCCGGCAACCCGAACCTGGTCATCGAACTCATCAAGGGCGGCAAATCCATCCGCCTGCGCTTGTTTTGCCAATCAAAACAGGAGGCGGAGGCGATTGTCGCGCAATTCGGTGGCAGCATCAGCCAGCTCGCCCACGCGGAGTGGACCAAGCCGGTGGCGCCGCCGCGTCCGGTGAAAGTGCGCACGGCCTTGTTGCTGACCCCGGAAGTGCGCCCGCGGGAACTCGCACTCCTTCAACAAGACCATCCGCAGCGCCAAATCATCATGATTCCGCCGGAGATGGCCTTCGGCACAGGCGACCACGCGACAACCTCCACCTGCCTGCGCCTGCTCGTCGATGTGGCCAGGGCGCGGCGCGGGACAAATTGGTCGGTCGCGGATTTGGGCACCGGCACCGGGGTGCTGGCGATTGCGGCGCGCAAGCTCGGGTCAGGCCCGGTGTATGCCTGTGACTTTGATCCGTTTGCGGTCGATGTGGTCAAACGCAACCTCGCGCGCAACGGCACCGATGGCATCGAGGTGCAGGAGCAGGATGTGTTGCAATGGAAACCCCGCAAAGCGGGCTACTCTGTGGTGATGGCCAATTTGTTTTCCACGGTGCTGATCCAGGCCTGGCCGGTGATTGCCAAGGCCTTGGCAAGCGACGGCGATCTGATCGTTTCCGGGATTCTGGCCACCCAGGCGTGGGACGTCTTCACCGCTGCCGCGGGTGAAGGGTTGGGATTCACCCAGGTCATCCGCAAGGGCAAATGGGTCACCGCTCGCGGCGGCCATCTCACGGACTTGATCGCGGCGGAGTAGTTGCGGCTTCCAGCCGCAAGCATCCTGTTCAGCGAACGGACAGGCTTTCTTCAAGAATGCCCACCCGCAGTTGCTTATGGCGCACACTCACCCGCGACCAGACGCCGGGGGCCATCCCCTTGCTGAAGCCGCGTGCGTTGAGCCATGTTTCCAGGGCGCTCAGATCGTTCTCGTCACCTAACAACTCAGCCAGTTTCACGCAGGCGTCGTCCGGCGCTTCCCCTAACAATGCCTGCGCGCCCAGCCACGCCTTCAACGCCTTGCGCCCCTCGTGAAACGCCGGAGCGTGACGGCGCCTCAGGCCCAGGAGTCGCAGCCGCTTGTGCACGCGCCTGCGGAGGCGGTGCAACCCGTGCGGCAAGGCCGCCTGCAAGGCCGCCTCGGAACGCCGCTCCAACAGCGAGCGCGCCTCTCCAAGCCTCGCCTCCGCCCATGCGACGGCCTCCACGGGCGGCCTGCGACCGGCCGAATGGGCCAGTTTTTCCAGCATGGCTCCCACGGCTTGCACGGCGGGGTCCTGCCCTTGCGGCCCCTCGTCCCAGTTGAGACGTTGCCAGGTCTTCAACCTCGACACCGCGTCGCGCTGGCCGGCCAGCATGCGTGCCACCGTGGCAACGGCGCGCACGCTGGCCTTCGGCATGCCCACCAATGTCATCCCGCCGCGCAGGGCCTTGCCGAGCTTGCGGGTCTCATGCACGGTCTCGGACACGCGTCGCTTCGGGTCGCGCAATCCGCGCAAGTGCGCCGCCATCGCGTCGCAGAGCCCTAACAAGCGCTCCCGCATGCCGGCATCCACTGCTGTCATCACCTCCTGCATCAGCCCGGACACTACACCCACCCGCAGGCCCTGTCAGCAGGAAATGCGGCTTTGTTTCGCACACAGGCCAGCGCGTCAGCACTCTTCGCAGGCGCGCTGGTGACAGCGCGGGGGCCTCCTTAACGCTGGCACTTGGGGCACCAATAGGTGGCGCGCTGGCCGACCACCGCGTGGCGGATCGCGGCGCCACAGAGGTGGCAGGGCTCACCCGTGCGGCCATAAACCTGGAGGCTTTGGCTGAAATATCCGGGCTTGCCATCGGAATTGAGGAAATCCCGCAAGGTGGTGCCGCCCGCCGCGAGCGCGTCTGTTAGAACGGTGCGGATGGCGGCCACCAGCGTGGCCAGGCGCGGCAGCGAAAGCCGCCGGGCCGCGGTGAGTGGACGGATGCCGGCGCGGAACAAGGCTTCCGAGGCATAGATGTTGCCCACACCGACCACCACATGGCTGTCCATGATGACGAGTTTGATGGCGGCTGAGCGGTTTGCGCAGGCGAGCTGGAGATGGCTTGCGGTGAAGTCATCCGCCAACGGTTCCGGACCGAGGTCTTTTAGTAAGGGGTGTAAATAGGGATCTTGATCCGTGAGATGCAGCAGCAGCCCGAAGCGCCGTGGATCATGCAAGCGCAGTTGGCGCCGCTTGTTCAAGGTGATGCCGACATGGTCGTGCTTTTTCCACGCCTCGCCCGGTGCCACCACCCGCAGGTTGCCGGACATCCCCAGATGGATCAACACGTGGGAACCATCCGCGATATCTAACAATAAATACTTCGCCCGCCGCCGCACGCCGGTGATCTTCAACCCTTCGATGCCGCTGAGGCTTGGCGACACCGGTTGCCGCAGGTCGCCGCGGCGCACGATCACCTCGCGCACCGTGGCGCCGGTCACGTGCGGTTCGATCCCGCGGCGGGTGGTTTCCACTTCTGGCAGCTCGGGCATTTTTTGTTTGGGAAGATGGGTCCGCGGGTAGCGCCGTTTGCGCAGTGACTGCTGGCGCAGGGCAGGTGTTGTTCTTACTGGAGGAGCACCGCTTTGTCTAGCGCGGCAAACAACCCATGGTGCCGGTGGCAAATTCTAACTGCTAAAGAATATATTATGTTAGAGGAGGGGATGTTCAAGCTGCCAATTTTCTTATGTGTTGCTGGGGTGTTTTGAATCCCATGATCTTCCTCGGGCGGTCGTTCAGCTCGTTCTCGACCTCGTCCA
>CAIKDP010000305.1 GCA_903826205.1 Akkermansiaceae bacterium
CAACCCGTCGCTCATCCGCTTTTTGCGGGTCAACGCCGACAACACCGTGAGCCTGCTTTCGGATGCCGACATGCTCACGGCGTTGGGCGCCGCACCCAGGCTGGTGCGCAAGACATCAAGTTTCACGGCGGCGGCAGGCTACGACTACAAGACGGAAGGATATGGAATCACGGTGATCGAACCATCTGGATCGGTCGGAGACTCCTACACGGTCACGGTCGTGACAGGTTATGCCATGGTCGGCACCGACACTTACTATCCGTCAGCGCTCACGATCATCCGTTACTACGATTCAATCGCGTATTCGTGGAAAACGCTCGTCTCTCCATCCGCTCTGGTCCGGACATCCACCTTCACAGCCGGTGTGGGCGGCAACTACAAGACGGCGGGGACCAGCATCTCGGTATCCGACCCCACGGGCATGAGCACCGGGGATCTCTACACGGTGTTGGTTATAACGGGATACATCAGCATCAACGGCACCTATTACTATGCATCCGCGATTCCGGTCGTTCGTTATTACGACACAACCTCGTATATGTGGAAAACCCTGGCGCCTCCCGGCGCGTGGACTAACAAATCATCCAGCTTTACCGCAAACGTGGGAGGTGCCTACATGATAGACGGCAACTCGATGCCCTCCATCAGTGATCCGTCCGGAGCGACGTCGGGCGACACCTGGTGCTTCATGGTGCCAAAGGGTTCGGCCTATGTGATGGGCAGCATGACCACCCATTACGCGAGCACGAAGGTCATCACGCGGCGCTACGACGGATCGAACTGGCGTTACGGCACTGAAAACTCGGACCCGGCAAACGAATACAGCAGTTACCTATCCCTGTCACTCAGCCACGTCGGTCGATACGTCCTGTTGCAATACTCGGGGTCAACCATGATTTACGTCCCGAACGACACCTCCACCTATTGGCCCGATGGGACTGAAATCCGCTTCCGCGTCTGCCAGTCGGGTTACACCCACAGCTTCTCGCTGGGGTCGGGCGTGACGGTCAACAACTCATCCGCCCTGTCCTCCCTTGTGCAGCATGACGAGTTCCGGCTGCGCAAGATCAGCTACAACACCTGGAACTTCTGCAAATACTAACACACCACCACCATGCCCATTCCACTGACCACCCCCGTCAACATTCCCGCCCAACCTGCACAGCCTGAGAAAACCTACCCGGACGCCTGGATCCGCGAGCTGATCGTGTTTTCCCCGTCACCCACGGAAGGCGAGGCGCGGTTCGTCATCCAACCCTACAACGGGCAGACCGGCGAAATACTGGACGGTGCCGCACCCGAGGTGCTGTCGGTCGCGTTGTGGCAGGCGTGCGCCGAAGTGCCGGAAGTAGCTGCCGCAATGGCAGCCGTGTTGGCCTGCGTCGAGCCGCTCAGAGACTGGCTTGCCCAACAAACGACCTGAACGAACAAACCATATTCCCTAACCATGCGCCCGCCCCCCAACATCGACCTCGACTATGTTCGCAACGCCGTCATCGGCACCGCCTCGCCGGTGCTGGGCGTCATCACGTCCTATCAGGAGCAGATCGAATGGCACCTGCGGGCCGCGTCGCTGCTTGTTGGCCTGTTAGTCGGCGTCCTGTCGCTGGTGAGCATGGTCAAAAAGCTGCGTC
>CAIKDP010000306.1 GCA_903826205.1 Akkermansiaceae bacterium
AACTGGGCAAAAAACTCCTGTCCCGCCAGCGCGAAAACGGCTCCTGGGTCAACGACGACGGCCGTTGGATGGAAACCAACGCGGTGCTCGTCACCGCCTACACGGTGCTCGCCCTCGAACAACTTGACGCCTCGATTCCGAGGTGAATATACATCGCGGATGACGGACTGGTCATTCCGGTGTTTTATCCGCAACGGCAAGGGAGGTCTGCTCCGCCTGCTGGGCTGCGGCTTGTTCTGTGGCGAGGCGCTCCTGCGCGGCCTGCGCTGCGGCTTGTTCTGTGGCGGCTTGCTGCGAGGCGAGTTGCTCTTGTTCGGCTGTCACGGCTGCCGCCTGTTCCGCGGCTGTGCTATCTTGCGCCTCCCTAGCGGCGGCGGCGCTCACCGCGGCGAGACGTTCGGCCTCCTTCCGGGCATTGAGAGCCTGGAGGCGTGTGACTTCGGCCATGGCGTCGGCTACCTTGTCGGAGGTCGGGGTTTTGATAGACTCGAGGGGCCTGCGTTGCGCCATTTCCATGGCGGGGAGGAGGCTGACGGCACCGGTCTCACCGGCAGGGGTGCTACGAGTGGCGGCATCGATCTGGGCTTGGTATTTGGCAAGGGTTTGGCCGGTGGCGGTTTCCTGTTTGCGGAGTTCGCCGATGACGCGGGTGGAATTGGTTAGAGTTTCGCGCAGGCGGTCGATCTCCGCGTGGAGGGAGAGTGAGTTGTCCGGGCGGGCTTCGAGGATGGCCAGCGCCTGACGGGTTTTGGAGAGTTCGTTTTCGAGGACGAAGGTGCGTTCGCGCTGGCCTTTGTTGGCCTCGGCGGCCTTGGAATTGAGGGTGTTGAGGGTTTCACGGGATTTTCTGAGATCCGCCTCGAGGGCTTGAATGCGCTTGTGGTCGGCTTCCAGACGGTGCTGGGCATCGGCCAGATCCTTGGCCGCCTTGTCGAGCGTGGCCTTGGAGACGGTCTTGGCGTGGAGCGCTTCGAGTTCGTGTTTGAGGGACTTGTGGGCGGCCTCGGCCTTGGCCAGGGCATTTTCCAGTTTTCTAACGCGCTCGCGGGCCGGCAGATCGTCCTGGGCGGCGGGTTTGCTGCTGGAAACGACCGGGGCGTGGAACTTGCGGCGCAGCCACCAACCTAACACTCCGAAGATGGCGGCGGTCAGGGTGAGGAGGGGGAGAAGCTTGATGATAAACCAGAGGTTGCCTGGGAGAATTTCTGCGATCATGATGGGGTGGGATGGGAGTTGCTGCGGAGGATGGGAGGTGCTGACTCAGCGGGACGGGTTGCCGGCAGGGCCCTTGAAGGGTCCGAGTGGCTTGTTAGGAATGACGAGTCCCTTGGCACCGGCCTTGGCCTTGGCGGCGGCTTCGTCGGCGCTTTGTTGTTGGAGTTCTTCCGGGGTGAGCTTTTTCCAGGTGCGGAGTTTGGCGAGGGCGTGGGTGATTTCGTTGTCGGGGACCTTGCTGGCGTTGAGGGCCGCGGCAATATCCGCGTTGCTGGCGGTGCCGGGCAAGCGGGTCCACTTGCCGTCACATGGAGTGACGGCAATGGTGAATTCGTCCGGGGGGACGCTGCTGAGGTCGGGGAGCTTGCCGGTGGTGGCGTCCCAATTGGCCGGGGGAAGGGTCGTTTGCGCGATGGAAATCTGGTTGTTGAGCGGGGTGGCTGGCGGCGGGAGTTTGGCGGCGATGGCGGTGAGGAGGTCTTGGCGTTGATCGGCGGAAGGCAACACCCCATCGACGCGCTGATTGCCATCGAAGAGGGAAACAATCAGCCACGGGCGGGGCCGGAACGGGGCGTGTTCGGGATCCACCACAATCTCATTGTGCACGGGGGGGATCACCGGATTCATGGTGGAATTGAACCAGCCCGGGATGCGCACCTGGGATTCGATGAGCTCCGTGGCCCGCACCTTTTCCGCGGCGGTGGCCACGGCACCGCTAAGGGTCGCCTCCTGCCCCTTGAACTCCGCCTTCACTTGGGCGAAGATCCCGCCATGCTCGGATTGCTGCAAGACGAGCTTGGCGGCCGCTTGCAGCTTGTCTTCCGTGGATGGCAGGTAAATGAGGATCCCCAGGAGCCAGAGAACGACCAGAAGGATGATGCCGGATGGAAAATATTTTTTCACGCCGCGCACCGATGACATTGAATGCCCCTGCGGTCAAACTCCAAAGCAGCCGCTGCCGAGAAATTTTCCGCTGTGACGCGGTTCACCACGGCAGGACGATGCCGGCGAAAATCCGGCTGAGTTTCAGCCATTCGAGGATTTCGACGAGATTGATGGCCACCAGAAACCAGATGACTTCCATCAATGAGCTGGTGAAAATCCGGCTGTCCACCTGGAGGATGCCGGCATGGCTGGGGCGCCTCAGGCGCGGCCAAAACCGTGGGGTGGTCGCGATGTAGCGGTTGAAATCCGGCCCGAAAATGTCAGCCAGGCGTCGTTCCTCGCCACGAATCACGCCATGATAGAAAAGCAGATAGGCGCTGGCCGACACGATTCCTAACAGGAGGTTTTGCGCGGCGAAACAGATGCCAACCAGTCCGATGAAGGAAAACAAGTAGAGCGGGTTGCGGCAAACCTCGTAAGGCCCCGCTGTGCATAACTCCCGGTTTTTCCTGCCGGCAATGTAGAGGGTGCACCAAATCCGCCCGAGCACGGCCACAAACACCATCAGAAAGCCCAGTTGTTCGAGGATTTCATACGGGACGGACTCGAAATTGGCCGGGCGGGTGATGACGAGCAAGACCAACAGAACTGCTGCGATGACGAAGGATAGCGGCTTTCTGAGCCGTTCAATGCCCGATCTTTGGGCTAATAGCGATTCTTGCATCGGTGGGGATCTGGGTTGGCTGACCGGATAGGGGCGGGTGTGGGGGGATCATGCCCCACCGGTGGCGATGTTGGCGAACTTATTGTCAATGAAGCGGATGACAAGTGCTTCCAGCGCGTCATCGCCGAGGCGGGAGACGACTTCCACGGAGAAGCCGCGGGCGATGAGTTGGCGCGCGGCGACCGGGTCGATGCCACGGGCGCGGAGATAGAAGATTTCCTCCTCGCTGATTTGTGAGGACGTGCTGCCGTGTGAGCACTTGACCTGGTCGGCGTTGATTTCCAGGCCGGGCATGGAGTTGGCTTCGCAGGTGTCGCTCATCAGGAGATTGCGGCACGTCTGATAGGCATCGGTGTGATGAGCCTCCTCATCGACGAAGATGAGCCCTGAGAAGATCGTGTTGGAGTGGTCGTAGAGCGAGTTTTTATACAGGAGGTCGGAGAAGGCGCCGGGGGAAACGTGATGCTGGAAGGTGCGCTGGTCGTACTCCTGGGCGCGGGCGGGGATGGAGACGGCCAGCATGTCCGAGCGGGAGCCCGCGCCTTCGAGTCGCGAGAGCGATTCGTTGCGCGCCCATGCGGCGCCGGTGTTGAGGATGAAGCCGGTGGTGGCGGCGTCGCGGGCGGCGGCGGTCTCGTTGATCTGGATGACCCGCGTCACTTCGTTGAACGCCTGGATGGCCACGTAGTCGAGCTTGGATCCGGGACCGGCGGATAGATCGTTGACCGCAATGGCGAGGCCGGGTTGGACTTGGTCCGCCGAGCGGAAGATATCCACAACGCGCACTTTGGCCGCGGTGCCGGTGACGACCAGCGTGTGGGGGAAAATCACGGTGTTGGCACCGGTGAGCCAGTGATGGACTTCGATGGTGCCGGGGATTTCGACATGGTCCGGGATGTGGATGAACATGCCATTGGTCAGCGACGCCTCGTGCAGCGCGGCATACTTGGCGGATCCGAGTCGGGTCTCCTGCCTCATGAAATGGGCTTCCACCAAGGCGCTGTGGGAAACCAGCGCCTCGGCCAAGGGCAGGCAGATGGCGGCCGCCGGCAGCCGGGATTCCGCGTGGGCGAGAGTGTCGTTGATGAACACGAATTTCGCGGCGGGGGCCTCCAGACCGCTGGAGCGGGCAACCAGATCGGTTGCGGGGTCGGTACTCGCATTCCTTGAAAATCCCGCGAAATCCAGCTGCTTGATGTTAGAAAAGCGCCAGGTTTCATCGCCGCGCTTGGGGGTGGGGGTGGCGAGATAGCGGGTCCAGGCCGCCTGTTGGCGGTCGGTGAACCAGGCGGGGAAAGTGGCGGAAGTGTGCGGGGCGGTGGTGATCATTTACTGAGGATTCCGTAGAATAGGCTACAAAAGGTTGGACATGCAAATAACACCACTGATGCAAGCGCAGCCCACTGAGGACACTGATTTTTTCATGAGAGTGTGATCAGAATTTCAGCCCACCGAGCCTTCCATTTCGAGGTCAATGAGGCGCTTGAGTTCGACGGAGTATTCCATGGGGAATTCGCGCACCAGGTCGTTGATGAAGCCATTGACGGCGAGGGACATGGCCTGGCCTTGGTTGAGGCCGCGCTGCATCAGATAGAACAACATGTCCTCGGAGACCTGCGACACGGACGCCTCGTGTTGGGTGGAGTGGCGGTTGCCTTTGACGGTGATGGCCGGATAGGTGTCGGTGCGGCTGTTGGAGTTGATGAGCAGGGCGTCGCACTCGGTGTTGTTCTTGCAGCCCTTGAGGTGCTTGGGGATATGCACCTGGCCGCGATAGGTGGCGCGGCCGCGGCCCACGGAGATGGATTTTGAAACAATGTTGGAGGTGGTCTCATCGGCGGCGTGGATCATCTTGGCGCCGGTATCCTGATGCTGGCCGGTGTTGGCCAGGGCGATGGAAATGACTTCGCCACGCGCGCGGCGGCCTTTCATGATCACGCCCGGGTATTTGATGGTCAGGCGCGAGCCGATGTTGCAATCGATCCAGCGCACTTCCGCGTCCTCCATGGCCAGCCCGCGCTTGGTCACCAGGTTATACACATTGGACGACCAGTTTTGCACGGTGACGTATTGGATTTTGGCCCCCTTGAGGGCGACGAGTTCGACCACGGCGGAGTGGAGGGTGGCGGTTTCGAACTTGGGAGCGGTGCAGCCCTCCATGTACATGAGTTCCGCGCCTTCATCGGCGATGATGAGGGTGCGCTCGAACTGGCCGAAATTCTCCGAGTTGATGCGGAAATACGCTTGCAGTGGCTGTTTGAGCTTCACCCCCTTGGGGATGTAGATGAAGGAACCGCCGGAAAACACCGCGGAGTTGAGCGCGGAAAACTTGTTGTCCGCCGTGGGGATCACCTTGCCAAACCACGGGCGGAAGATCTCCTCGTGCTGGTGCAGGCCTTCGGTGGAATTGACAAAAATCACCCCTTGCTTGGTGAGTTCCTCCTTGACGTTGGAATAGGCCGCTTCCGAATCGTATTGGGCTTCCACACCGGCGAGGAACGCGCGCTCCTGCTCGGGAATGCCGAGCCGGTCGAAGGTGCGCTTGATGTCATCCGGCACGTCGTCCCACGAGCGCTTCGGCTTCTCTCCATCGGATAGGTAATAGCGGATTTCGTCGAAGTTGATGTTGTCCAGATCCTTGCTCGCCCAGTGGGTGGGCATCGGCTTGTCCAGAAACACCTGCAAGGCCTTGTGGCGGAAGTCGCGCAGCCATTGCGGGTCGTTCTTGACGTCGCAAATGTAATCGATGGTCTTGCCGGTAAGCCCGCGTCCGGCGTCGAACTTGTTGCGCTCCGGAAAGGTGAAATCCCCCTTGCTGCGGTCGATATTGATCGCATCGTGGGTCTCCGTATCTAGGACGGCTGCTGCTTCGTAGGACATGAGGGGGCAATTTCAGATTTCAGATTTCGGATTTCGGATTTGAGATCTCATTCAGGCGAGGGCGAGGTCCTTGAGGAATTCGTAGCCGTGTTTTTCCAGTTCGTGGGCGAGTTCCGGGCCGCCGGAGCGGACGATGCGGCCTTCGGCCATCACGTGGACATAATCCGGGGTGATATAATCCAGCAGCCGCTGGTAATGGGTGATGAGCAGAAAACCGCGCTCCGGCGAGCGCATCGCATTGACGCCCTTGGCAACAATCTTCAAGGCGTCGATATCGAGACCGGAATCCGTTTCATCCAGAATCGCGTAGAGCGGTTCCAGCATCATGAGCTGGAGGATTTCATTGCGCTTTTTTTCGCCCCCGGAAAACCCTTCGTTCACCGAACGGGCCGTGAACTTGCGGTCGATCTCCAACAAGTCCATTTTGCCGTAAAGCCGTTTGTAGTACGCCACAGCGTCGATTTCCTCGCCTTGCGGCAGGCGCGCCTGAAGGGCGGCCCGGATGAAATTGGCATTGGAGACACCGGGCACTTCGGATGGGTACTGGAAGGCGAGGAAAATACCCGCGCGCGACCTCTCATCGATGGCCATGGGAAAAATGTCCGTGCCATCCAGAGTCACCGAGCCGCCCGTAACGAGGTAGCTATCGTGGCCGGCAATGACCTTGGAAAGGGTGGATTTCCCCGAGCCATTCGGACCCATGATCGCATGGACCTCCCCTTTCGGAATTTCCAGGCTGACGCCTTTGAGAATTTCTGTGCCGTCTTCAAGGGTCGCGCGGAGGTCTTCGATGTGCAGGCTCATGTCGCGGGGAAAATACGAGCGCATTTCCCGATATCAAGAACTATTCTCAATTAGTTTTTTTCGCGTTCTGGAGGGCTTGGGAGAACCAATCGTTGGTGACCGGGGCGGCGGCACGCGGGTCGCGGGACGGTGGGCGCGGCGTGCGGGAATCGCGGTCGCCGGGGGCGGATCGGCGGTTTTCCAGATCGGGCTTGGCCTTCATCGAGAGCGCGATGCGGTTGCGCTTGAGATCGACCTCGACGACGGTGACGTGGACTTTTTGGCCGACCTTGACGATCTCGGAGGCCTCGCGGATGAAATGGTCGGCGAGTTGGCTGACATGCACGAGGCCGTCCTGATGGACGCCGATATCCACGAAGGCGCCAAAGGCCGTGACGTTGGTGACAACGCCGGGGAGTTTCATGCCGACCTGGAGGTCGCCCGGCTTTTCAATACCGTCTTGGAAGGAAAAGAGCTCGAATTGCTTGCGGGGGTCACGGCCGGGCTTGGCCAGTTCGGCCACTATGTCCTTGAGCGTGGGAAGACCGACCTCGGCGGAGAGGTATTTTGGCAGATCGAGTTTTTTGCGCAGGTCCTCCTTGTCTAACAAATCCTGGACGGTGCAGCCGAGGTCGGCGCACATTTGCTCGACCAGCGGGTAGCGCTCCGGATGGACGGCGGAAGTGTCGAGCGGGTGGCTGGCACCGCGGATGCGCAGGAAGCCGGCGGCTTGTTCAAAGGCCTTGTCGCCGAGGCGGGGGACTTGCTTGAGTTGCACGCGGGAACTGAAGGCGCCGTGCTCGTTGCGCCAGGCCACGATGTTTTCGGCGAGGCTGGCATTGAGCCCGGAGACATAGGAGAGGAGTTGCTTGGAGGCAGTGTTGACCTCGACGCCGACGGCATTGACGCAGGACACGACGGTGTCATCGAGCGAGGTCTTGAGTGCGCGCTGGTCGACGTCGTGTTGGTATTGGCCGACGCCGATGGCCTTGGGGTCGAGTTTGACGAGTTCGGCGAGCGGGTCCATGAGGCGGCGGCCGATGCTGACCGCGCCGCGGACAGTGACATCTTCGTTAGGGAATTCCTCGCGGGCCACCTCGGACGCGGAATAGATCGAGGCGCCGCTTTCATTGACCATGACCAGCGGGATGGTGGAGGGGAGTTGGAGTTTTTTGATGAACGCCTCGGTCTCGCGCGAACCGGTGCCGTTGCCGATGGCTATGGCCTCAATCTGGAACTTTTTAACGAGGGTGGTGACCTCGACGGCAGCCTCGTAGAGTTGGTTGTTGGAGCCGGCGGTGGCGTACAGCACGGTGTGGTGGAGGAGTTTCCCGGAGCGGTCCAACACGACGGTCTTGCACCCGGTGCGGAAGCCGGGATCGATGGCTAACAAGCGCTTTTCGCCCAGCGGGGAGGCGAGCAGCAGTTCGCGCAGGTTTTCGGTGAAAACGGTGATGGCGGTTAGATCGGCGCGTTTCTTGGCGAGCAGACGGGCCTCGGTTTCCATCGATGGCATGAGCAGGCGCTTGCAGCCGTCCTCCACGGCCTGGCCGACGTGGCTGCCCGCCGGGCCGGTGGCGTTGACCCAGGCGGGGAGGGCCTGGGAGGTGACTCTGTCAATGGGGGTCTCCACGCGCATGAGGAGGAACCCTTCCTTCTCGCCGCGGCGGATGGCGAGCATGCGGTGGGACGGAATCGATTTGAACGGCTCGGACCACTCAAAGTAATCGCGGAATTTCTGGGCGTCGTTTTCCTCTTCCTTGCCATACATGATCTTGGAGGACACCGTGGCTTCCTCCTCATAGATTTTGCGCACGCGGCCACGCAGCGCGGCGTCGTCGGCGACGCGCTCGGCAATGATATCGCGGGCCCCGGCGAGGGCCTCGGCGGCGGTGGTCACTTCCTTTTCAGGATCGATGAACTTGGCGGCCTCGGTGGCGGGATCCGCGGCCTGGTTTTCTAACAACCAATCGGCGAGCGGGGTCAGGCCGCGTTCGATGGCCTTGGTGGCGCGGGTTTGGCGCTTCGGGCGGAACGGGGCGAAGATGTCTTCGAGGACGGTGAGCGTGGTGGCGGCGGCGAGTTTTTTCTGCAGCTCCGGAGTCAGGATCGAGCGTTCCTCGAGGGATTTGAGAATGGCGCTGCGGCGGGTGTCGAGTTCCGCCAGTTGCAGCATGCGGTCGCGGATAGTGGTGATTTGGACTTCGTCGAGCGAGCCGGTTTGTTCCTTGCGGTAGCGCGAGAGGAACGGGACGGTGGCTCCCTCGGCAAGAAGTTTGGCAGTGGTGGTCACGGAGGACAGGGCAATGCCGGTTTCGCGGGAGATGGCTTCGAGGTGGTGGGTCATGAGGTGGCGCTGCGCGGGTTGTCCGTTATCTGATATTTGTTAATCGGGAAGAACCCCCAAGGGTGCTCCAACCATCGGGTTGGCCTATTGGAGGGGGGGAATTTCCGCTGGACGGGACCAATAGGGTGTGAGGGCAGGAGAGGCAAGCAGAACGGCGGGGTTTCTGTGTCATTCCGGGCGTTCGCCCTAACGTCACAGGCCGTCGCGACCGGGCCCCTGAACGCGGGGCTGTGGCAAACACCGCTATTGTTGGGGTGGTTCCCCGTTCTGAGGCGTTGTGGTGGGGGCGGCTCCGCGGTGCTGGCGGGAGCGGATGAGGGTGAACACCAGGGACACCACCATCAAGACCGTGCCGAGCACCAGGAAGGAGATGATCCGCTGGGTGCCCTCCAAGCTCCCGACGCCCATGATCAGGATGTAGACGACCGTCAGCAACAGGGTGTTGTGCCCCATCCACCGGTATTTGCGGGCCTTGGTGAGCAGGTTCATTCCATAGTAGAACAAGGCGATGCCGACCCATGACAGCGCCACCCATGCCTGCGGCACCATGTGATAGAGGGCATACGGAAGCACGATGAAGGCGCATGTCAGATAGGCGTTGCGCATCAACTCGGTCTTCAACTCGAGGCGGTCCTTCTGCCACTTGAGATTGCGTGAACTTGTCAACGCCACCAAGCCGAACACCAGGCTGATGCCGTTCTCCTGCCGCACCAACACCATGTAACAGGCAACCACCGCCAGATAGATCAGAAAGTTGGCGACGATGATGAAGCGCGAGCGGAACCAGATCGCCGTGGTCACCACCAATAAACTCTGCGCGGACAACCACACGAACAACTGCGGCACCTCGGCCGCCTTGATCAGCGCCATGCTCAGCGCGCCGTAGCCGGTCATCGCATAGATGAAAGTCGCGAATTGGCTTCGCTCACGCCCCCAGAACATCACCGCCATCCCTAACAAAACAATCGAAGCCGCGACGTTGGCCGCGAAGAAAACCTCCCCGTAACGAATCAACGTATGCAACAGGAACAGGAGGTAGCCGCCGCAATTCAAAACCGAACCGGCCTGGGCCACCGGCCCCTCGGTCATGTGCTCACGGCGCAAGGTCATGGCCAGCCCGTGCATGGCCAGCCATACCAGCAGCAGGCACACGCCCATAAACGGGCCGCTCACCACTTCCACACGGTTGCCGACCACCGGGTTGCCCAGCGCCCATAGCAGATAGGTCAGCCACGCGCAGGGCGTCGCAAACACCACCAGCCACGGCCAGTCGCGCCGGCGCAGCGCCACACCCGCCACCAAGGTCAACACCGTCACCATGCCAAAGACATACCAGGGAGTGCCGACCGCCAGCGCCGCCGCATACCCCGTCATCATTGCCACGCCGGTCAACACCACCGACCTGCGCCACCACCCGATGGCCAGGTTGATGGCAACCGCGAGGGCCAAACCCGTCATGGCCGCCACCGAAGTTGGATCCAGCAAAGACGGTGCGCCGAAGTAACACAGCCGCAAGGTGGCGAAAAACAACAGCGCCATGCCGACCCCGCGGCACTGCTTTCCTATCAACGGCAACGCTTGATGCAGGCATCTGGCGAGCAGGAACAAGCCGCCGGCAAGGAACCAGCCGACCAGCGACGGCAGGATCAGCGGCACTCCATGCCAGGGTAGCGACATGGCCAGCGCCCCGCCGATGGCCAGCACCCCGATCCCAACATTGGCGAACAGGTTCTGGCCGATGGCCACTTCCAATTCACCGACGCCAGGCAAGGCGCCGGTCGCGGGTGGCGCTTCTTCCAACGGTGCCGGTGCAGGCGTTGGAACTGGCACGAGGCCGAGCATTTTCTCGACGGTGGCGAGTCGTTGCTCCAGGCGTGCCAAGGTGGCCTCGTCCTGCCCCGTCAGGTTTGGGTTTTGGGAAGCATTCATCCATGTGGGTTTTAGGGTGGCTGCGGAGTCCTGTTCCCGTCCGCAATCCACGGAAGCCGGTCACGGCCATGGGGGGTCCCAAAGTCGTGCCGGCCCGTGAATCGCAGGGTTAGGCGATTATTTCAGCGTGAGGACATGTTTGGCGACGGCCTTGACATCGGCCTCGCTCAGGTCCTTGAACGCCTTCATGACCACCTTGTCGCCTTCCTTGACGCCGTCCTTCATGGCGGCCTCAATTTTGGCTTCGCCGATCTTGGCGGCTTCGACCGTCAGGTCCTTGCACTTGAGCTTTTTGCCCATGGTGGTTTGGCCTTTGCCATCGGCACCGTGGCATTTGGCACATTCCTTGGCGAAGATGGCGCTGCCATCTTCCGCGTTGGCGTTGAAGGTCACCGCGAACAGGGTGGCCGCCGTCAGTTGTAGTAGTTTTTTCATGTTTCGTTAGGTTGGGGGATGCAATCACTCCGGCCGGCATCACTCGATACCACCATCGTTAGGTCACACTGCATGTTTTCTTCGCAAAGACAATAACAAAAAAAGTTATTTTTCTGTGGGAGTTGGGTGCGGGGTGAGTTGGTTTGGCTGCATGCGGCAGCTCACGGGTTATCCATGCGGTGGGGGACGTGACCGCTGGTGGGCATCCGTTCGGACAGGAACAGCTTGATGAGCACCGTGAGGATGATGAAGGGTAAACTGAGCAGGATGATCCCCAGGAACCAACCCTCGGCCCCGGCGAATTCAAGTTTGTAACTCATCACCCCGCGCAGGCTCTTGGAGAAGAATTGGCCGCCCATCACCACGTTCCAGCGCATGGCCAGCACACCCAGCAGGATGCAGACCGCGCAGGTGAAATACAGACCTATGCGGATGCCGTTGGGGACAAATTTACGGGCGACTTGGAGGGTGCCCAGCACCAGCAGCGGAAGCAAGGTGCCTATCAGCATCTGGCCGATGGTCAAGGTGAAGAACAGGCGTTCCTGGGCCATGAATTCCATCACGTAGAAGCCTTCCTGCGCGGAATAGGTGCGGTGAATCAAGTCGAGCGCCTCCACCGTGGCGTCGATCACCAGCGCGTAAAACAAAAACATGCCCATGACGTCCAGGCATCGCACGTCAAGCGCGCGCCGCCGCAGCCAACTCAACACCATGTAGATGAAGATGCACAGCGCGATGCCGGAGACCATCGCCGATAGAATGAAGATGATCGGCATGATGGCATTGCCCCACCATGGGTTGGCCTTGATGGAGCCGAAGATGAAGCCGACATAGCCGTGCAATAAAAACGCGGACGGAATGCCGATGATGGAAATAATCCAGCTCAATTTGTGATCCAGTGCGAGCGCCTTGTCCGATACATCGGTGACGCCGACGGTGAGGGTGCGGTAAATGAACCCACGCAGGCCCGGTTCGGTTTGGCCCCACTTGACGAAGTCCTCGCGGAAGTCGAACCACAATTCGAGCAACAGCACGGCCATCAGATACCACGCATACACAAAGCCGAAGATGGCCATCGGCGAGGTGAGGTGGGGCGTGATCATGATTTGATAGGAACGCTCCGGATGGCCCAGATGGCAGAGCAAGGGCAGGGTGGCGCAGAGCAGGAACGCCAGCGCCGTGAGCAGGGAAAGCCGATAGACCGGCTCCAGCGCCTTGACGCGGAAGACCCGCACCAGCGAGGCCATGATGAAGGCGCCAGCCACCAAGCCCGTGATATACGGGTAGAGGACGATGAGCACGCCCCACAGCGGATGGGTGCCGGCTTCATTGGGATAAACATAGCCGTCGAAGTGCGGTGCCACCTCGGCGAGGATGGAAGTGAGTTGAAGGGTCATGTTAGCGGACTTCCTTATCTAGGTTGGCGTATAACACCCGGGGATTGGTGCCCAGGTGCGGCTTGAGGGTGTTGACCTTGTTCTTGTGGACAAAGGCTTGGAGCGGGTCGTCTTCTATCGGATTTTTCAAATCGCCGAACACCCGCGCCTGGGTCGGGCAGATTTCGACGCAAGCGGGTTTGAGTCCCCGGGTGATGCGGTGATAACACAGGGTGCATTTCTCAGCGGTCTTGGTTTCCGGGCTCAGGAACCGGCAGCCATAGGGGCAGGCCTGGATGCAAAACCCGCAACCGATGCAATACGTGGGATCGACGAGCACCGCGCCGTCCGGCGTGTCGAAGGTGGCGCCCACCGGGCACACCTGGGTGCAAGGTGAAGCCTCGCAGAGGTTGCACAGTTTCGGGACGAAGAAGGCCTTGAGGATTTCGTCCCGTGGCACCAGCGACGGCGGGAATCCGCCGCGTCCGCCGTTAGGCGAATCCACCATCACCTCACCCCTCAAGGTGATGGAGTTGGGGGCGGGTTTTTTGATGATGTAGCGTTCGATCCAGGTGCGGAAAAAGTGCGGGGCCTCGGGCACATGGTTCTCGGTCTTGCAGGCATCGGCGCACAGGCCGCAGCCGATGCACTTGTCCACATCCAGGCACATGAGCCATTTGTGTTTGCTGGCATCGTAATCGCTCGGCGCCGTCGTTTTACTGAATTTTTTCTTGAGCGCCCGGGCCGCCGGGAGCGCCAGCAGGCCCGCGAACACGCCGCCAATGGTGGCCAACATGCGTCGGCGTGGGATGGAATCATTCATGGTGCTTCGTTGGGTTGATGGGGAAGATGGCACTCGAAGCAGGTGTCCGAGTAGTGGTCTTTGACAATGATTTGTTTGAACCATGCCGGGCGCGAGGGGCTGGCTTCGTGGCAACGCACGCAGATTTGCGGGGTGGGTTTCAGCATTTTGTTGGCAGGATCCTTGAGGTGTTCCTGGCTGACCACGCCGTGGCAGGCCTCGCACGAGAGGTTCTTGTGTGAGCCTTTGGCGAGGGTTTTGAGGACGTCGGGGTGGCGCTCACCGCAGGCCGCCTTGCCGGCAAAGACCGGTTTGTGTTGGCTGATGTGTTCGGACAAGGCCGCACCACGAAAAAAACCGTAATCACGAAACGTGTCGGGGGTCAGCAAAGTGCGCGCCACTAGGTAGCTGACCAGGATCGCAAAGATGAGCAGGATCAGGCGGACGATTTGCGGTGGCAGGTTGAAAAATCTCATAGGGGTCAATGGCTGGAATGATGGGGTTAGATGCGGAAAGGTGTCGGCATCAAGGGTTTGGTGGGGGATTATCAGGATTCCGCCAGACGCTTTGCGGCAGCAGGCGCAGGAACGACTCGGTTACACGTCAAGTTGGTGTTGTGCGCGAGACCGAATGAAGTCACCTGGAATGGGGAGTTGGAGGGCATGGGAGATAGGGTTTTGTTAGATACTGCTCCGCCGCAGGAGTGGAAAGGGGGCTATCTCCGTCTGTTATGCACAACAAACAAATTTATATCAAAATCCGCGCAGAGATGCGGAGGATATGCGCACTGGAAGCATGGAATATGCGGAGGATATGCAAATTGCCACTCATTCACGGCGCCTGATCGAGCACTAGAAACGCGTCGCCGGCACTGTGGGGGTCAAGGAGCGCCTGGTCCAGCGGGTTGTGGGGATCGGCAAACGGGTGGCTGAACTCGCGGAGGGAAAGCAGGCTGGAAGTGGCGGCCCAAGGCACCGACCAGTCTGTTAGATCGGTGAAGTTGACGTCGGCCGTCAGGTCTTGCCGGCCCGGGTTGGCATAGATGGCGGGGCCTTCGAGCCGTTGGTGGTATAGGTAGGCCCGGATCGTGCCGTTAGGCCGGCGATGATACAGGTCGGCGGCGGTGGCGCCGTAGTCGATGGTCAGCAGACGGCCGGCCTGCCACGCGGGCAGCCAAGCGGTGAGCCACTCGCGATAGGAGTCGTGGACCTCGATCCATTGGCCCGGCGGGTGGGCCTGATCAAAGGCGGAAGATGGCGGCAGCGGGGCGGCGGGCAGGAGGGATTCATGGGCGCGGTGGTTTGCGTCGAGGCTCACGGCCAATTCGCGCCAGCCATCGGAGCTGCGCTGGAACCGCCTCACCGGAAAGGCGTCCACCAACTCGTTGGAAAAAATCACCGCGCGCCCGCCACAAACGGCGAGCGCTTCCTGCAGGGTGCGATGCCAGCGGGCGCGCCGGCCGAGGAGCTTTTGTTGGAGCGAGGTGAGGACGGGCGAGGTCTCGACCAGATGCAGGCGGGTCCTCCAGCGGATGTGCCACGGCAGATGGCGGAGCACGGCTGCCGCCAGCGTGCCTTCGCCCGGGCCGACCTCTATCAAGTCACGGCAACCCGACCCGCGCAACGCGCGTGCCGCCCAGGCGGCGATGGCGCGGGCCGGAGCAGCCGAGAGCATGGGCGCGGTGGTGAAGTCGCCGCGGCGGCCGATGCCGGTGATACGATGCGCATAGTAGCCGTGCCGCGGGTCATACAACGCCCGCTCCATGAAGTGATCGAAGCGGATATGGGAACTGATGGGATTCATGAGTCCTATGAGTCCTATGAGTCCCATGAGTCCCATGAGTCCCATGAGTCCCATGAGTCCCATGAGTCCCGATGGCTCCTATGCAGGCGGGCCGAAGCCGGCGGCGGTGAGGTCGCGGCGCCCGGCGGCGCGGAAACTGGCCCATTTGCTGGCAGGCAGGCGGCTGAGAAGAATCAGCCCGCCTTGAATGATGACAAAGCCGACCAGCCAGGGAAAGGCCTTGTCCATAAATCCATAGGAATGCAGGCCAACGCCTAACATGTTCACCCCGAACCATGAGAAAGCGGTGATGGCATTGCCGCCAATGGCCATGGCCATCAGGCCGCGCTGGCGGATGAAGCCGCCCCAGCGGGCGTGCAGGATGAGCCCGCACCACAGGACAATGAGCAGCGCGCCATTTTCCTTGGGATCCCAACCCCAGAAGCGGCCCCATGATTGGTCGGCCCAGATGCCGCCAAGCACGGTGCCCACGAAGCTGAAGAGGGTGGCAAAACACACCACACCGTAAACCATGCGGGTGAGGGTTTGCGCGGTGTCCTTGGTGAGCAGGGGGGTGCACACGCCTAACAAGACATAAACCACCGCCAACATGCCTGCCAAAAACATGGCCGAATAGCCGGCGGTGATGATGACGACGTGCGTGGCCAGCCAGAAGTTGGAATCGAGCACCGCTTGCATCATTTCGAGGGTGTCGCCACTGGACCCGAGGTGGTGGGCGATGACCAGGGTGACAAAGCCGACCATGCCGCCGCAGGCCGTGCCGATGCCATCGCGGAACATGCGCTCAAGGACAATCGCGACCAAGACCGCGCCCCAACCGACAAAGATGGCCGATGAGTAGAGATTGGTGACCGGCGGCCGGCCTTGCAAATACATGCGCGAGAACATGCCGAAGGAATGCACGGCAAAGGTCAGCAGCAACAACAGGAAGGCGGTCTTGCGCAGGCCCTTGGGGCACACCAGCCACGAGCCGCAGGCTAACAAAAAGGCGCCGACGTAGAGGACCATGCTCTGATAGAACGGCTCCATGCGGTTGAAGCGCAGTTCGTAGGTGGAGCGCCCCGTCCAGTCGGGGTGCGCGCGGTCGAGAGTCTCGGCATAGGCGGCAGCGGCCTGTGCGAAGGCTTCGTGCTTGCCTGCGCGGAAGGCGTCGCTCATTGCGGCGAAGGCGGTGACGGACGGAGGGATGGATGCGGGTGAGTCCACGCGGATGAGGGCGGTGCCGGTGGCGAGCCAGTCGCCGGGCTTGCCGCCTTTGGGCGGTGCCACGGTGAGCATGTAGGACCCCTGGGCTTGGGATTCGTAGCGGGCCAGCGAGGTTTTGAGCAGGGCGATCTGGTCCTTGTCGGGCTGGGCATTGCCCTGCTTGATGACGCTGGCGCAAGCAGCGACGGCGGCGGCGTAGGTGTTGATTTCCGCGGTGAAATTGGTGGCGTCCTCGGGATGGACGCTTTCCTTCAGGCGTTGATAGAGGACGAGTGAATTGCGCAGGTTGTAGATGGCGGATTGGAACGGGCTGCGTTGCTTGGTATCGGTGTCCGCGGCGAGTTTGCCCTCCTCATCGATTTTTTGCAGATAGGGTTGGAGCTCGGCATAGGTGCCGTATTTCTTGTCGGCCTGCGGCCAGCCGAACATGCCCAGGACTTCCTGGTTGGCGATGGCAAAGACCGGATAGGTGTCAGCCACCGGGGCATTGAACAGGACATCGGCCAGCCAGCGCGAGGCCTCCATTTTGTCGCCATTGGTGAGGCGCAACGTTTGTTTGCCGCGCAGGATGAGCAGCGAGTTGCGGGCCACGGTGTCCAGCGGTTTGATGCGGCCGCCGACCAGGACCGGCAGGCGGCTGAAGGTCGCGAGGTCGAAGTCGTTAGGTTTGGGCTTGGGGCTGACCCATGACGAGCCGAGCCAGAGGCCGGCAATGAGCAGGACGAGATAAGGGATGGAGCGGTTCATGGCGCGGTGACGGGTTGGGCACGCCGGGCAAAGCGGGTGAGGTGATAGATGAATTGGAACAGCAGGCCGAGGGTCATGACCGCGCAGGCGACGTATGTGGCATGGCCGCCCGGGTTGCGGACCACCTGCAGCACGGTGCCGCTGTTGTCGGGTTCGAAGCCGGATTGGTAATAGGTGTCGCCCTGATAGCGCAGCGGGTGGTTCATGTAGATTTTCACCTGGCGCGTCTCGTTGTGGGTGGGGTCGGTTAGGGTCACCTTGCTGGAAAAGTCTTTCGGGGTCTGGGTACCGGGGTAGGTTTCGTGGGTAAAATCAATGAGCGAGAGGCTGTAGGGTTTGTAGTAGCGTGCGGCGCGCAGTTGCAGGCTCCAGCGGCGGCCATCCACCTCGATGTCCTGGGGGGCGGCCATGGCGGCGGAAACCAGCCAGGTGCCGAGGGATTTGCCGTCCTTGTTAGGAAGGATTTCCAGCACGGCGCTCATCACGTCGTGGTCGTCGGTTTTGGTGGCGCGCGGCATGGATTTGATAGAGATTCTGGCGCCGGCGCCGTTGCTGGAGGCGGCGGCGTTGCCGCTTTCCTGGGTGACCATCTTCAAATCCGAGTTTCGGAAAAACCCCTTGATGACCATCTTGAAGGGCAGTGACTCATGGGTGAGGGTGCCGCCATCGGCGAGGCGCGCGCCCGGCACGGTGGTCACTTGGTCGCCGTCCTGCGCGTTGAGTTCGGTGACGGCGAGTTCCATGCGGTCACTGTCTTCCGAGTAGTTTTTGGTTTCGCCTTCCTTGAGGCGCATGTAGCTGGAAACGGAAAACAGATCGGTGGCCAGACCGCCGGCGAGCATGATGATGAGGCCGAGGTGGATGAGTTGGATACCGAGCTTGCGCCAGGTCCAGGAGAAGCGGCGGATGTGGGCGGCGATCAGATTGACCAACAACACCGCACCGATCAGGTGGCCGCCGGGGAAGATCGGGATTTTAAAGCCATCGGGGGTGAGGGACCACTTGATGAACCAGCTTTGGAAGTATTGTTCCTGGATGTAATAGAGGCCATGGTTGACTTGCGCCAGCGTCCCCACAAACACCAGCACAAAGGCGGCCGCCAGGCAAAAGACCGTGAGTCGCAGCGAGGAGACGATTCCTAACAATCGGTTGAGGGCAGTCATTTCTCAGGTTGGGTGAACCGGACCGACTCGAGGAAAGCGGTGAACTTGGCCTTTTCCGCGCCCACCAGCGCATCCGGTCCGGTGAATTTGAAAAACCAGGTCTCCGTGCCATGGCTGGTCCAGCCGGCGCTGAGACGGGTTTCGGCGCCGGTGACATCGATGAGTTGGATGGTTTTGGTGCCGGCGCTGAGCTTGGTGACCAGCGGGGTCAGGCCGGCCTGGTCCACGACGGGCAGGCCCACTTGTTGGCGCCAGCGGTTGACGTTGTCCAGATCGCTGCCGACGCTGCCGGGAAAATGGGTGATGGCCAGTTCTCCCTTGGCACCATCCGCGCCAGCCATGTTGAAGGTGGCGTAACGCATGGCGCTCGCGGCGGGTGCCAGCACCCAACCGTCCGGAACTTGCCAGGTGAGGCTGCCATCCCCGGCTGCGGCCGGCGCAGCCGCAGGAGTGGCCGCGGGGGGCGCAGGCGCCGGAGTGGCGGGAGTGGCGGGGGCGGCGGGGGCGGCGGGCGGCGAGGCGGGGGCTGCAGCTGTGTCCAGCGGCTTCACGGTTTGGACCCACTTGATGAAGTTGTCTTTTTCGGTGGCGATAAGGGCGGCGTTGCCGCGCATTTTGAAGAACCAGGCGTTGTCTGCGTTGTCGGCGATGGCGCCGATCATGCGTCCATCCTTGGCGGCATCCCCCCCGGCGACCAGGCCTTCGATGTCCACGGCGAGGGCCTCACCAAAGGACGACTTGATGGTGAGGGCGGATTGTTTGAGCGCGGCTTCGTCGAGCGGTGGCTGGGCGAGTTGATCGCGCCAACGGTTGACGTTGGCGAGGGTGCTGCCCGGTGCCCGGCGCAGGATGGTAAAGGACACATCTGCGGTGGCTCCGCCTTCCCCTTCAATCCGGTAGCTGGCCAGACGCATGGGCGAAAGCGCCTGTTTTTTCCAATGCGCGGGCGGGCTGTCGGCAAATTGCGGGCTGGCGACGGCGGCGGTGCCGGCTGCCGCCAATTGCTCGGCGGTGAGTCCGGCGTGTGGGTCGGCTCCGCCGGCACCTGGCATCGTGGTGCCTGGCGTCATGCCGGCATGCGGGTCGGCGGCGGGGGCTTGTGCGGTGGCGGGGGTGGATTCCTTGGCGACGCGTTGCACCTTGATTTCCCGGTCCTGCTTGCAGGCGGCGGCGGACAAGAGCAGGACTCCCAGATAAAGAGGGGTTAGTTTCATGGGCGATGGGGGTGGCGGGAAGGTTGACGCTGAGCGGCGGGAAGGTTGACGCTGAGCTCGCGCCAGTCAATGCCTAAGCCTGAAAATGCGAATGATTTTTCCGCAATAGAGTGAAAGTGAGCAAAAAAGGGAGCTGTTGCTCGTAGGCGCATTCGTGAGAATGCGTCTTGATGATGGAACGTCCGTGAGCCGTCGGGCATAGCCCACCCGCGCTGTCACCAGCGCGCCTACGGGATGCCTATTCCTGTGTCTGGCCGTTGTGGCACTCGTTGCACGAAGGTTCGGTGTTTTCCGAATCGATATGGAAAAACGGCACGCCGGTCGGGGTGACCTTTTCCAGATCCTTGCCAGCCCCTTGGGCGACAATGATGTGGCAGGCGGTGCAATCGCTACCTTTGATGGAGGTCTTGCCATCGCTGGCGAGGTGTTTGCCATCGTGGCAGCGGAAGCATCCGTTGGAGTCCTTGTGGCCGATGTGGTCCGGGTGAATGCGCCAGTCCACTTTCATTTCGGGGAAGAAATTCGCCTTGTAAATCGCCTTGGCTTCGCTGACCAGGGAGTCCACCCGCTTGTCATCGGGGTACTCGGTACGCAGGAAACTCTCGATCTTTTGGTTGGCCTCCTCACGGGTGGCGTAGGGCTGGACCAAGGCCTTGACCACCTTGGCCTTGGCCCAGGGCATGGCTGGATCGATGCGCCCAAAAGCCATCGATTGGTCGACCGCGGCATTGGGCGTGAGGTATTTGTGGGACGGGCGGTTATGGCAATCCATGCAATCCATCGAGCGGATCGGATACTTGGATATATCATCCTTGAAGTCCTCGCTGCGGTATTCGGTGACCTTGCCGTTGGCGTCGGTCACGCGCACCCACGGGATTTTCAGCCGTCCCTCGTCGGTGGCGATGAACTCGACTTTGTTGGAAACATTCATGTGCGAGTGGATGCCCGCCACCGGGCCATGCACCGGATCACTGCCGCCCACCTTGAGCACCATTTGCACGGTGAAGGGCGTGTTCGTCTCGTCGGAGAGGAAATGACGGTAGGTCTTTTGCAGGTCCCCCGTGTGCTTTTGCGACCAATGGCACGATTGGCAGGTCTCTTGCGCCGGACGCTGGTTGACGTTGTGAAGGAGAATGGGCCGGTTGAAGTCACCCATTATGGTATGATAGAGCTGGCGCATGCCGCTGACCTTGGTGCGGATGTAGGCCCCGGCGCCCGGGCCCACATGGCAGGCCACACAGGCAACCCTGGCGTGGGCCGAATGCTGATAGGCCTTGAACTGCGGCTCCATCGAGGTATGGCAGACCTCGCCGCAGAACGAATTGGTCTCGGTCATGTGATAGGTCTGGTAGCTGCCCAGCGCGCTGAGAAACAAGAAGGCGAAGCTGCCGCCGACAAAGCCAACCAGCAGACGGCGGTCGCGTTGGCGTGCCAGATTGACATGGAGGACGAAGTTGGAGGCCATTTCGGGATGGCCCTTGGGAATGCGGCGGGTTTCCAGAATGTAGCCTAACAACACCATGGCCAAACCGGCCAGCAGGAACGTCGGTGCCACCACGTAGGCGAGAATGCCCATGTACGGGTTGGCGTGGGTCGCAAAAATGTCCACTGAAAACAACAACATGAAGGCCAGGAACGCGCCGGCGGCGAGCACCAAGCCGGACAAGCTGAGCCAGTTGCGCAGGCGGCTCAGGCGGGTAGGCAGAGGGGTGGGGAGGGTGGGAATTTCTTCACTCATGGGGTGGGTTTGATTTGGTTGGGGTGGGTTGGCGGCGGGGTTTTGTCACACATGGGCATGGTGACGCAACGATGTTTTTTGGGAGATTCAGGAGCCGGCAGGCTCCTGACAGCTTTCGTCTAGGAAGTCAGGGGGCTTGAATGGAAACAGGGGGACGAAGATGACCACGGATGAAGAGGATTACACGGATTGCACGGATTAAGAATTTAGGGTGGGGTGAATTGGAGTGTTGGGATAGCTCGTGCGGAAGAGACCACTGATAAAGACTGAGAAGACTGATTTCACTGATTGAAGATTTCTTCTCAGTGTGCTCAGTGGCAATCAGTGGCCTCAGTGGCCTCAGTGGCCTCAGTGGCCTCAGTGGCCTCAGTGGCTTCTGCTCCCGATCCACCCCACCAAGTCACGCTTCCACCCCATCCCAAGTCTTCCTCTTCAATCCGTGTAATCCGTGTAATCCGTGTAATCCGTGGTTTCCATCTCTCTGTCAGCATTTCACGCTCGGCTTGCGGGCAACGGCATTCAAATGGTTAGCAAAAGGCGGGGGTTCGTTGCCGAACCCCCGCCAAGGATGCTTGCGGCTAATGGCCGCGACGACTGCTTATTTCTTGAAGGCGCGGACGTATTTGACCTGATCGGCGGCTTCTTCCGCGGTGATCTTGTCCTTGTAGCCCTTCATCTTTTCCTTGCCTTCAAGGATCACCTTGAGGGCTTCGGCATCGGTGAACGACTCTTGCGCCTTGGCGTCGGTGTAGTCTTTGACCTTGTTCTTTTTGCCCATGGTGGTCTCGCCCTTGCCATCCTTGCCGTGGCAGGAGGCACAGTTCTTGGCGTAAACCTCAGCGGCATCACCGAAGGCCGCCGGAGCGGCAATCAGCATGGCGGCCGAGAGCATGGTGGCTTGCAGTTTCCAGTTCATAGTCGTGGTGGTTTGGTTTGAATTAACTTCCTGTCAACCTATCACATCAGAAACGGATTTGCAAACCCGTCGAGAGCATGTGGGCGGAGAAGTCGTTGTAACCTCCGGTCTGATCGGGCATCGGGTCGGTGTTGCTGGTGATCCAGCCGTAGCGCAGGTTCCAGATCATGTTGGCCGTGATCGCCCGGGTGAGGGTCAGGCTGACACTGAACTCTTCCGTGTTCAAGCCGTAGCCCATGGACGCCGGTGCGGCACCATAGTTGCTGGCTCCGAAGTAGGTCACGCTACCGGTGAGGTCGGTCTTGTCGTCAATCGCATAGCCGGCGGTGATGCTACCGGAGAAGTAGTCATTATCCGAATCGACGATGCCAGTGAAGCCAGTGTCGGTTTGCGACCAGATGTAACTGGCAGTGCCTTGCACATAGAGTCGGGCCATGGGGCTCCAAGTGACGCTTTCGCTCACAATGTGCGAGATGGTGTTGCCGCTTTCGATTTGACCCAGGATGGAGGCCGCGTTGTTGGCAGGGCTGAGTGTCGCGGTGACGGCGGGAGTGCCGTTGGAACCGGTCCAGGTGATGCCACGATTGTCATATTGGAGTTGGGTATAGTCGTAGCGGGTGACCAGGGACAGGTTGCTGCATGGACGCCAGGTCATGCGCAGGTTGACGTCGTCAAGGGTGGTGTCATGTTCGACCATGACCGGACGCAGGGTCTGGGAGCCGCCGACGTAATTGACAGCGGAGTGGTTGAACCCTTGGTCGCGCTGGGTGTGCAATCCTTGGAGGGCGAAGCTCAGGCCGCTCATCGGATACCAATTGGCACCGAGGGAGTATTCCTGTTCATCAATGGCAACCTCGCTGTTTCTCCAGTCTGGGAAGGCCGGGTCGAGGTTCTGGAGCAGGATGCTTTCTTCTTCGCGTGCCCATTGGGCTCTTGCGTAGAGCACCATGTTTTCAATTCCGTTGTAGCGGATATCGATGGCACCCGTGGTGGCATCCTTTTCACTGTCCGTTCCGTAAATCGGGAACGTCGAGGTGGCCGCAGTGGCAGGAACAGTGGGGATGGCCAGGGTGTACGAATTGATCAGGTTCCAGCCGCTCTGGTTCTCATGCTCGTAGCGCAACGACGGGGTGACTGTCAGATCGGGCATCGGAACCCACATCACGTTGAGGTTGCCGATGAGTTGCTCGACTTGGGCGCCGCCCTGCATGTTCTTGTAGAAGGCATCGCCGCCGCGGCTGCTCTTGTAGATCGCGTAGGGGTAGTCGAAACTGCGGGTGCCGCCCGTGGTGTCGGTGTCGATCGAGTTGTAGGCGAAGCCGGCGGTGAGCCACAACGTGTCACTGAAACGTGTCACACTGTGGATGTTACCTGCGAACAGGTCCATGGTGTAATCGTCCGTTTGCGTGGCGGTGCGGAAGGAGTTGCCACGCTGGGTACTGGTGGGAAGGAGGTTGGTGTCATAACCGCGGGTGTTGACGCGCGAGTTGGTGTAACTGGCGTGCTCATAGGTCAGGCCGAGGCCCAGGTCGGTGTTGCCGAGGGTGTGTTCGACGTCGAGTTCGAAGGTGTCACTCTTCTCATCGATGTCCCACAAGGCCGGCATCACCTTGAAGGTGTTGGCGATGTTGGAAGGGATGCCTTCACCCCAGGCGAGCGAATCCTTCTGGCCATTGCGGAAGGCGTGTTTGTAGGAGAAGGTGACTTCCGGCATTTTTTCCATGCGCAGACCCGCTTCGAAGGTGATTTCACCGCGATCCAAGGTCAAATCGTCGCCCCATGTGGGAACGCTGTATTGATTGCCGGGGTAATAACCGCCACTGCCGTCAGACCAGGTGCGGAACTGTTTGTAACCGGCCTTGAGGTAACCCACGTCGGCTTTTTCGAGGTTGATGTTGACCTCGTAGTCTTCCAGCCCTGGCAGGGCGTGACCGTCGATGCTCAGCGTCGTGGATTTGTCGATCGCCTGGGAGTACTGCAGCGAATCGATGCCGCCGTAGAAGTCTCCATTGGTCCGGGTGCGGCTCCGCATGCCGGCGTCATCGCCACTGACAAAGGCCCCGCCGATGGTGAGGCTGATCCAGTTGGCGGCCGCGGATTCCGTAGCTGCCGCGGGTGCCGCGGGAGTACCGGCCTGGGCGGAGGCGAGGGTAAGCCCCACCGCCGGAGCGGCAAGGGCGAGACGGAACGAACGCAGTGTCCTGGATTGTCCCATGAATTTTGAAAAACGAATCGGTTTCATATGTAATGACAGAATTAAGGTTGATGAATGGATTTTATATTAGAAGCGGAGTTCAACGTTGGTGTTGGAGCCGTGGACGGCCTCATGGCAACCGGCACTCCAGCAGGTGCCGCGCAGGACATTGCTCGCGTGGCCACCGGACGGGCCCATGGTCGGATCGGCTTTCTTGCCGCCCGTATCAGTGTGGCACTTGACGCACAAGGTTTGGTTGCGTTCGGCAAGCATCTTCTGGTTCACCGAGCCGTGGGGCTTGTGGCAGGTGGTGCAGCCTTCCTTGACGGCGTCATGTGGGAAAACGAAGGGACCGGCCTGGGCCTTGTGGCATTCGTAGCAGGTTTCGTTCTTGCGGCTGAGCTGGGTGCCCACGCCCTTGATAGCATTGCCCGTGTGCGGGTTGTGGCAATCGCTGCAGCTCATCTTGCCGGCCAGCACGGGATGGCTGTAGGGCAGGCTGAACTCGGCCTTCTTGTCCAGATGGCATTGGAAGCAGGTTTCTGCGGTTTTCTTGGGATTGACGATGGATCCCTTGCCGCCGCCGGCGGCGACGTGCTTGCTGCCGGGGCCGTGGCAGGATTCGCAACCCATGTCGATGGCATTCTTGCCCTTGGCTTGGAGTTTCGCGTGGTCCGCCGTGCGGAAGTCGCGGACGAGTTTTTCATGGCAGGTGGCGCATTCCTTGGTGCCGACGAAGGTCGCTCCCGGGATTGAGGGTGGCGCCATCATGGTGCGCGAGGTGGCGCAGGACAGAACCAAAGCGAGGGATGCCCCGCCACCGGCAACCCATAACAGATTGCTTGGTTTTTGAAGGATCCATCGGCTGATGGTTGAGATATTGGGGAGTTTCCAGCTTGTTTTCATCGGTTGGTTGTATTTAGGTTTGAGATTGGTAGGGTGCTTACGGTGGATTGCTGTGGGTACTTGGGATGTGGAACGATAGAGCGTTGTTGGGCTTTGGGGGTGGGTGTCTTTCAAGGTCTTCCGGCGGGTGTTGCCGCATGGAAGATGGCGGACTCTGGGGGCCAAGCGCATCGCTGACTACGCATAATCGGTCATTAACTGTGCAGATTTGGCTGGGATGCCGGATTGTCTCCAATTGCTAAGGATTTCCAGGGCGCATGGCGAAAATCAAGGAGCGATCTGCCTGCGGCCACCCCCGCTCACAACCGCGGCTTCCGGTTCCCAATCGCCTTTGAAACGTGCGCCCGCAGGGCGGTTGGATGACTGAAATGAAGACCGGCAATGCACCGCAAATGCAATAATTTGGCAGGAATTATTCGGGCGGAAAAATGAAACGCGACAAATTTAGTGACGATCGTCAGCGAACTTGTCGCGTCCACGGCGCGTGCCTCATCCCGCGGTCTATCCGAGTTTGACCTTTCCAAGCGGACGATTTTCGCATAGCTTGGTTAGACCGGAATCGGCGCACGCCATGCACTGGATCGATAGTCACAATCACCTGCAGTTTCCCTGCCTGGGCGCAGCGGCGCCCCTGCTGGAGGCGCTGCGCGGCGCCGGGGTCGGGTGCTGTGTGGTCAATGCCACCCGTGAGGCGGACTGGTCGGCCGTGGCGGCCTTGGCGCGGGCCTATCCGGAAACAATCGTTCCGGCATTTGGGATTCATCCGTGGCATGCACATGAGCCGCGGCTGGAAGAACTGCGGCTGGAAGCCGCAGCTACGGCGGCGGGGCAGGCGCGTGATTCGCGGCTGGAAGAACTGCGGCTGGAAGCCGCAGCTACGGTTGCAGCCACGGCGGCGCGGCTGCGTGGATTGTTAGAACAATTCCCGCGCGCCGGGGTGGGGGAATGCGGGTTGGACCGTGGGGTGGGGGCGCCGGGGCCGGAGGTGCAAGTGCCGGTGTTTCTCGGGCAAGTGCGGCTGGCGCGGGACTTGCAGCGGACGCTGACCATCCACTGCGTCAGGGCCTGGGGGATGTTGATAGATGCCTTGCTAACAGAGGCCCCGCCGCCGCGCTTGTTGCTGCACGGCTTCAGCGGGTCATTGGAAACGGCGCGGCGCTTGTTGCCGATGGGTGCGTATTTTTCCTGCTCCGGAGCGATCCTCCAGCCGCGCCGGGCGGCCATGTTAGAGGTGTTCCGGCAACTCCCGCGGGAGCGGATTTTGTTGGAGACGGATGCGCCGGAGAGCCTGCCGCCGCCGGAGTATGTGAGTCATCCGCTGGCTGATGGCCGCAATCATCCGGCGAACCTGCCGGCGATCGGCGGCGGACTGGCACGCGCGCTGGGCATGAACGCCGGAGAGTTCGCGGAGCTAACGAGCCACAACGCTCAAGCGTGCTTCGGGTGGTAGGGGGGCCCTTTCTTCGTAGGCGCGCTGGTGACAGCGCGCTGGGGGCAGTGGCGGCTTCACCGGAAGACGGACTTATCCCCCCGCATTCTAACGAATGCGCCTACGGGGAGGCTGCCGGTCGCAGCTCCCGCCCGCGCAGCCAGAGGAAGATGACGGGCGTGACGATGAGGATGTGCACCAGACTGGAAAGCATGCCGCCGATGACCGGGGTGGCCAGCGGTTGCATGACTTCCGCGCCCTGTCGATGGCTCCACATGATGGGCATCAGGCTGGCGACAATGGTGGCCACGGTCATGACCTTGGGTCGCAGGCGCAGGCGGGCGCCGTCCTTGACGGCTTGGACAAGGTCCGCATGGCTGAAGGCCGCGCCCATTTCCGCCATGCGGGCTTTGACGGTTTCCTCCAGATAGACGACCATCACCACGCCGGTCTGCACCGCCGTGCCAAACAACGCGATGTATCCGACCCACACCGCGCCGTTGAAGTTGTATCCTAACAACTTTTGCAGCAGCACGCCGCCGCTCAGCGCGAAGGGCACGGCGAGCATGACGTGGGCGGCTTCCAGCGCGCTGTGATAGACGATGTAGAGCAACACAAAGATCACCAGCAAGACCAGCGGGAAAACCACCTGCATGGTTTGCACAAAACGGCGCTGGTTTTCGTATTCACCGGTCATCTTGTAGGTCAGGCCATCCCAATTGACGGCCTTGAGCTTTTGCTCGACCTCCTGGACGAACCCGCCGAGGTCGCGGTCCTGGACGTTGGCCTGCACATACGAACGCAGGCGGCCGTTTTCCGAGGCGATTTCATTGGCGCCCACGCCGCGGCTGATGTGCGCCACCATGCCGAGCGGGATGTAGGGGATGTTAGAATCGTCGCCTGTGGCACCCACTGCCGCGCCTGCCGCCGCGCCGCCCATGGCACCGCCGCTTGGCGCGCCGGTGGCCGGTGGGTTCATGCCGGGTTTGGCGGCGATGAGAATGCGGCTGAGTTTCTCGATGTCGTCGCGCTCGCCGCGCTCGACCCGGATCTGGATGGGAAACCGCTGGCGGCCTTCAATGGTGGTGCTGACGTTCTTGCCGCCGATGGCGATTTCCACGGCATCGAGCACCTCCCTGGCGCTCAGCCCGTAACGCGCCATGGCGTTGCGATCCACCTCGATGTTGAGATAGGGTTTGCCTTGGACCCGGGAGGGTGAAACGCCCGTGGCGCCATCGATGCCCTTGATGATTTTCTCAACCTCGAAGGCCTTGCGTTGGATCGCGTCGAGATTGTCGCCGTAGATTTTGACGCCCAGCTGGGCGCGGATGCCGGTATAGAGCATGAGGATGCGGTTCTCGATGGGTTGGAGCAAGGCCGGCACGTAGCCGGGCACTTGCTTCATCTTCTCCGTGAGTTCGGCCTTGAGTTTTTCCTTGGTCATGCCCGCGCGCCACGCCGGGTTGCGTTTGACGCGGAACCTGCCGTCCTCGATGTATTCCGGTTTGAGCATGATGGTGGTTTCCAACATTTCGGTGGGGGCCGGGTCGGTGGCGGTTTCAAAGCGGCCGAGTTTGCCGGCGACGTTTTCCACTTCAGGGGTGGCGGCGATGACCGCGTCCTGCCATGCCATCACGCGTTGGATTTCCTTCAGCCCGGTTTTGGGCATCATCACCGGCATGAACAACAGACTGCCCTCGTTGAGCGGCGGCATGAACTCCCGGCCAAACCCGCTGACCGTGGCCGCCAACCGCGGATAGCCCGCGTCGTGGATTTTTTTCACACTGGCCCGTGGCAGGCCGAACGCCACGGACAAGGCGAAGGCAAGGATGAGTCCGGCGGCGGTGAGGACCGTCTTGCGGTGGGAGAGCGCCCAGTCGAGGGTTGGCTCGTAGATCCACAGCAGTGATTTCATCACGATGTTCTTGTCCTCGGCATGGAACGGCCCCCGCACTAACAACGAGCACAGCACCGGCACCAGGGTCACTGCCAACAAGGTGGAGCCGATCATCGCGAAGGTCTTGGCGAAGGCCAGCGGATGGAATAACTTGCCCTCCTGGCCGGTGAGTGCAAACACCGGCACAAAGGCGAGGACGATGATGGCCATCGCGAAGAAAATCGGCCGGCCGACTTGCTTGCAAGCGGCGAGGGTGGTGTCCCAGGTTTCCGGGCGGGTGAGCGACCGGCCCTTGTCCGCCTCGGCCTTTTCGCAATGCCGGATGACATTTTCCGTGACCACGATGGCCGCGTCCACCAGCACACCGATGGCGATGGCAATGCCGGTGAGCGACATGATGTTGCTGGTGATGCCGAACTGCTGCATCAGCAAAAACGAAATGAGGATGGAAACCGGCAGGGGCAGCGTGACGATGAGGATGCTGCGGAAATGCCACAGGAACAAAATGTGGGCGAGGGTGACCAGGATGATTTCCTCGATGAGCGCGTGCTTGAGCGTGTCGATGGTGCGGTCGATCAGATCGCTGCGGTCATAGAACGGCCGGATCGTGACGCCTGGTGGCAGGCTGGAGGCGATTTCGGCAATCTTCGCCTTGACCCGTTCGATGACCGCCTTGGCATTCTCGCCGCTGCGCATCACCACCGTGCCGCCGACCGCTTCATGCCCGTTGAGATCCAGCGCGCCGCGGCGGAAATCGCCGCCAAGTTGGATAGTGGCGAGGTCTTTCAGATAGATCGGCGTCCCACCCACGGCCTTGACCGTGACGAGTTCGAGATCTTCCGGACGGGTGACCAGGCCCACGCCGCGCAGCACGAGTTCCGCGCCGTTTTCCTCGACGGTTTTGCCACCGACGTTGAGGTTGGCGTTTTGCACGGCGGCCAGCACCTCCATGAGCGTGACGTTGGCCGCCCGCATCTTGGTGGATGACAACTCGATCTGATATTGCTTGACGAAGCCGCCGATGCTGGCGACCTCGGCCACGCCCTGCACGCTGGCCAGAGCGTAGCGGATCTTCCAATCCTGGAGCGCGCGGAGTTGTGCCAGATCGTAGCCGCCGTCCTGCGCCTTGGCCGGATCAACGTGCAGGTAGTATTGATAGACCCAGCCCAGCCCCGAGGCGTCCGGTCCGAGTTGGGGTTTGACGCCCTCGGGCATCGAGCCCTGCAGAAAGTTGAGCCGTTCCAACACCCGGGTGCGGGCGAAGTAGGTGTCCACCCCCTCCTCAAAAATAAGGGTCAGCAGCGAGAAGCCGAACATCGAGCTGGCCCGCACCTCCTTGACGCCCGCCAATCCCTGCATGCCCGTGGAGAGCGGATAGGTCACCTGGTCCTCCACCTCCTGCGGGCTGCGGCCCATCCAATCGGCATACACCAGCACCTGGTTTTCTGTTAGATCGGGGATGGCATCCACCGGCGTGAGGCGGATGGCGCGGATGCCCAGCACAATGAGCATGAGCGCGCCGCAGATGACGAGAAAACGGTTGCGCAGGCTCCAGTCAATTACTTTTTCGATCATGCGGGGGGGATTGCTAGGGCTTGATCTCCTCACCGCAATCCGGCATCTCCGTGCCGAAAAACGGGTTCTTCAATTCACGGCCGCCGGTTTGGATCCAACGGGCTTGCTTGGGCACGCCGGGAATCGCCTGGTCAACCATGGGACATTCGTAAACCTGGAACTCCGGCATGCCGCCCGCTTTGCGCAACGGTTCCAGCACGGCGGTGGCCGCCACCGAGAACTTGTGGAACGCCAACCGCGCGGCTTTCAGGTCATCGATGCCATGGAAATGCTTTGCCTCATCAAGGGCGTCGGGAGTGGCGCCGCTATTTATGTTAGTTCGGAGTTGCCTGACCATGGACCCGGTCGCATCCATCGCGGCTTGGGCCGCCTTGTTGAAGCCGCTTAGATCATCCGTGGCGAGTGCCGCCGCCATGGCATCCGCCACCTTGACGAATCCCGCGATGGCGGACTTATGTTCGTCGTTCAGGGCGGTGACCGGGGGGTGCGCCGGCGGCGGCGTGGGTGCGGCCGGTGTCATGAACGCGCGGTTCATTTCCGCCTGCCCGTCAATGAGCAGGTTGCCGTTGGTCACCACCCGCTCGCCCGCCTTGATTCCTGATGGGATTTCCTGATAGGTGTCGCCGCGGCGGCCGGTTGTCACCACCCGGCGCTCATAGGCGCCGCTGGCTTGCTCGACGTAAACGACCGCCTCCGGGCCGGTTTCGATCACCGCCGAACGTGGCACGGTTAGAACCGGCGGCGCGTCCAGTTCCACCCTGCCATCGGCGTAGAGGCGGTTGAGGAGTTCGCGCTTGCCGTTGACCGGCGGGTTGGGCAGTTCGACGCGCACGCTGGCGGTGCGGGTGGCTGCGTCGAGGTTCGGATCGATGAAGGTGATGCTGCCGGTGAAGGATTTGTCAGGCAGCGCCGGAGTGGTGATTCTAACAACCAGCCCGGCCTTGAGCCACGGCAGGTCCTGCTCGTAGGCGCGGAACATGAACCACATCGTCGAAAAATCCGCGATCTCAAACAGGCGCTCGCCGGTGGTCACGTATTGGCCGGCGTAAACCGCCTGTGCCACGACGGTGCCGCTGACGGGCGCGAGAATCTGTGAGGTGAGCGAGTCGGCGGACTTGTTGTCGAGGGCGTCGATCTGTGCGGGGGCAAGGCCCATTTGGCGGAGGCGCAGCGCGGTGTTTTTGCGCAACTCGCCGCCGAGTTGGCGGTATTCGCGTTCGGCTTGCAGCAAGCCCGGGCTGTACAATTCCGCCAGCGCTTGTCCCGCCACAATCTCCTCCCCGGAAAAGTTCACATGCAAGGTGTCGATGCGGCCGTCCACATAGGCGGCGAGCACGCGGTGGCGGCTGGCGTTTTCCGCGATGGTGCCGGCCACCTGCAAGGTGCGGACCAGCGGTCGGACCATGGCCTCGGCCGTTTGCACGTGCAACACCTGGATCTGGCTTTGGGTGAGTGCGACGACGTCGCCGCCGGCCCCGCCGGCGCTCTCGCCTGCATAAATCGGCGTGAGTTCCATGCCGCAGATGGTGCAGCGGCCGGGCTTGTCGCTGGTGACCTGCGGGTGCATCGAGCATTGATAGAATCGCAGCTTGTGCTCGCCGGTGGCGGCGGCCGGTGGCGGCGGTGGCGGCAATTGGCGCATGCCAAACCAGGTGGCGGCCGCCGCGAGCATGGCGGTTAGAAAAAGCACGGGGAAGGATTTCATGAATTAACGGTTAGGGACGAGGGTTTGGAGTTGTTCGAGCGCCGCGAGTTGCATGGCAATGAAACGGCGTTGCTCAAGACGGATGCCAAAGAGAATGCGGCTGGCATCCAGCAGATCGGTGAGCGGCGCTTTCGAACTGAGCCATGCCGCCTCAATCGTTTGGCTGGCGGCCAGCGCCTTGGCTTGAATCTCGCCTGCATAGGCGTGCGCCTGGGCGGCGGCGTTGGCGGCTTCGGTGGCGGCACTGAGGACGTCACCGGCGACTTCGCGGCGCAGGGTTTCCACATCCCGGTCGGCGGCGCGCTCACGGCTGTGTGCGGCCGCGATTTTTGCCTGATAGGAGGTGTCGTTGAACCACGGCAGGCTCATTTTCACGCCCACCGTGGCGCTGCGGAAATCCCCACCTGAGTAAACATTGGCGTCGATGCCGACCGACACGTTGGGCAGGCGCTCGCGGTCTGCGATGCGGGTTTCCTGGCCGGCAGCCCC
>CAIKDP010000307.1 GCA_903826205.1 Akkermansiaceae bacterium
CGCGCTTGAGGAGCGACGACATTCTTGTCGTCGTCTTCTCCCCGTGCACCATGCTGCCGCCACCACCACAGGAATGTGGTGGCTCCTTAGCGCTGCCGCGCTTGAGGAGCGACGACATTCTTGTCGTCGTCTTCTCCCCATGCACCATGCCGCCACCACCACCACAGGAATGTGGTGGCTCCTTAGCTGCCGCGTTACTCTGCGGTTCACAAATAAACCGGTGTCGTTGAAAACGTGACATGGGTATCACGAACGCGCGGGCTTTACACGCCACGGACATTCCCCTAATTTTCGGGTGTTCCACAAGTCTGTAATCCATGCACCGCCCCGCTCTAACCACTGCCCTCGTCAGCATCGCCCTTCTCGGATCGGCGGCGGCCTCGCGCCTGATAGAGCGGGTGAGCGACCGCCACGAGCGGTTTTTGAATGAGCGGCGCGCGGCCTTGCCGGGCTTGAGCGACCCCTTCGGAGTGCCGGCGGCGGCGCGGGTGGTGTTGGAAAACCCGCACGCGCGGGGACTGGCCGGCAGGGGCTGGAAACGCAACGTGGTCTCCACCGTGTTCTGGGTGGGCGAGTTGCCGACCGAACACAACCCCGTACCTAACACAAAGAGCGCGTGGGACCAAAACTGGCTGGCCAATTTCGGCGGCTATGACGATCCGGAGCGGCGCGCGGGCTATCTGCCGGCCGGCTTCACGCCGCTGCTCAATCCGTTTTACGTGGCCCTGCCCTACAACGATGTGGCGGGCGGCGGCGTGCACCGGCCCGAGGCCAGCACGGTGATTCCATGGTTTTGGGCCAACTATCGCGGCGATGGAATTTCCGTCTGCAAAGGCCGCTGGCTGGCCATCCACCATCAGGGCCGCGTCTGTTACGCGCAATGGGAGGACGTCGGACCCTTCGAGATCGACCACTGGCAGTATGTCTTCGGCAATGACAGCCCCCGCCCTAACCGCAATGGCGGCGCCGGCATCGACCTCAGCCCCGCCGTGCGCGACTTCCTGCAACTCCGCAGCGGCGCCAGCGTCGAGTGGCGCTTCGCCGATGACCACGAGGTGCCGCGCGGCCCGTGGCGCAATTGGTTCACTCCGCCACCGCCCGCAAAAACCCGGCCACTCTTGAATCAACCAACGCTGGATAGACCCATACCCGCAACCCAACATGAAAACTAACCGCATGACCGCCGCCGCGGCACTCGCCGTCGCAATCTCCGCGCTTGTCTCCCCACAGGCATTGGCGCAAACCACCGACCCATCGATTCCCATCGGATCCTTGACCGCCTACCCGACCGTAGTGCAAACCGGCACCAAGCCGACCCTGACATGGAGCATCAATTATCCTTCGGTCGTGAAGGATTATATCACCGTCACGCCTCCGGGCGGTGGCACGATCACGCCCAAGCAGAATCTGATTTGCGATATCAGGATCCTGGGGGCGGGCGTGACCACCCAAAACTCCAATGGAACGATCAATTATATCCGGAGCGCGGCCAAGATCCGCTACAACGGCTCATCAAGCTGGACCACCATCTTTGACGGCACCCAGACGTCCACGATCGTCCAGCAGCAAGGCATCATCAAAACCCTGAGCGTCACCTCGGCCAAGGCAATCGATTTCGGGGGACAGTATTATTATAACAATGCCTGGAGCACCTTTCGCACCTCGGGAGTCACCCCCACGTACGTGTGGTCCCTCGTCAATGGTGATGCTTGCCCTAGCCGAATTCCGGATTACAACGCGCCGTCTTTGGAATCATTCATCAAGCCCTATCTTGATGCCTCCAACAAGGTGCGGATCGGGCCCATGGATGTGATCGTCTTCATGGAGTTGACCCATACGAGTACCTCAGACGTTGGGTACGACCAGCAGGACCTGGTGTTACTGGTCACATTCCGCACCTCCTGATCCCATGCAAAGCACGATTTCAGCAAAATGGATTGGCGTGGCGGTGTTGGCATCAATGACCGCCGTTGCCCATGCGGAAGCGCCCGTCATGCGGGACGCCGCGACCGAGGAACAATTGATCCTGGCCTGGCGCAAGGCAGCTCAAACCGATCCGATGAAAAACATGACAATTGTCAAGGGCGAGGATCCATCAGTGATGAACCGTCCTCAAGATCTGCTCAGCCAGTCGGATATCCTGTGTTTCGATGGCCTCGCCACCCTCGTGCCCAAGCATGCGATCATGCAGATTCCAGAGACTTGCGCCGAACGTCTCAAAATCCAGCCCGGGGCGAAGATCGTCGGCTGGGCGGATTTCTTCGCCGCCAATCGTGGCTGGATCACCACCATCGAAATCAGCCGCGTGCAAGCCGAGGGCAATGAGCCGGTGGCCGAGGATACCCGCAAAATGATGACGCAATGCCGCAACCTGATCGTGGCGACCTATCTGGGAGGCCCCATATCATTACTGCCACCCAAAGTCCCACCACCCGAAAAATTGCCATCTGCTGCAACTCCAACTGAGAAAACCAAACCATGAGACATCTCCTATTGCGCTTTGTTCCCGCGTTTTTGGCGGTTGCGGCACTGGCCCCTGCTCAAACGGCGACCTACACGAATTTCATCCGTCAAGTCCAGTTACCCACCGCGGTCCAGTGGGATGCAACGGTGGCAGCCACCGGCTCGCAATTGTCCTCGCTCACGATTGACCCGGGAGGAGCCCGCTTTGAATTGTGGACCGTCAAATCCACCCCGTTGACGAGTTACCTGTTGGATACGCGTTATGTCGGCACCTACGTGCCCTTGTCCAGCGTGGTCATCCGTTCGGAAGATACTTATCCCTCCATCCCGCGGACCCGTGCGGACCGTCCGTTTTACGTCGATGTCACGGTATCCGGCTTGCTCAGTGGCGCGACGGACCCAGATGCCTCGAAGAGCGCCAATCTATTGCATCATGTCCAATCCTATGGCACGGGTGGAACGGGCGTGATCCTGGATCGGACCCAGGCCACCCTGCTGACGCAGGCATCGATCACCACCAATGGCACGCAGACCCTGACCTACGCTGTGAACTCGGTGCCCGGAGCGGTCCGGACGAAGGTTCGGGGTGAGGAGCGTTTTTCGGTGTTCTCGCTGGCCGACTATCAAGCGCCGTCGTCACAACTTGCCTCACAGTTCATTCAGATCTGGCCGGTGGCCGATGGCTCAATTGGCGGGCTGACCCAAGGCATGGTGCTTCGCTTCACCGTGCCGACGCTCACCTTGACACTCAACGACCTCTATCCCAGCTCGACGACTTATGCGCAGGTCTATCAGGGAGATCCGCAACTGGGAGTGACCGGCACGATCGTGCCGGGGTCCGCCGTGGTCATCAGTGACTCCGTGCCACAAAACCGGGTGCTGACAGTCAAAGACTACGATGCCGTCTTTAATGATGATGGCCGCTGGACCATGGAACTGCTTACGCTGACACCGTTTGGCGTCGAACGCCTGGCATATGTTAGCTTCGATATCGAAAGAATCATCAAAGTGAACAGCGCCGTCACCACCATCGAATGAGTCAGGGCGCTTTTTTCAGTTCGTCCAGTTCCTGTTGCACTTCGTTTTTGAAATTCTCATTGCGATAGACCAGGGAAAAGCGTATCTCTTTGGATTCCCGCAACAAGTCCTCCACCTCGGTGAGTGCCAAGAGTAGAAACAAGCCTTTCACAGGTTCCCGATGAAACGATACGGTCTTAGTCGCAAACTTGTCCTCGACCGTCCGCTGCTGCTGGTTGGCGGTGAGCGCCCCGTGCTGGGCGCTGAGTTGCTTGCGCAGCGCCTCAAAGCGCGCGGCCAACGCGTCCGCGGAGACCGCGGCATCAAAATAATGCACCGTCAGCTCGAACAACTTGCCACCCAGGAAGCGACCCTCCACCGCCGCAGCCTGGCTCTCCGGCAGCAGCCCCTGGCGTGGCTGGATCTTCAAAATCCGCAGCGCCGGTTGATCGCCGGGCAGGGCGATCGTCACGTCCAACCCATGGCGGCCCGCCCAGCTGATGAGCTTTTCCGGGGAATCCCCCCAACGCAACCCGAACGGCGGCTCAATCATCGCTTGCGCCGCCAGCGGCCCGCTGCAGCATGTCAGCAGGGCCGCTTGCCAGATCAGGGCGCGGAGAAGTCCGGTCACCCCGCAAGCTTGCCGGTTTGCCGGCCCCACCGCAAGCCCGGATCCCGCCGCCGCGGCTTTGTCTTGGTGGAAGCCACCTTGGCGCTGTCGATCCTGACCCTCATCGGCCTGGTGATGTTGAAGCTCTCGCTCAATATCCTGAGCCCGCGCCAGTGGGTGCTCCAACAGGTGCTCACCGATGCCTATATCACTTATGAACGGGCCTACGCCGAACGCGTGCCATTTCAAACCCTCACCTCCAACGCCTCCCCATGGCCGATCTATCCGACCACCACCTCCACCCAGGTGGAGATCGGCCGCCTGCCCGGCGGCGCCACGGTGACCGGCACAGTGATACGCACCCGCCTCCCGGATACCAACAATTTGGTGCCCGACAGCGGCTCCGGCACCGCGGCCACCAACCCGGCCAGCATGAAAGTCTGGAAAGTGCAAAGCGTGTTGACCTATCGGGTCGGCGCGCGCGTCTACGCCAAATCCCGCACCGTGATTCGCTCCCAATGACGTGCCATCCTCCATCCCGTCGCAGCGGCTTCACCCTCATTGAGCTATCACTGGCCATCATGCTGGGCCTGGCCGTCGCCGCCATGAGCATGGCCTTGTTCAATCAACAACTCGCCTTCCTGCAAATCTACAAGGCGCAGAGTTTCCTGACCGACGAGGCGCCGCTCATCAGCCTGCACGTGAGCAAACTGGTGGGCAAGGCCGAGCGCTTCCGGCTCCACAACACCGTGGCCGACGCCCTCGCCGGCACCAACCCGCGCTCCACCTCCTCGCCCGTGGTGGTGCTCAACTTCCGCCAACCCGATGGCGTGATCCGGGCTTCCATCCTGTCGTTCGAAGACCGCGGCAACGGCCCCGCCCTCTACTACTATGTGGTGCCGCTCAGCGGGGTGCTGGGCACCCCGCAATGGTACGTCACCAAGACCCCCACCAACGTGGCCTTCACGGTGGAACAGGGCATTCTCCGCATGACCCTGACCGGCCCCGCCGGCGAACTCATCACCTACTCGGGAGCCATGACCCAATGAAAACCACACCCCGCCCCCGCCGGGCCGCCGGCTTCTCCTCCTTTCTGCTGGTCATCGCCATCGGCTCGGTACTGATGGTGTTGATGCTGTTTGCCTATCGGCGGGCCACCGCCGCGCGGGCCAGCCAGGCCACCGTGCAGTTAGAGGTCGATTATGGGGAAAAAGAGGAGTCCATCCTGCGCTCGATCGTGGCCATCGTCCCCAACCGCGCCATCCGCGCCATGTTGCCTCAATCCAATGCCAGCAGCTCCAACAGCAACCCCCTGCGCTGGGAAAACATCTTCACCGAGGCGCTCGATTTGGCCAACGCACGCCAGTCCATTTCCAGCCAATTGTTGACCACCCTCGACACCCCGGGCCTGGCGCAAGGCAACTCCGGAGATGCTTCCCTGGCCAGTGTCAGCTCCATCTTCAAAGCGCTCGGCACCGAAACCGGCTTCACCTCCGTGGGCATCAACCGCAGCCTCGGCACCGGCTATCCCGTGCCGCTGACCTGCAGTAACTCCACCGACTCCACCCGCGACAAGACCTGGCCGATCATCTCCGGCAGCAAGTATTACGGCTCCCTGGCCTCCAGCGGGGTGTCCCTGCCGGTGGCCACCTATCCGAATTTCAACCTCATCAATTATCCTAACATCAATTTCGGCTACGCGCGCCCCGGCCAACCGTTTGTGGCCAAGCGCAATTGGTGGGGCTTCTCCGTGGATCTCGCCGAACCGGACGCCACCACCACCAAAGCCGTGCTGTCGCGGCGCGACTTCGTGCTCTCGATCTATGAGATCCCATCCCAGCTGGCAATTTCCGCCTCCTCGTTCATGGAATTTGGCCAACATGCCTCCGGCGGCGCCTGGCAGGATATCACCATCTCCGGCGGCGTGTTCACCGGCCGGGCCTCCATCGAAGGCTCCACCGCCCTCTCGGCACTGGCCACCCGCCGCGGCACCTCCCTTTCGACCAGCGCCACGATCGGTGGCCAGAGCTTCACCGGCGACCCGCTCGCACCGGGCCTGCGCGAGGCCTATCAACTCACCCAGGGCGATTTCTTCCCGGTCTCCCTGGCCTCGGAGAGCGGCCGCGCCGCCTTCATTCCCATCAACCGCGGTGCGGACTACTTCGACCGTCTCGCCCACGCCCCGGAAACCAGCGTGCTCTCCTCCACCACCTGGAACAACTATTCCATCGGCGCCTTGCAATGCGCCATGCGCCTGGACATCACCGCCGTGGCCAGCGCCTCTGACAAAACCCCGACGGCCCTGCGCTTCTCCTATTTCAAGGCCGGCGTGCGCAAGGATCTGGCCATCCCGCTGACCACCGGCGTGGCCACCGGCTCGCCCGTCGGCTACCTCTATGCCTGCGAGGAAAACTCAACCTATAACTTCGGCACCTCCGTGGTCGATCTGGCCTACGGCAAAAACGGCACCTATGCCTATCAAACCGGCATGTCCGGCTCCATCACCTACAACAATGCCCGCTTCGGCGACCCTCTGGTGGGCACCATCAAGGCCGGCTATTTCAAGCCGAGTTACCCGTTTGAAATCAAGACCCTGCCCTCCGGCAAAACCTGCATCGCGGTCTATCCAAAACGCTTTCCCGCGTTTCTAACCGCCCTGGGAGCGGACAGCACGGCGGTCAATTCCTCGCTGGTAGTCAATGTGGACTACACAACGACCACCGGCAGCGCGCTGCTGACCAAGCCTGTGATTTACACCGACCACGCGCTGGGCATGTCGGCCTGCAGCGAACTGGACTACGGGCTTATTCTGCAGGAATGCAACGACATGACTTCCTTCACCAAGGGCTTTTCCCTGGTGACCAATCTGCGCTTGTATCTGGGCGATGATTTCAATGTGGTGTCCACCTCCCCGCCATCCGGCTACTCGCCTGCGGGTCTGTATTATCCGCCGTGCTCGCTCTTCGTGCCGGAGACCCGTTATGGCGTGGAAGTCGACCCGTTCGGAGTGAGCATCTCCGGTCAGGTGGGTTCACTGGCCAGTGAATCCAACACGAACCCAGTGCGCCCGTTGGATACCAAGATGCTCAGCGGCAATAGCGTCGCCGACAACCGCATCCATGCCAATTTGCGCGCCATCACCCACCCCGCCGATTTGCCGCCCGTCTTCATGATGAACTGGCTGGTGGTGCTCGAAGAACGCAAACGCGAATACTACTAGGCCGGGTACTAACAGCCCAACGCGGCTTGACCCCGGTCGTTTCGCATTCCCTGACTTTTGCCCGGGGAGGACGGTTTGGATAGATGATTATACCAAAGTGCAACTAGAGGTTTACGGGGATTGCTCCATTCTCGTCAACGTGGCGGCGCCCCGCTTGATTTAGCCAGCCCATGGGCCCGCGCGCGACATTACGGATAGAATTCCAGCATGAATCACCAACCCCTGCCTCCCTCATGAAAGCCAACTCATATACCGCTGCATCGGCCCTGCTGTTGACCCTCTGTGCCATGGCTTCGCCGCTGGCGTCCGCGCAAGGCACCACCAATCCGTCGGTGCCCTGTGGCACGCTCAGCGCCTCACCCACCGTGGTCCAAACCGGCGTCAAGACCAACCTGACGTGGAACATCAACTATCCAGCGGCCGTCTTGGACTATGTCGAGGTCACGCCACCGGGCACGGTCACGGTCAAACAAAATCTGTATTGCGATGTGCGCATCCTCGGAGCCGGCGTGACCACCCAGGATTCCAAGGGCAACATCATTTTCATCCGCACCAAGGGCCTGATCACCGGCTCCAATGGTTCGAGCTGGGCCACCCTCTTCGATGGCAAGCAGACGGACCTCATCGTGCAGCAACAGGGCATCATCCTGAGTTTCCTGGCCACCCCTAACAAACCCATCGATTTCGGCGGGCAGTACTATTTCAGCAATTCATGGAGCACCTTCCGTTCATCACAAAGCGGCACGCTGGTGAAAGCCCTGGTCAATGGCGACCATTGTCCGTCCCGCGTGCCGGATTACAACGCCCCGTCGCTGGAAAAATTTCTCAAACCTTATCTGGACGCATCTAACAACGTGAAAATAGGACCCATGGATGTGATCGTGTTCATGGAGTTGACCCACACGAATATGGCCTATGTTGGCTACGACGAGCAGGACCTCGTCTTCCTTGTCAGCTTCCGCAAACCTTGAGGTTATGAACATGCAAGCGCGAGGATCAATTCGCTGGCAGTGGCATACCGGATGGCTCGCATGGGTGACCGTCGCGGCGACGGGTGTGGCTGCCGAAAGGCTCCCCGCCCAACGGGATGCCGCGACTCATGAACAACTCGCGCAGCGCCTGCAGCAGGCCCAACAGGAAGATCCGATGCAACGCCTGCCGGAGTCCACAGGCGAGGATCCGGCCAAGAACCCGCCACAGGATTTGCTCAGTCAATCTGACGTCCTGTGTTTTGGCGGCATGGCCACCCTCGTGCCCAAGCGTGCGATCCTACGACTGCCGCCGTCCCTGGCCCAACGGCTGGAATTTATCCGGGGCTCCGCCTTGGTGGGCTGGGCCGAGTTCTATGCCCGCAACCGCGGCTGGATCACCGCCGTGGAAGTGAGCCGCGCCCAAGCCGAGGGCCATGAACCGCTGGCTGCGGACGTCCTCATGCGCCTCAAGGAAAGCTCGGCGCTGGTGGTGGCCACCTATTTGGGCGGCCCCATCTCGGTGTTGCCCCCCAAAGTTTCCCCTCCCGAAAAACCGGCCGCCACCGCGGCTCCACCCGCAATGATCAAACCATGAAAACCATCCTGTCTCGTCTCCTGCCAGTGATTTTGGCCACTTGCGCGTCGGCCCCGGCCCAATCCGAGGGCTATACCAATTTCATTCGCCAAGTCCAGTTGCCAAGTGGCGTCGTCTGGGACGCCACCGTGGCCACAAGTGGCTCCCAATTGTCCATGCTGGGCGTGGATGCGGGCGGATCCCGCTTCGAACTCTACACCGTCGAACATGAGTCGTTCGCGAGCTATCTGTTAGCCACGGCTTATGTCGGCACCTATGTCCCGCTGGCAGCGGTGACGGTCCGCTCGGAGGATCCGTATGGACCGATTGCAAGAACCCGCGCGGACCGCCCGATTTATGTCGATGTGGTCGTCTCCGGCCTGCTGACCACCACCACCGCCCCGGCCTCCTCCAAGAGCGTCAAGCTGCTGCGGCATGTGCAATCATATGGGAATGACGGCACCGGAGTGGGCATCGACCGCAAGCTGGCCACATTGTTGTCGCAGGCGTCCATCACCAAGAATGGATCCCAGGCACTCACTTACGCCTTGACCTCCATTCCCGGCAGCGACCGCACCAAGGTGCGTGGCGAAGAGCGTTTTTCGGTGTACTCGGTGGCGGACTCGCTGGTGGCCGAAACGCAAATCGCTTCCAACTATATCCAAGTGTGGCCGGTGGCGAGCGGAACACTTACCGGGATGACCCAGGGGCAGTTGATTCGCCTCACCCTGCCGGTCATCACCGTCACACTCAGCGACCTGTACCCCAATTCCACGACCTTCGTGCAAGTCTATCATAGCGATCCGGCGCTGGGGGTCACCGGCAGTGTGGTGCCGGGCTCCGCGCTGGTCGTCAATGATGCCGTGCCACAAAGCCGGGTGCTGACACTTGAGGGCTACGATGCACTGTTTGATAATGATGGCCGCTGGACCATGGAAATCCTCACGGTGACGCCGTTTGGCACCGATCGTTTGGCCTATGTCAGCTTTGATATCGAAAAGGTGATCAACGTCAACGGCACCTTCGGGGGCATGGAATGAGGCATTCCCAACCAGGCAAAGGGCCCGCCTCACGAGGCCCCAACTCAGGCCCCTTGATCCCATGAAAACCTCCCACCGCCAGCGCCGCATCCCGGGCTATACCTCCTTTCTGCTGGTGCTTGCCATGGGTTCGTTGCTGGGGTTGTTGATGGTGTTTGCTTACCGGCGGGCGTGCAGTTCACAGGCGACCCAAGCCACCGTGCAATTGCAATTGGATTATGGCGAGAAGGAGGAGGCCATCCTGCGCTCGATCATGGCCATTGTCCCCAACCGGGCCATCCGCGCCATGCAACATCAATCCAACGCCAACACCACCAACAGCTACCCCTTGCGCTGGGAAAACATTTTCACCGAGGCGCTGGCCATGGCCAACGCCCGCCAATCCATTGCAAGTGAGATGCAGGCCTCGCTCGGCACGGCGGGCATGACCGTGGCCAACCCGGGCGATGCTCCCCTGGGCAATCCCAGCCTCATCTTCAAGGCACTTGGCACCGAAACCGGCTATGTGTCAGTGGGCATCAACCGCAGCTTGGGCACCGGCTATCCGGCGCCTCTCAGTTGCAGCGATGCCACCGACGCCTCGCGCGACAAGACCTGGCCGATCCTTTCTAACAAAAAAATTTACGGCACGCTGGCGCAAGGTGGAGTGAGCCTGCCTGTGGCCACTTATCCGAATTTCAACCTCATCAACTACCCTAACATCAATTTCGGCTACACGTGTCCCGGCCAACCCTTTGTGGCGAAGCGCAATTGGTGGGCCTTCTCCATGGACCTCTCCGCGCCGGACGCCACCACTACCAAAGCCGCGCTGTCGCGGCGGGACTTCGTGTTGTCGATATATGAAATCCCCTCCCAGTTGCCGATTTCCGCTTCCTCCTTCATGGCCTTGGGCCAATACGCGGACGGTGATGCCTGGCAGAATGTCAGCATTGCCGGCGGCATCTTTGCCGGACGCGCCACAGTGGAAGGAACCACCGCCCTTACGGCGCTGGCAACCCGCCGTGGCGCCTCCTTGTCCGCCGACACCACGGTCGGTGGTCAAAGTTTCACCGGGGACCCGCTCACGCCAGGAGTGCGCGAGGCCTATCAACTCACCCACGGGGATTTTTTCCCGGTTTCGCTGGCATCCGAGAGCGGTCGCGCGGCCTTTATCCCGATCAACCGCGGCACGGATTATTTCGACCGTTTCGCCACCGCCAATGCCGCCGAAACCAGTGTGTTGTCATCCACCACCTGGAATAATTATTCCGTCGGTGCCCTGCAATGCACGATGCGGCTGGATATCACCGACGTGGTGAGCGCAACGAACTCGCCACCGAATTACACACCGACCAAGCTGCGGTTCTCGTATTTGAAACCCGGCGACGTCCGGGCAGAGCAAGTCTTTTCCATGAGCGCCCCCTCATCCACCACCTTGCCGAGTGATTTCACGACCACCTACAAGGATGGCACGACCGTCAACTTCGGCACCACCGCGGTCGATTTGGCTTATGGCGCAACCGGCAAGTTTCTCTATAAGTCGAACCAGACCGGCTCGATCAAATTCGACAAGGCCACCTTCGGGGATCCGGGCGGCAAAGCCCCCAAGGGTGGCTATTCCGGCTATTCCAGACTGAGCCGTCCGTTTGACATCCGCAGCCTGGGTTCCACCGGCAAGCCCTGCATCGCGATCTATCCCAAGCGCTTCGCCGGGTTTCTGGCTGCGTTGGGGGCGGACACCACCGCCAAGAATCACTCGTTGGTGGTCAACGTGGACTACACCGCAACCGGCAACACGGGCCTGCCCATCCCCGCCATTCCTTGCACTGATTTGGATTACGGCATCATCCTGCAGGAATGCGACAACCTGACGTCGTTCACCAAGGGCTTCTCCCTGGTGACCAACCTGCGCCTCTACATCGGGGATGATTTCAATACGGTCGCCACCACACCGCCGTCCGGCTTCACCCCGGTGGGCCTGTATTATCCGCCCTGTTCGGTCTTTTCTCCGGAAAAGCGCTACGGCGTGGATCTGATTCCGTTCGGGGTGAATTTCTCCGGACAAGTGGATTCCCTCGCCAGTGAATCCGCCACCCATCCCGTCCGCCCGCTGGATTCAAAGGTACTGGATGGTTCCGCGGTGGCTGCCAACCGGATTCATGTCAACTTGCGACCGATCACCCACCCGGCCGAACTGCCGCCCATCTCCATGATGAACTGGCTGGTGCTGCTTGAAGAGCGCAAACGCGAATTCCACTCCGGCTTCTAACCCCAACATGCCGGAACCGCCCACCCACCTCACGACCGCAGCTACCGGCCCGCCGTCACCGACCGCAATTTACAAAAAAAATGCGGTTTTTTTGTAAATTAGTGGCTTTTCGAGTTGCCATTCAGGGAAAACTATCGTTTCTGATAAATGACACATTTGCCGTAACAATTAATTTCACCTCATTACCCACTTCTTCTTACCAATGGCCGCAGTCCAGTCTCCCTCGATGCATGTCGCAGTGCCAAGACTCTTGATGAAAACCGGTGGGAAAGCCGGGCATGAGAGCGCGGGGAGCCGCCAGAAATCGTCCGCCACGGCAAGGGCGTGGGGCGGTCCGGGCGTAGTTCAAATGGTGACACGCTTATCACAAACCCCATACTAGCCAGACCTCTGAAATTCCCGTAGTCTGGGCACATCAAATCAGTGAGCTGATACCCGCCCAAAGACAAACCCGCCCCGCAGCTCAATAATTTTTTTGAATCCATCCCTGTCGGTTCTATTATCCAGCCATGAGACTTTTCCGACTTACTTTCGCGACCCTCTTGCAGCGCAAGTCATGGGTCATCTGCGGTCTCGCCGTCATCGCCCTGCCCTTTGCCCTGCCGCTGCTTTCCAGCGCCACGGAGAAGCCGATTCTGGTCCAACCCGCCCGCTTGTTGGCGGCTTGGAACACGCTCTGGATCTGCACCCTGCTGTGGGGCCTGTTCACAGCCGCCCGCCAAGGGGAAGACAATGCCAAGTCCGGCTTGGGCGAATACTTCCTGACCACCGGCGTCTCCGCCAACCGCCAGTTGTTTGAAATCTGGCTCGCGCTATTCAGCTTCATCGCGCCCCTGACCCTCGCCACGGCTGCCATTTGCCAATGGGGGGCCTGCCCCGCCGACCCCGCCGAACATTCGATGTGGTGGCTGCTCAACCTGCAATATACCGGACTCTTCCTGCTGGTCATCGCGCCGCTGTTGATGCTGGCCATCGCCCTCTCCTCGCGCTTTGGCAGCATCGCCGGTTTCTCCATCACGCTCGGCCTCACCCTCTACGGCCTGTGGGGCATCGGCTACCTCGACAACATGCTCAAACTCGAGGAAAATCCAGTGTTGCAAGGCCTTTGGTTGTACTCACCCCACTACGCCTTGGCCGATCTCACCCAGCGTCTTTACTTCAAGAACGGAGCTCTGCCGTCTGCGACCTTCGGGTCCATGGTGCTATATTTTACCGGCATTCTTGCCGTATATACGGGCCTCTCCCGCCTGTGCTTCCGCACCCAACATTTCTCCTGATTCCTGCCATGTCACGCCTCTCATCGCATGTCATTTCCACCGCCCTCATGGGTGCGGGCGGACTGGCTTGGGTGTTTGCGGGTCGCCCGCTGCTGGCCAATCCCGACCTCAACGCGCCTTTGAACCCGTTCGGCATCAACGGCAGCCCCTATGGCGAGGTGTTCGCCATGGCGATGCAAGGACCCATCGATACCTATTTCGACGCCGGAATGGCCGGCAACCCGTCGCCAACCGCAGCGGGCGAGGAAGTCGACGTGCACGAACCCGCGGCCAACGCAGCGACAAAGACCCAGACAGGACCCACTTCATGGAGGTTGCGCTTAGGGAACCTGCTCCACTCCTTGGACAAGGCCAGCGTGGCGCGCACCAACCCCAAGGCCCCCAGTGAAGCGCTCAAACGCCATCTCCGGCGCGATGCCGAAGACAAACTCCGCTTCGCCTATCAACTCGATCCGGCCCATTACGGAAACTACAACTCGTTGCATTTTTTCCTCACGGAACCGGCGGTCGGCACCCACCCGGAGCTCACCCCATCGGCCGCCAAACTTGCTCAAGACACCATTGAGTACTGCCTGCGTCAAGAGCATGACCCACGTCCCGCGCTCACCGCCGCCGCCGCCGCCACCAACATCCTGCACCTGATGTTCAGCGATCAGCATAATGACTCGCCAAGGTATAACACGACCCAGATGCGCCAATGCCTGACCCTCCTCGATCAATGCACCGCCCGCTACGTCGCCACTTCCCGGGAATGGGACGAATCGAAAAACTGGGAACTCCTCTCGCCCCAACGCATCACAGAATGCGAAATGCGCTTTCAATTCATCGGCAAAATCCGCGATGCCGCCGAAAAAACCATCATCCGCCTCGAACACGAAGCCCAAGCAAAACCAAAATCCTAAATTTCATACTTTTCTTCCGCCCATGTCCGTCTTCGCCACCACTCTCGAACCACCACCACTGCCAGGGCATGCGCAGACGGTGGCTGCGGTGCGTTTTGCGGCGGGCATGAATGGCAGGGAGTTGCTCGGGATCATTTTCCGCGTCTGCAGCGAATTGAAGGTTTCCGACATTCAGATGCGGGCCGCCCGCCCGGTCTATATCCATACCAACAAAGGCATGGAGAAACTCGATTTCCTCGGCATTCTCTCCCCCGCGCAGATGGATGCCATCCTCAAGGAACTCATCAGCAACCGCGAAAGCGGCAGCCATGGCTTCGGCCAGGATCAAGACCTCGACCAGCGCGTCGATGAGAAAATCCATCTGGCCATTGCCGATTTCGCCAAGACCCGGGTCGCGGATTTCTCTTGCGATGGGATCCCGATGGGGGCCAACGGCGAACGCTCCGGCCGTCTCCGTATCCAAGCCCACCTCAGTTCGTCCGGCCTTGGCATCACCTGCCGTATCCTCAGCGACTCCATCCCGGAACTCGAAGTCCTTGGCATCGACCCCGACACGACTTCCACCCTGCGCCATTGCGTCCTCAAGCGCGCCGGACTCTGCCTCGTCACCGGCCCCACCGGTTCGGGCAAATCCACCACGCTTGCCTCCCTCATAGACTGGTTGCGCCGGCACCATCCCAAACACATCGTCACCGTCGAGGACCCCATCGAGTACCAATATCTGGATGACATGGACGACCCGGAATACCCCGGCCATCGCATCCCCTCACCCAGCATCATCACCCAGCAGGAAGTTGGGCGGGACGTGCATTCCTACCGTCAGGGCCTCAAGGATGTGTTGCGCAAGGCTCCCCACGTCATCCTGCTTGGGGAAATCCGGGATCGCGAGGCCATGGAAACCTGCATGGAAGCCGCCCAAACCGGCCACTTGGTTCTTTCCACCCTGCACACCACCGGCGCCGTTAAAACCATCGGCCGCATCCTCGAACTCTATCCGAAGGAAAGCCACACCGCCGTCCTCAGCCGCCTCGCGGAAGTCCTCATCTTCATCCACTCCCAAGGCCTCCTGGCCGGCATCCAGCGCCGCGTGCTCACCTACGAATTTCTCCACAACAACGACGATGCCATCGCCAGCGCCATCGCCAACTACGACGGCGGCGCCCGCTCGCTAGAGGACGTGATCCGCCGCACCGGCAACATCGAATGGGATACCAACCTCCGCCGCCTCCTCAAACAAGGGCTCATCACCCATGAAACCTTCGAGAACGCCAAAATGAACCGCAATGACGATGCCACATAATCACCGGTCATTGGTCACTCGTTGTTAGGACACAATCCGCCGCCCCCTTTCTTTTTCTTCCCAATGACCAGCGCCCCCCTTTCCGTGACTGCCAAAACGAGCCAAAGAATTCAACCCCCTGCGAAACGCCAGGCAGCCCCCCAGACAAAACGAGTAATAAAAAACATAGACAGAACAGAACAACATATATAGAAACACCATCATGAAACTAACACAAACACCAAGCATCAAGCGCAAGTCCGGTATGACCCTCCTCGAACTGACGGTCGTCATCCTCGTCCTGCTCTCCCTCATCGCAATCCTCTTTGTCGGCGCCCGCGCCTGGAAAAAGGGTTCGGACCGTGCCGCCTGCATTCTCAACATCCGTAACGTCCAACAGGCCGTGCGCGGACATCAGAACATGAATAACCTTGCCTTGGCCGCCTCGTTGACCGCGGCAACCATTTATTCTGCCGATGGCACCGCGTATTTGAAAACACCGGCATGCCCGGCCGGCGGCACCTACTCTCCGGGTTCCGAAGTGCCTGCCTATGGCACTCTCTACATTTCATGCTCGCTGGCAACTTCTGACAACCACGTGCCAACAGGATATGGCGATTGGTAATAAAATCTCATCCCCCATTACGGGAACTTAATTTCCCGGCCCGCCTGCCCTTAGCGGGCGGGCCGACTCCATAGAAAAAACAGACAATACTAAACAGCATACATAGACAGACATCATTATGAAACTAACACAAACACCAAGCATCAAGCGCAAGTCCGGTATGACCCTCCTCGAACTGACGGTCGTCATCCTCGTCCTGCTCTCCCTCATCGCGATCCTCTTCGTCGGCGCCCGCGCCTGGAAAAAGGGTTCGGACCGTGCCGCCTGCATCCTCAACATCCGCAACGTCCAACAGGCCGTGCGCGGACATCAGAACATGAATAACCTTGCCCTGGCCGCCACATTGGCCCCGGCAACCATTTATTCTGCCGATGGCAGCGCGTATTTGAAAACGCCAGCCTGCCCGGCCGGTGGTACATATACGCCGGGATCCACGGTGCCTTCCTACGGCGTGCTCTACATTTCATGCTCGTTGTCGACTTCTGACAATCACGTCCCAACCGGATATGGCGATTGGTAAGCATCTGATTCCCCATTGAGGGGACTTAATCCAACGGCTCGCCTGCCCATATGGCAGGCGAGCCCTCTCGTTGTCGAGGCTGCTGTTGCCAAATCGGCGGCCGCAATTTAAACCAGCCTCTTGTCATCCAGTCCCGTGAGTACTTTTCTACATCCGGCATCCCTCAATGTGTTGCAGCGTTACCGGCAGGCCCGGGCCTTGCTGCGCCACACGACCCGGGCGAGCAATCCCGCCTGGTATCAGGATGCCCTCGACCTTGATTTACAACTGCACATCCGCATGGATGGCCGTGTGGTGTCGGCCTTTTTCTTCGACCGCCACAAAGCGCAATGGTCCAAGGGTCCGGAACTCACCGAGGCTGACCTCCGCGACCCCGCGAAGATAGAAGCCTGCGCCGCACGGGTGCTCCTGCAAGCGCGCTCGCTCAAAGCCACGGCCCTCGGTGTCATTCTCCATCTGGCCGATGAATTCTCCACGGCGGAACTCAAGCCGGAATTGGACAACCCGGCCGCGCTCCAAGACTTGCGCGAGGCGGCGATTCACAAGCCAGACACGATTCTGGATGACTCATCCATCCCGCCCGAGCAGAACTCATGGCGCGTTCTGCCCTACCCCGCCCAAGGCAGCGGCGTGATCGGCACCACCATCACCCTGAGCCGCCAATACGCGCCTTTTTTGGCGACCTTCCGCCAAACCGGCGAAGCTAACAACTTCCCCATCACCACCCATGCCCTCAGTGCCCCGCTGCTCGCGGTCATGGGCCTGGCCCAGTACGCCCCGCCTCAGCCGGGCAAATCCACCATTGCCATTCTCCAGTATCCGTGGTTCACCGCCCTGGTTTTTTTCAACGAGCATGGAGACTTGTTGCTCATCCGCACGCTCCAGCATCGCCTGCTGCGCCACAGCACCCAACTGCGCCACGCGGTGGCCACCACCAATGCCTCGTTGGAGTTTATTGATCCGGACATCCTGATTCTCACGCTTGGGCAGGATCTGGATCCCGGTTTGCAACAGGATCTGAGTCTCGCCTTTCCCAGTAGCGGCATCACCCTCATCACCCCCCCCACGCCCGACATCCTCCCGGCCTGGTGCCTGGAACCGGTCATAGCCGCCATCCCTCCGCCCAAAGGAACCACCTCTCCCAGCCTGACCTTTGGCATCCTGCGCGACGAGAAATGGGCGCTGCAAGACTTCCTGCCGACCCCCCGGGAGGTGGTTGAAATCTACCCCACCCGTGCCGAAATGAAACTCCTTCGCGGCCTCAGTCTGGCCCGGATCGGAGTGGTCGTCGTCGCCGTGGCAGCGGCGGCGTGGTTTGTATTCGGGATCCTGGAAATCGTCCGCCGTGATGCCTGGACCTTCAACACCAACGAATCGGACTTCATCAAATCCCGCCTCCAAAAACTCACCACCGAACTCCATAAAAGCGAGCACTGGGACAATCTGCTGGATGATCGCTCCAAAGCCTGGGCCTCCATGGAATTGCTCAGCCGACTGTTTCCCGAACGTTCCGGCGTCCTGGTGAAAAACTTTTCCCACTCCGTGCGTCCTGACATCGCACCCGGCCAGGCCAAAATCGGCTTCGTCAAGGAATGGAAAATCACCGGCCTGGCTCGCGATGAAGCCCTCGAGCGCCTTAACACCCTCAACACGCAGGAAGGCATCTCCGCGCAATTCAGCGAAGTCGCCCGCATCACCGGCAACACGGTCTTCAATCCGGCCTTGCGTACCCGCAGCATCGCTGTCAATGTCCGCACTCAGGAGAACGGCAATTACAAACCGCTCCCGATCGAGGAAACCTATGATACCGACGAGAGTTCCTACTCCTTCAGTTTTGACCTGACCATCACCCAGCGCTTCGAGACCTCCGACCCGATGGCGATCAATGTGGCCAAAGCTCCCTGATTCATGAAATTCTACAGCCAGTCCATCGCCTTGTTCGGAATCGCACTGCCGGTTTTGGCCTGCGCCTTGTTTGCCGGGCTTGCTTTCACTCTCAAGTCCCATATGCTGGACTCCTTCGAGCGCAAGCATACCCTCTTTCAGACCTACGAAGCCAGTCGCCTCAAAGCCCTCGATATCGAGAAAAAAATCACCCGCCAACGCGAGCATTTCGACCACTGGACTGAACTGTTGGCGGAAGACCCCTCCAGCGCGGTCAACATCAACCTCCGCGCCATTGCTGAAACCCTGCCCAACAAGGAATTCCAGAAAACCGCCTTCGAGCGTAGCAACGCCAGGGGCGGCCTAGGCGGTGCCACCACGCAGCCTTCGTCACAACTCCGGATCGTCTTCCGCGGCACCTTCCGCACAATGCAGCGGGCCTTCCTTGAACTCGAATCCCGCATGCCCCAACTCCAACTCCAGGAACTGCGCATCGAACCCAATGCCAACGCGCAAAACCCGTCCGCCCTCCTGAACTACCAAGTCAACTACACCGCATGGGAAAATTGATTTCAAAACGCACAGGTGACCCTCGCATGACGCCAACGGACAGCCGTCCCGGCGGCCAGGGCAGACGGGGGCCTTGCCTGTGGCTTGGACTCATCCTGACATGTTCCGCGTTCGCCCAATCCCCACCCCTATCCATCCCCAACCCACCCACGCCAGAGCCGCCCGCTCCCGCAGCGGACGCGGCACCACCGACTCATGTCGGGGCGCTGCCCACAGCATCCCGCTATGCCAGCAAGGATCTGAAGGCCTACGTCGAGTCCCTCGCCAACCAACTCGCCATCCGCAAACGGACAACCGATCCGTTCTGCCAGCCACAAGATCCCAATGCCAAACCGGTGATCAAACCCACCACAGCCAAGGCCATCCGCCGCCCCACCGCAGAGCCGCCCGCGCCCCTATCCGACATCGTCAGCCGGATCGCCATCACCACGATCATGCCCAAAGACCAGCGCTTCCTGGTGGGCAGCCGCAGCATCGCCCAAGGCGACAAACTCCCCCTCAGCTTCCGCAACAAACAAATCCACGTTGAAATCACCGAGGTGAGCGCCCGGCGCATCGTGTTCCGCAACATCGATACCGGTGAAGTTGGCATCCGTTCACTCAACCTGCTACCCTCAGGGATGACCCCGGGCACCCACACCATTGCAGCCCCGGGCATGCTCCCCACCCGCCCCAACACCCCCTTGGAAATCGAGTCCTCCCCATCTTCTGCTAACGGAACCCCCAATCCCTAACACCAACACAGCACCGCATGAAAGCCACCCAGTTCCTGATTCTGTCCGCCCTGTTCCTGGCCCACGGCCTGAGTCCCGCACAAACCCCCGCCGAACCCGCGACTGTCCCGCCCGATGCTGTCCCGCCCGCCGCTGTCCCGCCCGCCGCTATCCCGCCTGCCACCGTCCCGCCTGCAGCGGCCACTGAGCCGACGCCCGGCGTCGCCGCACCCGGAGCCGCCCCGCAAAAAAGCCAACTGGAGGCCTCGGAAGAAGGCTATCTGATCAAGGACGCGCCGCTCAATGACATCTTCCAATTCCTCGCCAAGGCCGCCGGCAAACAATACTTCCACAATGCCAAGATCGCCGGCACCGACTTTCGCGTCACCGGCCATCTGAATGACGGCAATCCGCTCCAACAAATGGAAGAGCTGGCGTTCATGTATGGCTTGGCCCTTCACACCAAGGGCAACACGATCTATGCCCTCACCCAAGGCCAACTCGCCCAATTGCCGAGCATCGAGTATCACTATCAACTCCAATACCTCCGCCCCACCGATATCAAACAAATCCAGGAACTGATCAAACCCATGCTCAGCCCGGCCACCGGCATCGTCAACTTCGAGCCCAAGACCAACACCATTATCATCATCGATTCCGCCCACCGCATCGAACAGGCCCGCGCCCTCCTCCGCGGCATCGACCGCGCCAAGGGCCAAATCATCGTCGAAACCAAAATTCTCCGCATCAATAGCACCGTGGCTGAGCATACCGGTATCAATTGGTCCTCTTCCCTCGGCAAGGACGGCACCAAAATCACCCTTACCAGGGAACTCAACTCGGTCTTTGGCCTGCCGCCATCAGATGCCTCCAGTATTTCCGACGGCGGTGATACCAATTTGGTGCTCAGCCCGTTCCAGATCAGCGGCGTGCTCCGCCTTCTTGCCGATGGCGGCCTCGCCAGCCAGGTTTCCAACCCCACCCTCATCACCGAGGATAACGAAATGGCCACCATTTCCGTCATCGACCGCATTCCCATCATCACCTCCACCAGTACCGCAAACACCGGTGGCGGCAATCCCTCCGTAACCGAGGAGGTCCGCTACAAAATCGATTCGGCTGACAAGTCCATCGACACCGACCCCGACAAACACCGCGAAATCGGCATCTCGCTGGTGGTGACCCCGACGCTGCTGCCCGATGGCACCGTGCGCATGAAATTGCGCCCGCGATCCGCCCAAATCGTCGAGCAAATCCAAAGCGCCTCCAAAAACTTTTATCCGCGCGTGACCGAGTCGATGGTCGAAACCCTCGCCCGCGTGCCCAATGGTTACTCGCTGGTCGTCGGTGGCTTCTACGGCGAGGCCGTCACCAATGGCAAAACCAAGGTCCCCCTGTTAGGTGACATACCGCTGGTCAATTTCTTCTTCAAGAGCAAGGAAGCCAGCAAGGAGAAAACGAGCCTGGTGTTTATCGTCACTCCCAAATCGTATGACCCGACCAATCGGGCCGCCAATACCAATGCCAGCAAGTTCGTCAGGCGTGGCAACTCGATTGGCACCGATTACAACTGGGCCAATGACAATAACCCCGGCCCCTCCGATGAACCGAACATGCGCCGCACCCTGCGCGGCATGAGACCGCAACCCGCGCCTTACTACCCAGTTCCCGGCGAAGAACCGGTCGCAACCCCGCCAAGTCAACCCAGTCCTCAACCCAGTCCTCAGGCCAGCCCCCAACCCAGTGCCAAGTCCCACCTGACCAAGGCCCGCAGAGAATGATGGAATTTCCCATGCCATCCGCCGTTTCCACACCGCCAGCGCAGGCCAGTATCCACCCCACGCTGCCGCAAGGCGATATTGATGAACTTATCGAAACCTGTCTCGCGCAAACCGCCGAGGCCCTGATCTTCACACGCGTGGCCAGCCAGTCGGAGGTGTCGCATGCCATCGATCTGGTGCGCAGCTCCCAAGTGGAGGACAAGCCGCTCGACCTGATGGAAGCCGTCGCGCGGGTCCAAGGCCATCAGGAGGAACACATGGGAGGCATTATTCTAACCCTCGGCGACCGTCTTGCCACCGTTCTCAATCCCTCGCCGCCGCTGATCCCTTTTGCGGGCAAGCTCATTGCCCCCTCCGCCTTTTATGAATCCTTCGAGCGGATCCACAAAATGGCGAGGGCCTTGTTAGTCCCGGTGATCTTCGTCGAAGACACCGATTCCATCGGCGTGGCTTCCGTCAACCCCATTGCCGCCACCCTCCTTGCCGCAAAAATCCAGGAAGGTGTGGCGCGCCGCTTCGATATCCGGCCTTTTCTCACCGTCGCAAGGCTCGATTACGAATCCTGGACCTTTCTCACCCACAAACATTTCGAACTATGATCGAGTTCGATGGCATCACCTTCAATGAGCTGATCAGCCGGCGCATCATGGCCGAACTGGCCCAGCACGACCCGTCCTATACCGAACTGGCCCAGGACCAGGTACCCAACCGGGTCACCCGCTTCAGCTTCATGTCCGCGCTGGCCAAGCTCAACGGCCTGCCGTTTTTTCCCCGGGTGGCCGAATTCTGCGATGGCTCGCTGCACGCCTGCTGCGACGCCACGGTCATGACCCGCAGCTACTTCACGCCGCTGTGCATCTGCGGCCAGGACAAGCTCATTGTCGCCGTCGCCAACCCGTGGAGCCCACTGCCGGAAGAATATCTCGCCCCGCGCTTCCCCGATCTGGAAATCGTCAAGATCGTCACTCTCGCCTCGGAGATCAACCGCGCCATCGAGTCGGCTGCCACCAACAGCGGCCCCTCGCGCTCGGATCTGGACGCCATCGACGTCGAGGACATGGACGACGATATCCGCGATTTCGACGTGACCACCGACTACACCGAGCCGATGGCCCAGCTCATCGCCACGATCATGTCGAATGCGGTCAAGACGCGCGCCTCCGACATCCACTTCAAGGTCGAGAAGGAAAGTTTTTATTATGCCTTCCGGGTGGATGGTGACATCGGGGTGAAAATCGAGATTCCGATGAAGCTCAAGGACCGGCTCGACGCGTTCCTGCTCAACCTGATGAAGTTGCCCACGGAAATCAGAAACACCGTCCCGGGCATTTCCGGGCGCTTCACCATCTCCTATTTCCACCGCCCCATCGACATCCGCTACGAGCGCCACCGCACCTACCGCGGCTATCACATCACCATGCGCTTGCTCGACAAGAGCAACATCAACGTCACCCTCGGCAAGGGCACCCTCGCCTTTGATGACGAGACGATGTTCGCCCTCAACAAGGTCATGAAAATCCCCGCCGGCATCATCGTGATGTCCGGCCCCACCGGCTCGGGCAAATCCACCACGCTCAACGCCCTCTTGCGCGAACTCAATCGCCCCGAAGTCAACATCCTCACCCTCGAAAATCCGGTCGAAGACGAGGTGCCTGGCATCACTCACTGCGACCTCAAGAGTCCCAAGGAGTTCAAGCCCATGATTGCTTCCTTCATGCGCTCCGACCCGGACATCATTCTGATGGGCGAGGTGCGCGATATCGAGTCCGCGGAACTCGCCATCGAGGCGGCCGTCACCGGTCACAAAGTGCTCACCACCATCCACACCCCGCGGGCCTCCCAAATCATTGAGCGCTTCGAACAACTCGGCATCGAACGCTGGAAAATCGCCCAGACCCTCAAGGCCGCCTGCGCCCAACGCTTGGTCAAACTGCTCTGTCCCTACTGTAAGGAAGCCATTGCCGGCATCAACGACCATGATCGCAAAACCTTCTGCCTGGATGATTCCTGGGCCGTCCTCCCGCTCTCGGCAGCCAAATCCGGCGGTTGTCAGGAATGCCGCAACACCGGCTACAGCGGCCGCACGGCCATTCTCGAAATCATCCCCATCACCCCGAAAATCTCCGACATGCTCTCCAAGGGGCTGATGTCGCCTTACGAATTGGAAGTCAAAGTGGCGGAAGAGGGCATTCTCCCGAGTCTCCGACGCAGCGGCCTGCGTCTGCTCCGCGAAGGTAAAACCGACCTTGCCGCCGTCAGCAAGGTCATCGACATGACTTACACCGATGACTAATCCCTCCTCCGCAAGCGCCACCACCGCCACCCCACTGCAAGCCCAGGCGGCGAGGAAACCCCTCGTCGGCCCGGCGACCCAGCAGAAAAAGGTCAAGCCTTTCACCAAAAAGGTTCTGGTCGATTTATTCCGCGGTCTGGCCTCGATGCTGCGCGCCCAAATCAACACTGCCGACGCCCTCAAATACTACAGTCACGGCCTGCCTAACAAGGCAATGGTGGAAGCCCTGCTGCGCATCCGCGAGGATATCAGCAACGGCATGAACGTGCATGAGGCCTTCCGCCGTACCGGCCGTTTCAACGACACCATTATCGGACTCATCCAGGCAGGGTCTGATGCCGGCCAATTGCATCAGGCGTTCCAGTCGCTGGCCGCCCGCCTCAAAAGCGAATTGCATTTCTCCAAGCAGTTGAAGAAAGCCACCATCACGCCCTGCGTCATCATCTGTGTTCTGGTCGGAGCCTTCATCACCTCGCAAGTGAAAATCGTGCCACAAGTTGAGGAAATGCTCCGCGGCGTCGGTGCCAAGCCCGATGGCATGACGGCAATTTCTTTCAAAGTAAGCCACTTCACGCAGGCGGTGTGGCCGTGGGTGGTCCTTTCCGCGATTGCGATTGCCGTTACCATTGTCCGCTCCGCGCACATCCGCACCCTGATTCTGGGATTGGCCATGTCGCGCTGGCGCTTGCTGCGCCTGCTCATCATGAGCCTGCGCCAAATGACCTTCCTTTCCACCATCAAGATGCTGCATTCCAACGGCATCAATCTGGCCAAATCCATCCGCGTCTCCGCCAACAGCGTGCGCAACACCCCGTTTCATGAGGAACTCAAAACCGCAGCCGACAAGTATGAGCATTCCGGTGTACCCCTTTCCACGGCCTTTGCCAAATACACCTCGGTCGATTCCCAAGTCACCCACATGCTCTCCATCGGCGAGAAATCCGCCTCGCTCGACAGCCAGCTTGAAATGCTCACTGAAATGTACGAGGAGGACGCGGAAAACCACATGGCCACGTTTTCGGCCACCGTCGGCTTTCTGGTGCTCATCATTGCCGTCTCGCTCATTGCCGCGGTCTTTATTGGCACCTTCCTGCCGATTTTCCTGATGGGTCCGAAGATGATGCAGAGCGGGATCTAACCTGATTTATAATGCAACTCACCCGATTTGATCGCTGGCTGCGTGAGCGTTTTGTGTACGAGACGCACATCAAAACCCTGCGTCCCGCGGAAGCCATCCCCAAGGGAATCCGTGCCGAGGACTTACCCGACGTCCCGGGCGTCCGCTACAAACACCTCTACATCGCCCGCAACAACAAAACCGCGGACGCCTTCATCACCAGCCTCAAGGATGCCAATCTGATGTTCTTCACCTCGGTGGTGGATCGCAAGTCATGGTTCGTCCCATGGATCGCCCCATCACACAAGTCCCTCACCTGGATTCTGGCTTGGATCGTCATTGCCTGTATCTCCGTCGGTTTTGTCATCATGTATCTCGTCGATCTGCTCAGCCAGCCGCAAATCCGCCAGATGCTCTCTGAGGCCCTCGATACGCTCAGGGGCTGACCCCGGCGGATTTCATTCTTTCCATGAAACATCGGATCCTTTACCGTCCCTGCTATGAACACGTTCAGCCCCCCCCGCCAGCCCTCGAACGCTTTCACTCTCCTCGAAATGACGATCGTCATCATGGTGCTGCTGGCCTTGATCAGCATCGGCCTGCTTACTAACAATGCGGTGAAAAATTGGCAATTGGGCCGTGAAGCCAGTGAGACGCTGCGCACGGTTTACACCGCCCAGCGCCTCTATCTCTCGGACAATCCGACCGCGTCCGTGGCCGCACTCACGGAGGCCATGTTGCTTCCTTACATGCCAAACCAGCCTGCCGCCATGCCGACCGTCAAGTCCCTGACCGGCGCCACACTCACGATCAAGGTCACGGTCTATCCACCGGTGGTCAACAACTCCTCGGGAGGCACCTACGACCCCTCCGGCAACTCCAAAGACTCCCTCTGGGATGTGGGCGAATGACCCGCCTTCTCACAACGCTGCTCAGCCTCGCCTTGGTTCCGGCCTTGGGCGCTGCGGAATTGAACCACTTTGGCAATTTCATTCTCAAATCCCACTTCAAGGTCACGGGCGATCAGGTCACCACCATTCCGATGAAGCCTATCGTGTTTCATGTCTCCACGGATGGCACACGCGTCCATGTCACGGCCGAAGGCGATAACGAAGCCCGCAGCACCTTTGAGATTTACCGCTCCGACGGCATCGGGCGCCAGCGCCCGGGCGAAGTGGCCTTGGATATCATCCCCGGCATTCAAGCCATGAGTCACAGCGGTGGTGTGCTGCGTCACTTGCGCCTCACACGGGAATCGCTGACCATCACCACCTTCCCGGGCGTATCCGACCAAACCATCATCACCCACGCTCTTGCCACGCCCACCCCCCCGGCATCCCCTCCCAAAACGCTCATCTCCGCTCCCCAACCCCCATGACGCCCGAAGCCCTCCCTCCTGCGCCGGCAATGCCGGCCCAACCCCTGCCACAAGCTGCGGACATCCAAGCCAGGCCGCCGCTTGCCGCAGCCCCCGTCCAGACCCGCGCGTACCCCTGGCTGCTGCTTGCCAGCACCTCCGTCTCCGCCATCTTCTGTTTCATGTACATCACCAAACCGGTGTTTCCCGTCACCCCGAGCCTGACTATCAAACCCGTCGCCGCCCAGCCACGCCTCACCCCTGATCAACCTGCCACCCAACCTGCCACCCAGCCTGCCACCCAGCCTGCCACCCAACCCGCGCTCAGCTTACTCCCGAGTGCCAGACAACTCCCGGGGGACACCCAGGCCCCGCGGCCCGCCGCCAATCCTCCCCAACGCGACAACCCGCATCGCGACCTGCCCGCCTCACCCGTGGCGTCCGCCTTTGAGGAAACCAACCTCCACATCCAACATATCCTCACCGCCGAAACCCCGGACGGCGACCTCAGCCGTATCGTGCTCAACGTGCCGGTCCTCTACCAAACCCGCACTCTCGGCTGGACGCATGACGCAGTGGCCGAGTCCCGCGAGTTACTCAAACGCCTCGATACCTATCAGGAAAACACCCGCATCCTCCGCGAGGAAGGAATCAAACTGCTCGCCGCGTGGAACCGCCTCGTCGAACGCTCCATCCCCACCTCCAGCCTCCGCGCCGACAGCCCCTCCCTGCCAGCCAATCAGACCGGCGTGCACAGCACCCAGAAACCGGCAGGCCTGGATACCGCCGAGTCCATTCAAATCCAACCCGCAGACCCATGATTTCCCGCCTCCTCTTGCTCACCTTCACCGCCCTTGGCTGCCTGTGCGGTCTGGCCCAGGACAACCCACCCAACCCGGTGCCGCCGGCCAAGCCTGTGCCCGTGAAAGATTCCATCCAACAATTCTTCGACTCGCTCAGCAGGCCCACCCCCGCAGACGAGGTCGTCTCTCAATTTTCGCCCCCGGCTCAGCCCCCACCGCCTGCCACACCCGAAACCACCCCACCGGTCGCCACCGAAGCACCGACTGCCGAAGCACCGGCCGCCGAACCATCAACCGCCGACCCGGCCACCCCCACCGACCCCCAAGCCAGTCTGACCGTCCAAGTCGAAAAGCTCCAGACCGGCAAGGGCGTGTTAGATCCGAAAAGCGTGAAGCTCCGCGCCCCCTTCCCCGCCAAACCGCTCGCTGCCATCCCCGCCGGCTGGCGCCTTAAAGCCTCCACCAATGCCCAGCCGTTTCTCCGCAAGGTTGAACTCGCGCCCGGTGCCAGCATCACCCTCACCATCCGCCCGCATCAACTGGTCCCGGACGCCGACGGCACCGCGGTTTTCTCCATCGCCGAACCCGGCTTTGATCCCGCCCTCGGCTACCGCCAGGCACAAACGGTCAGCGCCATCCTCGCCACCTCCATCCAACAACTCGACGAGGATGCCAAACAACTCGGCCATGCCATCGACCAACTCCAACAACTCGTCAGCTCCCTGCCCCAACCCGCACCCAAGCCGTTGCCGCCCCCCGCCGTCATACCCACCGTCCTACCCGTCAAACCCTCCCCCAAAAAATGAACGGTTCCGCCCTCCCCATGACCTGCAGTTTGGCTCTCGCCTCGATGTCTGCCGCCGTAGTCAGCCACTGGTGGTCGCTGGATGCATTCACCCCTCTTCTAAGAAACTCGCCGCGGCTAACCGCCACACCCCCCGTCATCCCGCCCGCGTTCCCGGCCACCGCCCCTCCGGATTCCAAACCCCTCGCCAACCCACCCGCTCCGCCCCCATCCGCAGGTCCCGCCGCCGCCCAAAAAGAATTCTACGAGGCGCTGCTGGAGGAAATGAGGCAACTCAAAAAAACCAACCTCGCCCTCCGCGACCAAATGGCGGAAACCAACCGCGACTTGATGAAACTCGAATTCCGCGTCGATACCCAGTCGGCATCCTTCCGCCCGCTCCCGGTCACCGAAGACGTGTCATCCCTCGACACCACCTCCCTTGACACTTCCACCCGCGACGCAGAACCCGCCGTCATTGCGCCCCGCGCCGTCAGGGTCGCCCCCCCCGGAGTTCAATAATCCCGCGGCCCGAAACCACACGCCAGTTTCTTAACTTGTGCTGAAAATCCAGGCTAGGTTGGACGTCAGCATCTATTGCTTATTTTCTTGAATTCGCCGCCCTTGCCTTCAGGCTTGCCGCAGCTTTTCCCCGGTCTTATCCCTGCTAGAAATAGAAAGCGCTGCGTCGTTGGAATTTGCGGTTTTCCCCTCTTGTTAGGGGAAGCGACCAAGGGCGGCAGCGTCGCGCCCCATACTGTCAATAATGCCGGAGGACAGGCCGGACACCTGTTTTCCTAACAAGACCCTCCGATCTAACAGGCTTGGCATCTTCCCTCACTCTACCGGCCTCGTGAAGCCCACCGCTCTAACGACCTTCCGCCTCCCGGTCTTCCCTCCGCGACGGGGGTGGAGTCCCGCCATCCTAGCCGGATTTTTTCTCATCTGTTGGACCGGCCTCCTGATTCGCAGCGTGCGCGGCACCGACAACCTTGGATTCGTCATGCTTCGCGGCCGCGGAGAGGACGCCGGCCTGCGGGCGAGTCTGGATGTTGGCAAGTATGCCCCGCAGGGAATGAGCCATTCCCTGTATTTGTACAAGGACGGCATCTGGAGAATTCCCGTATCCCCTAAACGACCGGTCCAATCGATTGTCCTGAGTCACGCCAACGGGGACAAACCCAAGAACATGTTCTGGGAAATATCCGTCAGCTCCACGTCAACCCCTCACTGGATGCCGGCCGCAGTCTCTTGGGTCCCCCCTCACCTCGTTCTCACCCTGGATCCAGCCATGACCCCCGGGTCATTATGGCCAGCCCGCAAGTCCGTGTTCAATTGGTTGGGCGACGGGCGGATTCTTGGGTCGGACACGCGCCAGGCCCTTGAAGTGACCTTACTCTCGTGGCTCGGCTTGCTATGGATCACCTGGCTCTGGAGGGCCGCGGGGGAGTGAAACCCTCTACGCCCATGCCCGCGACCCTCGCCACGGCCCCGTCAGATTCGTGTTGCGCCAGGTCGCGCAACACGGCCCGCCTTGGGGCAAGTGTTGTCATCGCCATCCTTGCGAGCGTGTTTGTCGCCATGGGCATGGCCGGTTGGCCGGGCTTGCATTGGGACGCCAACTTGTTCGCCACTCCGGTCATCAATGTCGCTACTGGCAAAGGCTGGATCTTCGGCGGCTATCCCATCGCCCTGGTCGCGAGAGACTCTATCAACTACGCCAGCCATGGAGTGCTCCATGTGTGGGTCTTTGGATCCCTGCTCGGCTGCGAGACATGGGAAAAATTCCTCCACTGGTGCGGCATCGTCAATGCCGCGACCTTTGTCGCTTGGACCTGTTTGTTTTGCCGCACGCTGCGCCTTGGCGGCCATGCCGGAATTTTCCGCCCGGTCGGTTGTGGCTTGTTGGCTGGCGTGATCGCGGTGGGTCTCCAAGGCAGGCCGGAACACCTGGCCCCCTTGTTGATCTCGCTGCCCCTGCTGCTCCGCGATCTCGGGCTGCCCACCCGCCTCTTTCAGATCGCCACTTATGCGCTTGCCGGTTTGCTCTTCACCACATCCCCGGCCAGCGGCTTGCTCTTTGGCATGGGCCTCGTCTTCTGGCTGTCCCTGAAATTCGAGCGGGACAACAACCGCCGCTTCTGGCAGGAACTCATCGTGGCTGGCAGCGCCGCCGCCATCACCACCGTGCTGGTCGTGACCCTCTGCTGCCCGTTCTCGTTCTTCCAATGGCTCACCGGGATTCTTTCCGGATCGGCCACGGCGATGGACTTTTCCGGCCATCTTTTCCGGTTCCAGTGGCGGGCGCTCACAGGCATCAGCATGGAGGCTCCACTGTGGAACCTCTGCGTTCTGAGTACCGCTGTATGGGCCTCTTTCATCCTGTTGCGCCGCGGTAAATTTATGGGTCTTACAATCTTCGTGTCGCTCATGCTCTATTGCCAACCGCGGCTCACCGACTACGGCTACGTCGCCTTCTTCCCATGCATCCTGTTGTTTCTCATTAGCAGGCACCCCTCCTCCCGCATGGCCTGCGCACGGCCCGCAGGAAAAGTTAGACTTCTGCGTCTGGCCACCGTCCTCGCCTGCCTCTACACCCTGGTCTTTGTACGGACCGCCGGACTCACCCTGCTGCACATCAGGCACGGACCCTCCATGGCCGCCACGCGCGCGCAACTTGTCAGCTTGGGAGCCATGACCTGGCTTGACCATCCCGTGGCCACCACGTTCAACAACCTGTCCCGCCCATCGTTCATTGTCTTTGGTGATGCCAGTGAACGCTATGTGGCCGCAATGCCGCAACGCCACATGGATTGGGTGGATACGGCACTCGTGGCGTACTCGGAGAAATTCCACCGCCCGGTCGAGTTCTTCATCTACCCGCAAGTGGAAGCCGGCCAAGCTCCGGAGGAAGTCCGGGTTGGCAACGAGCGTTGCACGCGGGTCTATAACGGATGGACCATGGACCGCCCGCGCCTCTTGGGATTCGATCTGGGCGGCGCCATGCCAGGCTATCAATTCGCGCTCTATCGCAGCAGCACCTCCGGCGAGCATGATTCTCCCGCCCCATGAATTCCCGGCCACCCTGCCCGCCTCATCCCTCACCCATTGTCCGCAATTCACCCGAATCCTAACATCCATCCAACCCCTCCCGAACCGCTTGACCTCACGCCTTTCGCCATGGGTATCCGGCGCGACCCGGATGGCATCTGGCGACAGCGTGGCACGGAGGTGATTTCCTATCCCGCGCACGCCAACGACGCCTGCTTCGCGCTCGAGGACACTTCGTTTTGGTTTGCCCATCGCAACGCCTGTCTCCTCGCCATGCTCCGGCGGTTTCCCACCCGCGGGCCCTTCTTTGACATCGGCGGCGGCAATGGCTTCGTGGCGGCTGCCATTCAGTCCCATGGCGTGCCCGTCGTTGTGGTCGAACCCGGCGTCGACGGACTCCGCCACGCACACAGCCGCGGACTGCCCAATCTGCTGCACGCCACACTGAATGAGGCGCAGTTCCATGACGCGACCCTGCCCGCCGTCGGGTGCTTCGATGTACTCGAACACATCGCGGATGAGCAGGCGTTCCTGCGGGCCATTCACCAGTGTCTGACTCCCGGCGGACGGCTTTACCTAACAGTTCCGGCCGGCCGCTGGCTATGGTCTGACGACGACGTTCAGTCCGGTCACTTCCGCCGTTACACCCGTGCCAGCCTGCGGCGGGCCTTGGAGCATGCGGGCTTCCGCCCTCTGTTAGTGAGCAAGCTGTTTTCCCCCCTGCCCCTGCCCCTGTTTCTATGCCGGTCCCTGCCCAGCGGCTTTGGCCGCCGCCGTCTGCCCGCGCAGAGCTACTCGGGCCTGCACCGGGCACGCGGCCGCAGCCTCATGGACCGGGTCTGGCAGTGGGAACTGTCCCGCCTGACCCGCGGGCTGGGCGTTCCTTGCGGCACCAGTTGCCTCGCCGTCGCGGAGAAGACAGGCAATGCGTGACCTGTTCTAACACAATACAATCCAGCGGGATGCAAGCAACGAAAATGGCTGCGGGTGGCGACATGGGTTTCCCTAACGAGCCCGCCGCAAGACAACCGGCCAGGCGCTATCGCGGGCTCACGCTCGGGTTCAGCCTGCTGGTCTTCACCGCCAGCGTCTGGTATATCCAGCAGACCTTCCAATGGCGTGATCTGGGTCGGGTGCTCAAGACTGTGAACCTCACCTGCCTGATTGCAGGCGGTGGTGCCTCCATCATGGCCTTTTGGTGGTTGCGGACTCTCCGCTGGCAGATCCTGCTCCGGCGCAACAAGACCCACATCCCGTTGGTTGACTTATACCTGTGTTCCGCCGTCGCCCTGAGTTTCTCCCTGGTCACCCCGTTCCAGTCGGGTGAAATGCTCAAGATCGAGTTGTTGAAAAATCACGGCCGGCTGCAGCGTGCGCCGGGCTACGGCTCGTTTCTGGTGGAACGGGTGTTGGATTTCGCCTCCTTGCTAACAATTGCATGCGTGTGCATCCTGACAAGCACCGACATTCTACCCGGCCGCGCCCACGCCCATTGGATCCTCGGGGGCTTGGCCCTGGCCTGTGCCGCCGCTTGGTTCGCCCTGCAAAAATTCCAATCCACAGGCCGCCCGCAGCGGTTGCTGGCGGCCATGCGCCAATGCGTGGGTGATGTGCCCACACTCCTGCTGGTGACCGCCATCACAGGTGCGGCGTGGGCGATGATGGCGGTCGGTTGGCAGGTGTTCTTGTTCAGCACAGGCATTGAGCTTGGCTTCGCCCAAACCCTGACCCTCATGTCCATCGTGGCGCTGGTGAGCATCCTGAGTCTCATCCCCGGTGGCCTGGGCATTTCAGAGGCCGGCTGCGCGCAACTCCTGATGCACTTCGGCTGCGCCGCGGCACTCGCCCAAGCCGGCTCTCTGGTCTTGCGCTCGTGCTCGCTGGTGGCCATCGCCCTGGGCCTGGCGCATTGGGGGCTTTGGAAATTCATCCAATCCCGGCGCACCCGCCACCACGCCGCATGCGCCGCCAACCCGGCCTAATGCCGCCCTTCACCACCCACGAAAAAATTCACCTCATGGACCATCCAGGTACACTTGTTAGCCCCGCGCATGCGCATCTCTCGGTGGTGATCCCAGTGTATCATGCCAGGGATTGCATGTCCGAACTGTATCGCCGGCTCGTGCTGGCGCTGGAATCCATCACGCCGTACTTTGAACTTGTGCTGGTGGAGGATTGCGGCGGCGACGGCTCATGGGAGGCAATCGCCGCCTTGGCCGCCCGCGACCCGCGCGTCAAAGGCATCCAGCTGAGCCGCAACTTCGGCCAACACTACGCCATCACCGCCGGCCTTGACCATGCCTCCGGCGACTGGGTGGTGGTCATGGATTGCGACCTCCAGGATCAACCGGAGGAGATTGAGAAACTCTACCGCAAGGCACAGGAAGGCTATGACATGGTCTTCGCCCGCCGGGCTTTCCGCAAGGATTCCTGGGGCAAAACCCTCCGCAGCCGCCTCTTCAATCAGCTGATGGGTTGGCTGACCGGTGAAAAATTCGATGGGGCCCTGTGCAGTTTTTCCATCAGTTCCAAGCGGGCCATCCTTGCCAGCCGCGCCTACCGCGAACGCGACCGGGCCTTCTTCCTGATCATGAAAGACATTGGATTCCCCCTCGCCTGCCTCGACGTCGAGCATGCGCCACGCTTTGCCGGGGAAACCTCCTACACCTGGGGCAAGTTGTTCCGCCTCTCCTCACAGGTGATTGTTTCCTCGTCGACCCGCCCCCTGCATCTATCCATCCGGGCCGGCACACTGGTCGCCGGGCTTGGGTTTCTGGCCATCCTCTATCTTGTGCTGCGCTACTTCCTGATGAACATCGCGGTTGTCGGCTGGACCAGTCTCATCGTGGTTCTGACATTCTTCTTCGGCTTGCTGCTGATCCAACTCGGCGTCATCGGTCTCTATATCGGCAAGACCTTCGAGGAATCCAAGCGCCGGCCACTCTATCATATCAATGAATTCCTCAATCGCGGCGATGGCGCGTGAGGCGTTCAACATCGCACGCATCCCGCACACCGCACGGCACCAGCCCATACCCCTTCATGACTAAGAATCGCTTGCTCATCGTTGGCGGAAGTCACTCGGATATCCCGCTCATCCTCGCCGGGAAAAAACTCGGCTATCATGTCATCACCAGCGGCAACCGGCAGGACGACCCGGGCCACCGCCACGCCGACGAATACCAGGCGGCGGACTTTTCAGACCCGGAGGCCATCCACCAACTGGCAAAGCGTCTGGAAATATCCGCCATCTGCGCGTGCTGCAACGATTTCTCCGCCATAGCAGCGGCCCACGCCGCCGAGCAATTGGGTCTGCCCGGCCATGATTCCATGCGCACCTCACAGGTCATCCATCACAAGGACCGCTATCGCCAGTTTGCCGCCGACCACGGCATCACCTCACCCATGGCCATCGGTTTTTCTAGCAAGCATGACGCCCTGGCCGGAATACCCTCACTGCCGTTTCCCGTGATTGTCAAACCGGTGGATCTCACCGGGGGGAAAGGCATGTCCACCGTGTGCCACATGGACGAGGCCGGGGCGGCGATCGACAAGGCGTTCGCCATGTCCCGTACCAAACGCATTGTTGTCGAGGAATTCATTGTTGGCAGCCGCCATGGCTTTTCAGCCTTTCTGGTTGACGGGCGCGTCGCGTTCTTCTTCTCTGACAATGAGCACTATTTCCTCAATCCCTATCTGGTCTCGGCCGCATCCGTGCCCGGCATTGCACCTCCATCCGTGGAACAGAAGTTGTGTGCCGTGTCCGAACAAATCGCCTCCCTGCTGTCGTTGAAAACGGGCATCTTTCATGTGCAATATATTCTCAGGGCCGGCGAACCCGTCATCATCGAAATCTGTCGCCGCGCACCGGGTGACCTCTATATCAAATTGGTCGAACACGCCACCGGCGTGGATTACCCGGCATGGATCGTCAAAGCCTCCGCAGGACTGGATTGTTCGGGACTGGTCCACTCGCCACCCAAGGGCTGTTTCGTCCGTCACTGTGTCATGAGCGCCACCCCGGGGCGGGTCCGCGACATCGTCTTTGATGCCGAAGTCCAAGATAAAATCATCGATCAACACATGTGGTGGCGGAAAGGCGATGTGGTGACCGATGTGATGACATCCAAATTCGGCATTGTCTTCCTAGCCTTCAAGACGCAGGAGGAAATGCTGGAAATGACCGAACGCATGCCGCAGTTGATCCGCGTGATCACCGATGATTGAACGCTTCCCTAACAAGTTAAAATCACAACCCCCAAACGTGAGCAGCCATGACCACAAGTCCTCTTAAAATTGGTTTCATCGGTGGCGGACTCGACTCCGCTGTTGGCAATGCCCATCAGATCGCATGCCAGATGGATCACCGCTGGGTGCTGGAGGCGGGATGCTTCAGCGCGCATGACACCATCAACCGCCAAACGGCCACCCAATGGGGCCTGGATCCATCCCGGCTGTATACCGAATGGCAGGAATTATTGCGCGGGGAAAAGGGCCGGTTGGATGCGCTCTGCCTGCTGACCCCCACACCGCTGCATGCGGCCATGGCCATTGCGGCGTTGGATCATGGCTTTGCCGTCATTTGCGAAAAGGCCATGGCCACTTCAAGCAGGGAAGCAGCGGAAATATGTGCCGCAATTGAAGCTAACAAGGGGTTTTTCGCGGTGACCTACAACTACACCGGCTATCCCATGTTGCGCGAACTCAGGCAGATGATCGCTGCGGGCAAACTGGGAAAACTCCACCTCGTGCAGATCGAAATGCCGCAGGAAGGGTTTGCCCGGCTCAGTCAACTTGACCAACCACCCCAACCCCAGGCCTGGCGCCTGCAAGATGGCGCCATTCCCTCCATCTGCCTTGACCTCGGGGTTCATCTCCATCAGATGATCTATTTTCTAAGCGGCCAAAAGCCGCTCCAGGTGATTGCCGACCAGGCGAGCTATGGCTTTTTCAACAACATCAAGGACAACGTCATGTGCCTGGCGCGTTACACCGGCAACCTCCGCAGCCAGATTTGGTATAGCAAAATGGCCCTCGGTCATCGCAACGGCCTGCGCGTCAGGGCCTATGGTGAGAAGGGCAGCGCGGAATGGTTCCAACTGCAACCCGAGGACTTGGTTTTCAATGATGTCCATGGCAGGAGGGAAATCATCGATCGCGCGTCCGGCGTGGAACTGGCCGACCAGCAGCGCTACAACCGGTTCAAGTCCGGACATCCGGCGGGGTTTATCGAGGCCTATGCCAACCATTATCACGATCTGGCGGATAGTTTGTTGGAGTATAAACAAACGGGCCGCTACACATCACCCTGGGTATTCCCGGCCAGCGTGGCAAAAGAGGGCTTGGAGATGCTGGAGGCCATGGCTCTCTCGGCTCAAGGCAATTGCTGGCAAACCGTTGCCACCACCATGGTTTGAACATCAGACACACCTATCATGCTAACCCTGCACCCGGAAAGACATGACCCGCTCGCGGCGGAATTCTGCGCCCGCTTCCTAAGCCGGACGTCCGCGCCGCGCTATGTCCTGGGACGCAACTCGTATGCCGCCAGTATCGCCAAGTGTGTCGAGATCGATGGCTTTATCGACGACTTCACCCATGACACCGGATTCCTGGGCAAGCCGATTCTCAAAATGGATCAGGTGCCGCGTGGCAGCCTGGTGGTCTCAGCCGTCATCTTCGTGGTGCCTCTGACCGCACTCGCCAATCTGACATCACACGGCCTGCTCGGCCTGGATTATTTCAAATTCAAAAATTATTCCGGGTTGCCACTGCCGGACATCGGCTTCCTAACCGATTCCAGGGAGGACATTGAAACGCACCTCCCAATCTATCAATCGCTTCATGAGCGCATGGAGGATGCGGAATCCAGGCGCGTGCTTGAGCACCTCTTGAATTTCCGGTATTCAGGGGATCTGACCCACATGCTTGGCTTCGAGAATGCACAGGACCGGCAGTATTTCGAGGGTTTTCTTGATTTGCAGCCGGGCGATGTGTTTGTCGATGCTGGCGGATTCGACGGGCAAACGACCGCCGATTTCATCAGGAACTGTCCGGACTACGGGGCCGTTCACCTCTTTGAACCGGATCTAGCCAACCTTGCCCTGGCCCGCAGCAACCTGTCGCTCCAGCGCGACATCCATTTCCACGCGCTTGGCTTGGCCGAATCCAACAAAACGCTGCGTTTCAGTTCGGGTGGCGGCTCCGCGAGCATGGTGAGTGAGACCGGCGATGTTATAATATCCGTGGCTGCCATCGACAACGTGGTCGCGGAGCCCGTCTCGCTGATCAAGATGGACATCGAAGGCGCGGAAGGCGCGGCGTTGACGGGAGCCAGGGCGCATATATTGCAGGATCATCCCAAGCTGGCCATTTGCTGTTATCACAAATTCGATGATCTCTGGAAAATCCCGGAGCAAGTCCTCGCCATGCGCGACGATTACTCGGTATATTTGCGGCATTACACCGAGGGGCTGCATGAAACTGTTGTCTATTTCATCCCGCGCGGATGAAACGCTGTTCCAAACACTGGCATGAGATATGGGTATTGACACCACCATGAACATCACCATCCCCTTCAATCGCTCCTCGCTCTGTGGCCGCGAGCTGGAATACATTTTCCAGACAATCACCATCGGGCAGATCGCAGGTGATCAGACATTTTCCAAGAAATGTCAGGCACTATTGGAACAAACGCTCGGGGTGCCGCGCGCACTGGTCACCACTTCCTGCACCCACGCGCTGGAAATGACGGCCCTGTTGCTGGATGTCCAACCGGGCGATGAGGTGATCGTGCCTTCCTTCACCTTTGTCTCCACGGTCAATGCCTTCGTGCTGCGCGGGGCAAGGCCGGTGTTTTGCGACGTGCGGCCTGACACCCTGAATCTGGATGAATCCATGTTGGAGGCTCTCATCACCCCGCATACCAAGGCCATTGTCCTGGTGCATTACGCCGGGGTTGGCTGCGAATTGGATCCCATCATGGAGATTGCCCGACGCCATGGTGTCGCCGTGGTGGAGGACAATGCCCACGGATTGTTTGGCAAATACAAGGGCCGCTGGCTCGGTTCCTTCGGCAACCTCGCCGCCCAGAGTTTTCACGAAACCAAAAATATCACCTGCGGCGAAGGCGGCGCCATCTTGATAAACGACGCACGCTTCGTCGATCGCGCGGAAATCATTCGCGAAAAAGGCACCAACCGCAGCCGGTTTTTCCGCGGCCAGGTGGACAAGTATTCATGGGTTGACATCGGATCCAGCTACTTGATGAGCGACGTGCTGGCGGCATTCCTCTACGCACAACTCGAGGTCTGGCAGACAATCCAGGCCAAACGCCGCAGCATCTGGCAGCGCTACCATGCGGAACTTGCCGCGTGGTGCCTGCGCAATGGCGTGCGACAGCCTTTCATACCGGACCATTGCGAGCAGGCATTTCACATGTATTATCTGCTGCTGCCGTCGCCCCGGGCACGCACGGCCCTGATCGCCCACCTCATGGCCTCCGGCATTCTGGCGGTGTTTCATTATCTGCCGCTTCATTTGTCGGAGTTTGCCGCCCGCTGGGATGGCAGGCACCATGACTGCCCGGTAACCGAAACCGTGAGCGACCTCTTGCTGCGCTTGCCGTTCTACAATTCCCTGGCTGAAACTGAGCAGGAGCGCGTGATCGAAGCCATCCTGGCTTTCCAATGTGAGTGAGCCAGCCCGACAACCTGGAGCCCACACACCGCCAGATTATTGATAGACCCCTCTCTGATGGATAACCAACCGTTCCATCCGCAACCGGACGCCGCGCCGTGTCGCAATCGGCAAACGAGGGCAAGGGCGGCCGTCTCGCTCCTGGTGTTACTCGTGGGAATTACGCTCTCCGTATGTTATGCCTACTATACCATCTTCTCGATGTTCGGCTTGGGCCCGCCTGTGGACGACGAGGGGTTTATACTCATTTCCCACAAATTCTTCTTCCATGGGGGCGCGCTTTACGATGACGTCTTCTCTTGCTACCAACCCTTTTTCCATGTCTTCAACTGGCTGGTCTTCGTCCCCACTGGCATTCCCCTTTGCCACGACAATATCAGGATACTAACAATCGCGCTGTGGCTGGCGGGCGCCATGCTCAATACCACGATTGCCTATAAGCTCACCTCCAGCAGGCTACTGGCCTTGCTGGCCCTGATTCTGAGCGTCCACCATCTCAGGGCATTCTCAGGCGCACCCGGTCACCCGGAGTCACTCGCCTATGTTTTGGTTGCGGCGACCGTAGCGTTGTTTGTGTTTATGGATCGGCTTCCACGAGCCGTCTTCGCGCTTGCCTTGGGGGGCATCCTCGGCTTGTTGCTTTTGACCAAGATCAACGTGGGTGTCTACGTGCTCCTGCCGAGCGTCATGGTACTCGCGGCAGGAACCGGCGGAGTCTTCCCTGTCCGACTCCAAGCGGCACTCGGCGCGGCCATGATCGCTTTGCCAGTGGCACTCATGCACTCACGCTTGACACAGCTTGCCATGTCAATCCCCAGCGTCCTTATCCTTGGATTGCTGGTGTGTTGCGTCGTGGCCGCGTTCATGACCCGGTCGGAACAAGCCGTCCCGCGCGTGCTGGGGTTGGCGGGATGTGCCGCCGTTACTCTGGTGTGGTTCCAACCCTACGGGTTCCCCCTCTTCTACTTCACCGCACTCGTGACCCTATCCATAGCCGGCGTGGTCCTGAGCGTGCGGGCCAACCGGCCGGGACTTGGGATGGAGCGTCGTACATGGATGTTGGCAACGCTCTGTGGCGTGGCGACCATGGCCGCGGTCATCCTGGTGGTCGTACTGCGCGGAACATCCATGCACGGCTTGTTAAACGGCCTGTTCTTGGGCGCACTCACACAGTCCTCCATCTACTTTGCCCCATGCCACGCGAATGCAGGTGGCGTGCTCCTTGCTCTTGGCGGCCTTGCAGGCTGCTGTGGGTTTCTATGGGCGCAAAAGTCATTCACCGACTGCCGCTCATTTCATCTCACTCTGGCCCTCACAAAAATTCTGTTCGGTGTCGTTGTGCTCGCATATTTCAGCCCCCTGAGGTCGGCCATTCCGCTTCAAGAGAAACTTCCGGCATTCTGGGCACTCCCGTTGGTTTGGTTGGTGGCCGTCCCGGCGGCAGCCAATCCCGCACATCACATGGCGCGACTCGCCCTCATGACCACAGCCGTCATGCAATCCCTCGTCGCCTATCCAGTACCACACAGCCAGCTTGTCTTTGCGACCGCCCTGCTGCCGGTGATCGGCACCGTGTGCTTGGCGGATGCGCTTCAAGCACTCATGCCCCGCATGTCAGATATCATCTCATTGCGTTGGCTACCCAATGCAGCCGGCGGAATCGTGGCTTTCTCCATCCTCTACGGGTTCGCCATCCTGACACTGCAAGCACGCTGGGATTACCTCTCATACACACCACTCGATCTGCCCGGGGCCTCACGCATCCGCCTGCCATGCGATGAAGTCAGCCTGTACCATGAGTTGGTCAACTCGCTCGCCCGTCCCGAGGTTGAAACCTTTCTCACGCTCCCGGGTTTCAACAGCCTCTATTTCTGGGCGCGGAAGGAGCCACCCACCGGCTTGAATTTCACCGCATGGATGTTCTCGTTGGATGAACACAGCCAGCAACGCATTTGGGATGCTGCAAGCCAACACCGCGGCGTGATGGCGGTGCGGAATCGCCGACTGGCTGAAATCTGGACTCAGGGCCGTCCCTTCGATCATCTCCCGTTGGTCAGGGCCATCAATGAAAACTTTCAAACCGTCAAGGTCATCGGCAGATATGAACTGATGATGCGACGCTGAGCGCACGTTTGGCAGGAAGGAATCATATATGACAAGACGACCCGTGGTGCCCCCCCCTTTGATCTCAGTTGTAGCGCCCGTCTATAACGAAGCCGCCATTTTGCCCACCTTCGTAACGGAGATAGAGCAAGCCCTCACGGCGCTCTCTCCCAAAATCATCTGGGAAATTGTCCTGGTCGACGATGGAAGCACCGATGGCACTGAAGAATTGCTCGACGAGCTTGCCAGCAAGTCCACTGGCAGCTTGAAGATCATCCACCTCTGCCGCAACTTCGGGCATGGTCCTGCGATTTCCGCTGGCCTCGACAATGCCCGCGGCGCAGCCGTCATCCTGATGGACTCCGACCTCCAGGACGACCCCGCCGCCTTCCGCGCATTTCTGGAAAATTGGCTCGATGGCTATGATGCGGTTTACGCGATTCGGACTTCACGCCGGGAATCCCTGCCGGTCCGCATGGCCATAGCCGGATTCTACCGCCTGGTGCAAGCCATCAGCGACATCACCATCCCTCGCAATGCCGGCACATTCTCGCTGATGGACAGGCGACTCGTCGATGTGCTCCGCTCCATGCCCGAACGCAATCGCTTTCTGCCCGGATTGCGCGCATGGGCGGGTTTCAGACAGACCGGCGTGCCGGTGTCGCGCCGGGCCCGGCACGACCGGCGTTCGCGCGTTGGCCTTCGTGGCTTATGGCGGCTGTCAATGAATGCCGTCTTTTCGTTCTCCTATTTTCCCATATTCATTTTTCGGGCCCTCGGCGGGCTTGCCCTGCTCTGCTGTTTCGCCCTTGCCATATTCGTCCTCTATCAAAAACTCCGTTCGGGCAATCCTCTATCCGCTCTAACGTCGCAGATGTTCACTATCCTCCTGTTCAGCGGAATCAACCTTGTCGGCATCGGCGTGATCGGGGAATACGTCGCGCGCATTTATGATGAACTCAAGGCCCGTCCCGGCTATATCATCAATCGCATCAAGGAGGCTGCTCCCGCTGTGGACACGCCGGATCACACGCCAACCCCGCCATAGATATGCAACCTGAAGAATACGACAGGCTGCGGCAGATCGACGAAACCCACTGGTTCTACCGTGGCAAACGCGACATCGTCAGGTACTGGATCGACCATTACCTCCGGCTGACGCCGGAGGATCTGCTCATCGATGGTGGCGCAGGCACCGGCACCTGGGCGGTGGAGATGGCCGCCCGCTGCCGCGTACTGGCCATTGACGATCACGATGAGAGCCTTGCGCTGGCCAGTGCGCGGGTGGCAGCGGCCGGCGGGCGTATGCTGAAGTCCGGTCTCAATGCCGTTGACCTGCCCAGTGGAGTCGCCACTGCCGTGACTCTCATGGATGTTCTGGAACATCTGGACGACGATGTGGGCGCGCTGCAAGAGATGATCCGATTGACGCGCCCTGGCGGACTCATCGTCATCACCGTGCCGGCACTGCAGTGGCTTTGGAGTGATTGGGACGTAACCTTACACCATCGCCGCCGTTACACCCGGCGCAGCCTGCGTCAACTCCTGGAGCAACCCGGTGCGCGCATCCTGAGGTGTTCCTACTTTAATTCGCTGATGCTGCCGCCCATCGCCTTGGTTCGCTGGTATCGGCGGATGTGGCCTGCAAGCGACGGTGGCAAGCGCGTGGAAGACGCCATTCCCCCGCAACTCCTGAATCGGATGCTCCACACGCTGATGGTGCGCCCGGCTTGTTGCGGCTTGCTGCCTGCCCCGTTAGGTGTTTCGCTACTCGCGGTGTTGCAACGAATTCCCGACTGAACCCTTGGCTTACCTCATGAATCGCTCTCGCACTTCAGCACCCCGGAGCCACGCCACTGAAAACGCAGGCGCTTGCAGGTGGTGGCGCATCGTCCTTTGGGATCTGCTCATCACGGCGGCGTGGGCGGTGCTGCGGACGCGCGTCTGCATGCCGCCACATGGCACGCTCGAACATTTTTCGGCGTTCAACGCACCGATGCCATTCGCAGCCCGCCTGCTGGCGCCATGTCTCGCATGGCCGCTGCATGCCAGCGCTTGGCTAACGGGTCGGCAGGCGTATATGCTGATCGATGCGCTCGGGTTCTTGGCATTTCTATCCGGCGTCCGCTACGCGTTGCGCGCGCTGGTCCCCTCGCCGATGGCGTGGCTCGGCTCCCTGGCGATTCCCCTGATGCTCGCACCCGCCATCTTCATCGCGGCGGAATATCCGACCATCTTTTTCCCATATGACATGACATCCATTGCCTTCATTGCCTGGGGCCTTGGGTTTGCGCTGCGCCGCAAGGCTGCGGCACTTGTCATGTTGCTGCCATTCGCCACGCTCAACCGGGAAACCGCGATCCTGCTGCCAGTGGCATGGATCCTCCTGTGGTGGGACCGTCTGCCCGCCGCCGCCTTTGTCAAGACCACGGCCATGGTCTCGCTTGCCTACGTGATCCCGCGCATGCTCGCGCTTTATCTCACCCGCGACCATCCCAACTCCTATGGCTCGTCACTCCCGTTGATAGAAAAAGGCCAATGGATCATCGATGAAAACATCGGCTGGCTGATGAACCCGGCCAACGTGGCGCTATGGTGCGCCCTGCTCGGGTTTGTCCCGCTGCTGCTGATGGCCTTGCACCGTCACTTGCCGGCCGTTAGCAAACGCCTGATTCCCGTGTTGGCCTTCCAACTTGCCGCGCTGTTTTTTTGCGGCAGAATCGACGAGTCACGCATCTACGCCGAATGGATCGTCATTGCCGGGGTCATCCTGGCCCCGGCGGTCGCGACCGCCTGCGCGGCACCGCTGGCGCTCGACCCCCATCTCAGCGCCGAGCCACGAGCGGGGCTTGGCGAGGCGGCCGCCTTCGTTGCCAAATACGCCCTCGCGCTCATGTTTGTGGCCGCGGCCGCAGTCTATGTGACCCTTCATCTCCTCTACACATGTTGAAGGATGGACACAAACGAGTCTCATGTGGGACCCCTGTCATGATGTGGCCACATTTCCTGCGTTGCTTCGCACTTGTCGGTGTCATGGGCGTCACCAGCGCCGGTGCCGCCACGGATCCGGCGTGGACGGCGGAACTCACACCCGCCACCCTCGGCCCTCACCCCAAGCTCCCACCCATGGCCTTGGATTTTGACCTCAGTTGGAAAGGTACCCTCCATGCCGGCAAGGTGAACCTTGAGTTCGCGCCACGTGCGGCGAAAAAGTCCGGGGCCTACGTCATCCATTCCATCGGCATGAGCCAGGGGTTTGCCGCAGGCCTGTTCCCCTTTCGCTATGATTTCTGGTCCGAACTGCACCTCGACTCACTCACCCCGTGGTATTTCCGGGCGGTTGAAACCGATGCCAAGGAAACCGTGACCACCACCACCCGCTACCAGCCCGCGCGGGTGGAATCCAACGAATTCTGCCAAAACCTCAAGTCAGGCAAGGCCACGCTGAAATCAGCCGCATTCAAGTTCAACACGGTGCATGACATATTCTCCGCGATGCTCTTTGTCCGCAGCCAACCGCTCAAGGCCGGCGAGCGCATCACACTCGTGGTGCTCCCGTTCAACACCCCCTATCTGCTGCGCGTCCAATCCAATGGCAGCGAACTCCACGACGGCCGCAAGGCCATCAACCTCAGCGTCGCCATGCAAAAAATCAACCGCACCACCTTGGAACTGATGCCCTACAAAAAACTCAAACGCAGCGCCACCCTCTGGCTCAGCGACGATGACAAGCGCATCCCTATCGAAATCCGCGCCGCCGTCTTCATCGGCGATGTCAGAGCCACGCTCACCGACAGCCGCAAGCTCTAACATCAATCAGTCCTGCGGGCCTGCCAGCAGCTTGAAGGCCACCGCCGCCACCACGCCGGCAGCCAGTTGAATGGCGATGTAAGCGCCCAACATCGCCACCGGCAGCTTGCCGATGACGGCCAGGCCTGTGGCCACCGCCGGATTGAACGCCCCCAGCGAGATGGAGCCCACGGTGAATGCGCCCACAATCACGATGCCGCCGATGGCCAACCCATAGAAGGAATTGCCTGCCGTGCCCTTGGCCGTGGCGGTGTTGAGCACCGTCCAGACCAACGCGAAGGTGAACAGAAACTCTGCGATAAGCACCGGCACCAGCTTGCCATCCAGCTTGGCCATTTCCACAGTGCCGCCGGGAATCAGCGCATAGGCGACTTGTACCGCCACCACCGCCGCCACCCCTTGCGCCAGCCAATAAAATGGCAGATCCTTGATGCAACACTTGCCACGCAGGCACACACCCAAGGTGACCGCCGGATTGAAATGACCGCCGGATAGATGACCACCAGCGTAAATCATGATGCCCAGCACCAGACCGATCGCCAGCGGCGCCATGGCCCCCGCCGTCCCGAACACCGCCGCCACACACACGGTGAAAACCAGAAAAAAGGTCCCGATAAACTCCACAATATAGGATTTGATTTTCATAAGGGATCCCTCACTAGCAAATTCCACCCCCATGTCAATCTCCATTTTGGGTTTGGCGGAGGGAGCGATTGGTTCTCCGTCGAGATGGACGGCAAGCCAAGGCGGATGTACCAATCCTTCGCCGATGAGGGCAAGGCGTGGAAATGGGCGGTGCAAAAGGATTTGGACATCTCAAACCACGGCGTCCGGTTCGGCGACGTTGTATTCGAGCCAATCGCCGAACGCATTGTTGGCGGCGTGGACGATGTCCAACCCGCCACCGTTACCGACATATTGGACAAACTCTTTTCTAACCGCATCCGGCCAGTTCTGGCCGTTGTAGTTGCCGACAATTGCGGCGTAGTCGGCGAACTTCGGGTGCCAGTCCTGCCACTGATCGGGTCCCGAGGTCTGGGGCGGCGTGGTGGAAACGTCCACGGCAAAGCGCCCGCATTGCTCGAGGACCGCCTTGATTGCCGGCGTGCAGATCTTCCAGTTGTGGTTGCTCTGGCCGTCAATGATCAGGACTTTGAGCTTGTCCGCCGCGTTGAGTGAGGACCCGGCCGTGCCGAGGGCCAACAGCCCGATGGCGATGCTCACTTGTTTTGTTTTCATGTGTGTTTCTTGTTTGTGATAGGCTTACTTGAGTTTGGGAATCTGGCCACTGAAGGTCAGCTTGAACGCATACGCCGGCGACTCGAACGGTGCCTTGCCGACCTTGATGGTGAGCCCTCCCGCGTCCTGGCTGTAGGTCAGCTTCTCGGATGACCCTAACAGCGAAACGCCGGTCAGCGTTGTCAGGTCGATGCGCGATGAGCCGAGCGCCCTGACCCCGACCTGATCGTTGGACCATCCCAGGTTGATGACATACAGGACGGTGTTGTCCTTGCTGCGGGTGAAGCGGATGCCGTCGCCGTCCGTGGCGGTCATCCAGCAGCGGGTGGCAAAGATGGACTCACCGATGATGTCGAGGCATTTCCCCATCTCCGTTAGAAAGGTGAGGGTAGTCGGCTCCAACTCGCCCTCGGGCGTGAGCGGCACGTTCAAGAGCAGGTTGCCGCCCTTGCTGACGGTATCGACCAGCATGCGGATGGCATTGCCCGAAGACATGTAGCGGTCGGTGGCATTGCGGATCCAATACCAGTCTGCACCCATGGTCTTGTCCGACTGCCACGGGTAATGCTGGACGCTCTCGGGATAGCCGAATTCATAATTCTGGATGGCGACATTGGGGACCCAGTCGAGCTTGATGGTCGCCACAGCCTGCAGCTTGCCGTTGTTCCATTGCTGGTTGGCATTGTAGAAATGGGCGAGCACGTTGAGCCCCGCCTGTTTGAAGGGAATGCCACCATCGGTGTAGTAGAGGTCGGGATGATACTTGTCCATCAGATCGCGCAGGCGGTCCTCGAAATTCTTCTCGAAGGCCGGCGGACCGACATCGCTGCGCTGCTCATACCAGAAATTGCCGTCATTCC
>CAIKDP010000308.1 GCA_903826205.1 Akkermansiaceae bacterium
CCAGCACCCGCGAAACGTAGCTGCGGCTTCCAGCCGCTGTCTTCCCTCCCGGTGCCAGCACCCGCGAAACGTAGCTGCGGCTTCCAGCCGCTGTCTTCCCTCCCTGTGCCAGAACCCGCGAAACGTAGCTGCGGCTTCCAGCCACTGTCTTCCCTCCCTGTGCCAGCACCCGCGAAAGGAGAGCCCAATGGCTGATAACAGCGAGAAGGCGGGTGACTGGATCAAGACACCCGATCCCGTTGCGCCGCGAATGATCTGGGCGCGGGCCTGTTCGCGGATCGCGCTCATTGCGGGGATGTTTTCGTTCATTCTCGGCGGCTTGCTCATCGTCAACACATTCCATCTCTATCGTGGCCCCGGCAACGGCAAGGTCCGCCTGGTGGAGGCCCGCGAGTTGGCACCGCTCAAGACCGCCTTGCGCGCCGACCCGAAAAGCGAGCCACTCAAACAACAAATCCGCGATCTCGACCAACAACTCCGCAAGGATTATTTCCGCCGTGAGGCGCTCGCCAGCCGCGGTGGATGGATTCTGTTAGGATCGGCGGCGCTTTTTCTGGCCGCCTTGAAGCTCGCCCGGCACCTGCGCCGCCCGCCGTTTGCCTTGCCTGCCATTTCATCGCGTCCGGAGAATCCGGTGCGCGGCGCGGCGCTCGCCGCCAAGGCGGTGACCGGCACCGCCCTCGCGCTCGCCGGGCTGACCCTCGCCCTTTTTTGGGACACCGCCCGCCAGTGGCAGGGTGACCTGTCTATCAAGGCCGACGCCATTCCCACGTCCGTTGCCGGCGGCGCGGCCATCGACCCCGGTTGGTTTCCGGGCGACGGGGACTTGGCTAGCAACTGGCCGTATTTCCGCGGGCCTAACGGCTCAGGCATCACCACCCTGCCTAACCTGCCGGAATCCTGGGACGGCGAGTCCGGCAAGAATGTTTTGTGGAAAACTGAAATCGGCCTGCCCGGGGAGAGCTCGCCCGTCGTCTGGGGCGACAGGGTTTATCTAACAGGAGCCACCGCCAAGCGCCGCGAGGTCTATTGCTTCGATGTGGTTAGTGGCGCGATGTTATGGAAAGAGCCGGTGAGCGTGCCGCAGAGCGATAGTGCCGAAGCGCCGGAAGTGATGGAGGACACCGGATTTGCGGCCTCCACCGCGGCCACCGACGGCCGCCGCGTGTTCGCGATTTTCGCCAATGGCGACGTTGCCGGCTTCAGCGCCGAAGGCAAGCGGCTGTGGGCCCGCAACCTAGGCACGCCGGAAAACGCCTATGGCCATGCCGCATCCCTCACGCTTTGGCACAACCGCGTGATCGTCGTTTATGATCAAGCCGACGCCAAAGCCGGCAAGTCGCAAATCATGGCGCTGGACGCCGGCACAGGCGAGCCGGTGTGGTCGACGCCGCGCAAAGTGGCCAACTCGTGGGTCTCGCCGATTCTCATCAAGCATCAGGGTGTTGAGCAGATCATCACATCGGCCGATCCGTTGGTGATTGCCTACGATCCAGCCACCGGCAAGGAACTCTGGCAGGCGAAATGCATGAAGGGGGATGTGGCCACCTCGCCGGTCTATGCCAACGACCTCGTCTATGTTGCCTGTGACCAAACCTGCATTGCCGGCATCCAGCCCGATGGATCCGGGGACGTCACCGACAGCAAGATCGCATGGAAGCAGGAAGATGCCGGCCTGCCCGACATGTGCAGCCTGCTCTGCGACGGACCACGGATCTACACGCTCGTGTTTGGAAATTTCCACGCCTTCGACGCGCTCACCGGCAAGCATTTGTGGGAACTCGACACCAAGGCCAAGTTCCAGGCCTCGCCAAGTCTGGTTAACGGGCGGCTGCACCTTCTAACAGCCACGGGGGTCACAATCATCGGCGAGGGCGGCAACGACGGTTTCAAGGAAACCGGCCGCTGCGCCCTGGGAGAAGCCACTGGCGCCTCGCCCGCATTCGCCCCGGGCCGCATCTATCTGCGCGGCAAAAAACACCTCTTCTGCATCGGCACCAAGGATGGCAAGTAAGCAACAGACCGCGCCCCCGATGGCCACAGACCTCGACCTGAGCTACGTCGATGAGGTTGTCAAACGTCTTGGCGGCAATCATGAACAGGCCATTCCCATTCTGCAGGCGCTGCAAGTCCACTACCGGTATCTCCCGGATGCGGCGTTGCGCCGGGTCTGCGAACTCACCGGCATTCCCCCGGCCACGCTGGCCGGGGTCGCGACGTTTTACGCGCAGTTCAGGCACCGGCCGATGGGCCAACACCACGTCAAGGTTTGCGACGGCACCGCCTGCCACATCCACGGCGCGGAGGACATCCACGAGTCGTTGTGCAAACACCTTCACCTCGACGAGGGCGAGGATACCGATTCTAACGGAAAGTTCACGGTTGAGAAGGTGTTCTGCGTCGGGTGTTGCACGCTGGCACCGGTGGTGCAAATCAATGAGTCCAGTTACGCCCACCTGACGCGCGAGAAGGCGCCGGAAATGTTGGATGAATTTCTGCGCAACGAGGAACGCGAGCGCAAGCGCCGCAAGCGCCGCATCCCGGCAGCCCCGCCGCCATCCGCCACGGCCGCAGGTGAAATCCGTATCTGCCTGGATTCCTGCTGCATCGCCCGCGGTTGCGGCAAGACCCATGAGGCATTGCAAGCCGCCGTGGCGCGCGGCCACCTCAATGCCACCATCAAACGCGTCGGCTGCGTCGTGATGTGCGACCGCACACCATTGATAGAGATCGCCCGCCCCGGGCAGGCGCCAGTCCAATTTTCCGGCATTCATCCGGAGCGCGTCGAGGCCTTGCTCGGCAGGTTTTTCAAGCCGCGCGGCATCGTGCCGTGGCTGCGCCGCGGCGCAACCGCCGCCCTCGACTGGTTGTCCGGCGAAACCCGCAATCTCCAAATCGGCGCGGGCCGCTCCGCCGACAACCCGAGCCCGCGGGTGAGCGCGTTTTTCGGCCGCCAGATGCATATCGCCACCGAGCATTACGGCAAGCTCGACCCGCTCAGCCTTGATGAATACCTTGCCCACGATGGATTTGAAGGCCTGCGCAGGTGTCTTGGCGGTCTAACACAGCTGGAGGTCATTGACGTGATCGACCACAGCGGCCTGCGTGGCCGCGGTGGCGCGGGATTTCCCACCGCCCGCAAATGGCGGGTGGTGCAGGGGATGGCCTCTGAAGAAAAATTCGTCATCTGCAATGGCGACGAGGGCGATCCCGGCGCGTTCATGGACCGGATGTTGATGGAGTCGTTTCCCTATCGGGTGATTGAGGGCATGGCCATCGCCGCCTTCGCGGTGGGCGCGGGCATGGGCTTCATCTATGTGCGGGCCGAGTATCCATCGGCCGTCAGGCGCTTGCGCGAGGCGCTGCGCGTGTGCAAGGAGCGCGGCGTGCTCGGTCCCAACATTTTTGGCTCAGGCTTCACCTTTGACCTCGAGGTGTTCGAGGGCGCTGGGGCGTTTGTGTGTGGTGAGGAAACCGCGATGTTGGAATCAATGGAAGGCCGGCGCGGCATTCCGCGGCTCAAGCCGCCCTATCCCGCCGAACAGGGCTACCACGGCAGGCCGACCCTGATCAACAACGTCGAAACCTATGCCAACGTGCCGTGGATTTTACGCCATGGCAGCGGGGCTTTTGCCGCCATTGGCAGTGCGACCAGCAAGGGCACCAAGGTGTTCGCGCTTGCCGGCAAGGTCGCCCGCGGTGGTCTCATCGAGGTGCCCATGGGCATCACTATCCGCGAGGTCGTCAAGGACATCGGCGGTGGCACGCCCGACGGCTCGCCGTTCAAGGCGGTGCTCGTCGGAGGCCCGTCCGGCGGTTGCGTCCCGGCCGCCCTCGCCGACACGCCCATTGACTACGAATCTCTAACCGAGGTGGGCGCCATCATGGGCTCCGGCGGCCTGATCGTGCTCGACTCCAACGACTGCATGGTGCAGATGGCGCGCTATTTCCTCGAGTTCTGCCAGTGCGAGTCGTGCGGCAAGTGCACGTTCTGCCGGGTCGGCACGCGCCGCATGCTCGATATCCTCGAGCGCCTCTGCAAAGGCAAGGCCAAGGCTCACGATCTAACCGATCTGGAGACGCTCTCCGACATGGTGCGCCGCGCCAGCCTGTGCGGGTTGGGCAAGACCGCGCCCAACCCGGTGCTCTCGTCGCTGCGGTTTTTCCGCGAGGAATTCGAGGCCCATCTCCACGGCCGTTGTCCGGCCGGCAAGTGCCGCGACCTCATCACCTACTCCATCACCGACGCCTGCATCGGTTGCACGCTCTGCGCCCAACATTGCCCGGTCAGCGCCATCCCGATGGTCCCCTATCAGAAGCATGTCATCCTCGACGACCTCTGCACCCGTTGTAACGCCTGCCGCGAGGTGTGTCCCGAGAACGCGATCCTGGTTAGCTGATCAATACGCGTCGAGGAACGAATTGGCGGGAAAGAAATCATCGGTGAAGACCCGTGCATGGTAGGTTAATTCTTCGGGGATGAGTGAAGTGGCGAGCATGCGGTCCAATGGCGCGTCCTTGTTGGTGAGGGATGTGAGGGGCTTTTTAGCAGCCACCAGGATGATGTTCTGGGTCGTCAATTTGTCCTGGCCGTCGTCGACGGGAAACACATAGAGAAAAGGAAAGACCTGCTTGAGGGTCATGATTTCCGCCTGAATGAAGCGCGATGACGGACCTTCCAAGGATCCAAGCACATTGTATACCGCGACGCCATTGTCGGTTAGACAGCGGCTCACCTGTTGCGCGCACTCCAGCGTGGTCAGGTGGTCGGGGACGGAATACATGGACCTGAAGACATCGAAATAGACCACCTCATAGAGTTCGCGGCAACGGTTGATATAGGTGCGCCCATCTTCGTGGAAGATGCGCATATGGGGGTCGTCGCGGAGACGGAAATGTTCTCTTGCCAGCGCGGTGAGTCGCGGGTCGATCTCAACCACGTCGAGACTGGCCTGGGGATAATGGGCGAGGAAATATTTCGGGAACGAATACGCGCCGGCACCAAAGATGAGCGCCTTGTTGAAGCCGGGAACAAAATGTTCCGGCAAGCGGAAAAACTCCAGATAGTCGAATGCCGGATCGCCATTGTCCAGATACATGCCGGAATTGACGTAATTGTTGAGTTCCAGCACGCGCATGCCGCGCTGAGTGGCGGCGTCCACCGATTCATAGATACGGATGCTGTTGTATTCGGATTCGACCACCGTGAGGTCCGGGTTGACCCACATCTGGAGCAAACCAAAGGTGGCGGCCACCGCCAGCATCGGCAGAACCTGGGATTTGTCAGGGCGCGCGGCAACCAGCACCAGCAGGGCTGCCACGGCCAGGCACGCCGCGAGGATGGTCAACAGGCCGGTCGTGCCCTGCATCGGGATGAGGACAAACCCTGCCAGAAACGTGCCGGCTATGCTGCCTGCCGTGGACAGCGCGTAGAGCGAGCCGACTGTGCGGCCCAAGTGCTCGGGGCTGTCCTGCGCCAGGCGCACGGCATAGGGCGAGACCATTCCTAACAGAATTCCCGGGAGGGAAAACAACCCGAGCGATGCCACCAACGACGCCCAGCGCGGGTCGACGACGCGGGTTGACAAGGCGGAGAGGAACGGGGTTTTCAAGACATTGACGAGCATGACCAGCAGCGCCGCGGCCAGGATGATGAGGAACAGCCCCAGCGGGCGGGGATAACGGTCGGTCAGGCGGCCGCCCAGCCAATAGCCTAACGAAAGACTGCCGAGGATGACGCCGATGATATTGGTCCACACATAGAGGGAAGTGCCGGAATACGGGGCCAGCACGCGCGAACCGAGCAACTCGAACATCATGACCACGGCACCACACACAAAAACCACGATGCCGAGAAAAACCTTGGAGAGGGCAACCGCCTGCGGTTGAGGGCTCATGGGGGTACCGGTGGGCATGTTGGAGGAGGATTGGGCGTATGACTCGCGGCGGAGAATTGCTTCCCGAAAAAATACTTGCGTAGGGTTCCCGCGTCCGCGGTTGCTATTTCGTAATAAACCTGAAGTCATGTCAATTATATCCTCTTTCTGTCATGTCAGCCGCAGCGTCGCCGACCGCGACCCGGCGGTCGCCCCCGACCCTGACGGTGCCGACACCCTCTACGAATTCGCCTTCAAGGGGGTACCGGATGTCGCTGCCAACCGCGGGCTGTTCTACGCCCAACTCAAGGACAACGGTGATTACGACACCGTCAAGGAGCTCACCCTCACCTGCGCGCCAGGGTCATCAAGCTGCCGTGAGGGGGCGTCGCTCTCCGGTTAGATCCGGAAATTGGTGCTTGGCAGGGCGCGGTCAACTTGCTCAAGGTAGCCCCGCAACAACTCATATCCCTGTTGCGTGATTGAATGAAACAGAAACTCCTTGCCATCTTGATCCTGTTGCCGTTGGGACTCGTCTCCTGTGTGTCCACCACCAGCTCATCCGCGCCGTCACAAGCCGCTTACGAGGAGTCCGCGCCCGTCGGCAATGCCCAAACCTACGTGGGCAGCGTGGGTGTCCACAGTGCCGTGTTTGTCCTGACATGGCAGTCCGACGGCAATGTCACGGGCCACTACTACCACCCGGACAACTCCGGCGTCATCTTCAAGCTCAGGGGCAAGAATACCTCATTGGGTGAGCTGGTCTTGACCGAATACGCGGCGGAGGTCCAGAGCGCGGTCATCACCTTGAAAAAATCCACCGCGCACGGGTTGATCGTGTGGTCCGGTAAAATGCACAACACGGAAAAGCACGAGGGCAAAGTGCTCGACGTGAGCTTTACCCGCAAGGCTGATTCTTGAGGCGCACTTGGTTCTGAGTATTGCCCTCGACTCATCCATCCCCAGGCTTCCTGTGCCGTGCCGCAATCCGGGCGTGCCCCCTGTGACTCCAATTATCCTCAGGTGATATTCGCCGTGACACCACCCGCTCAAGCGCCTAACCGATTTGCAATATCTTTGGACGGTCGTCCAAAAATATTGCAACAGGAACTCTGTGCGACTACGCCAGCAATTCGTTGACTTTCCGCATCACCGCAAAGGCATCCGCCACATACAGGATGTCCGCCTTGCCGCGGGACCAGCCGCAATTGGCATCCAGCGAAATAGCGCGGCGTTCACCGATGAAGCGCCAGCCGACGGTGTGGGGTTCCTCGCCGTGGCAGCAGGTGGCCAGGCCTTTGGCATGGCGGGGAGTGGAACCAGTCTGACCGACCTGATTGAGGTGACTGAGGAAGGGCAGGACGCTTTGGCCTTCGCCGCCGAGATCGACCAGGGACTTGGTGCTGCCTAACGAGGAGCGTGAGAGCCGGAGGAAGTCGAGAATGAGGGTCCCGGCCTCGGCAACCTTGACCTGGCCGTCCGCCTGCTTCTTCGTCCAGCCGGCACCGGTGACAAACAGCAACTCGGCATCGGGACGGATCGTCTGTTGGTCCGAGGCGGGCGCTTCAAAGCCTGTGACCTGGGTGCGCGGTGCCGCGAGTGTTAGAACGACGGCTTGTGCGTTGGCGGCGCCGGCGGCACCCTGCCATGCCGGGGCGATGCCGCCTTCCAGCGCGAGCAGCCACGGGCGGGTGCTGCGGGTGAAGACGGCCTCCATGCGCTGGCGATAGAACCAACGGGAAACCTGCGGTTGGCCATTGGCGGCATCGAGGCCGGTGATGTGGGTGTCGGCGCGGCCTCCAAGGCGGTGAGCGACGCCGGGCAGCACGCGGTTCCAGCGGGAGCTGGCCGGGGCGGTGACGAGGGTGGCCTCGGCGGCGCGGATGAGGGCCTCGGCGGCGGCGGCATCGCTGGCATAGCGGGCCTGCGCGAATTCCGCACCCGATATAGTTAGAAATCCGGCGGCGCCGCAAGTGGCGATGGAGTCGGCGGCAGGGCCGGGGTTGTCACCGATGAGGCCGACGCGGAACGGGGTACCAAGCGAAGCGGCGAGTTGCACGGTGGCGGCGAGGGCTTCGAGTGCGGACTTGGCGAGGGTGCCATCGGCTTCAGTGTGGGCGAGGAAGAGGAGGTTCATGGGGGCAGGAAGAGTTATATGTTATCAGTTAAAAGTTAGTGGGAAAACCAAAGATGAAAATCAAGGGATATGAGCATGTGAGAATGGCAGGCATGGAGCGGAGCTGTATTCCTGATAACCTCTAACTAATAACCCTTAACTTCCCTCACCCCTTGATCCAAGCGACGAGTTCGGCGGCGATTTGCTCGGGCGGGAGGTCCTTGATGACTTGGGTGGCGCGGGTTTGCTTGGGCAGGGAAACCGAGGCGAAGGTGATGTCGCCGATGCCGACTGCGGCGGGTTTGGCCTTTTGCAGGGCGGGCATGATGCCGCGCATGTTGGCCATGCCCACTTGCGGGTTGTTGCGGGGTTCGGGCAGGTTGCCGGTGGCCCAACCGAGGACGGCGGGCGGAGCGGTGCACACGGAAACCTGGTGCTTGCCGCCTTCGACACGTTCCATGACGCGCAAGCTGCCATCGGTTTCAATCGTTAGGGAGTCCACGCCTTGGAACTGCTCGGTGATGCCGAGGCGTTCACCCACGATCTGAAGGGTGGCGCCGGCACCGCGCGAGGCGCTTTCCCAACCGCCGAAGAGCAGTAACTTGGAGAGATCGAGACCGGGGATGGCGCTGATGGCTTCAGCGAGGGCAGCGGCGGTTTCGGCGGCGTCGGTGAAACCACCGGTCGGGCCGTCGAGGGCGATGAGTTCGAAGGGCACTTTCTGGGCGACGGTCATCATCACTTGTTGCAATTTGGCCTTGGGCCCGAGGCTCACCAGCCAGACTTTGCTGCCGGGGTGTTTGGCGGCCAGATTGGCCGCCTCGTAGAGCGCGTGGCTAGCCCACGGATCCAGCGACGAGGGCAGCATCATTTCGTTCTTCAAGGCAGGTCCGTTAGGGCCGGCAACCGGCTCGAGGGTTTGCAGGGGATCGGGCACAAGACTGCCGCAGACGATGATGG
>CAIKDP010000309.1 GCA_903826205.1 Akkermansiaceae bacterium
CTTGTCTGACTTGTCTGACTTGTCTGACTTGTCTGACTTGTCTGACTTGTCTGACTTGTCTGACTTGTCTGACTTGTCTGACTTGTCCGACTTGTCCGACTTGTCTGACTTGTCCGACTTGTCCGACTTTTTGCGCGTTCTGGGCTTTTTGGGCGCTTTGGGTGGTGCCAGTGAGGGTAGCGCCGCGGTCTCCTCGGAGGTTGCCGGCGCCGCGGGCTGCTCATCGGCAGCCGGTGCGATCAGATCCGGATACTCTTGGCGCCAGGCCGGAGCCGCCACATCCTCGATGGCTTCATAGGTTGCGGCTGGTGAGGGCGGCGAGGGCCGTTCCCTGCGTTCCTTGGCTTCCGCTTCGTCAGCCTTGCGTTGCTTGCGGGCATCCCACCACGCCAGCCAGATGCAGATTTCGTAGAGCACCAGCATGGGTGAGGCCATCAACGCCATCGTCAAAATGTCAGGCGTCGGCGTCAGAATCGCCGCCGCCACGAAAATCGCCACAATCGCGTACGAACGCGTGCGCGACATCGTCTCATAGGTGAGCAAGCCGAGTTTCACCAGCACCATCACCACGACTGGCAACTCGAAGGACAAGCCGAAGAGCAGCGTGAACTGCGTGGCAAAGGTGATGTATTCGCCAATCCGCCAGTCATTGGACACACCGAGCTTGCCACCCCATTCGTAGAAGAAGCCCAAAGCCCGCGGCAGCACGCCGTAATAAGCAAACAACACCCCGCCCAAAAACAAGCCGAACCCTATCGTCATGGACGGCCACAGCACGCGTTTTTCGTTGGAGTGCATGCCCGGCAACACAAACTGCAGCACAAACATCATCAACAACGGAAACGACACCACGATGCCCGCGAAAAACGACAGCTTCATCGAGAGCATGAACGTCTCGGTCGGTCGCAAGGCAGACATCAAGCGCAAGTTCCCCCGGTTGTCGATTTCCGGACTTGGCGACGTCTTGAGCAAGGCCCGCACCTGGGCCTTCAAATCATCCGCCTCTGCCAACGCGCTCACAAATCCATCCTGTTTGTCTTTTGGCAAGGCCATTGCCGTCCGCAGCAGCTCGACCGATTGCGCGTGAAACCGCAAATTCTCGTCGCCGAGCGCCTTGAAAAACGCCTCGCGGGCCCCCGCGTCCAGACCTAACACCGCGTGTTCCACCTTCTTGGCCTGCTCCCAGGTGTCCACATCCACCGACCTCACCCCGGCATCCTTGCCTTGTGGCAGTTTTTCTAACAATTGATCCATCCACACCTGCTCCACCGGGCGGCGCAACACCTCCATGAGCTTTTCCTGAAAGCTGAAACACGCCAGCATCGCGATGACCAAGGTGATCACAATCCGGGTGATCATGATCCGCAGGTCCTCCAAGTGTTCGAGGAACGGCTTCTCATGGTCGGGATTCACGTGATCCCTGAGTTGAAATATTTTTTTGAGCAGGTACATGCCGGCGGGGACGGGATTCAAGCCCCTCGCGGCCGAGACCGCAAGGTCAGATGCGGGATTGGTGGATATATCTTGCCGACATTCTACCGTTGCAGCCCGGCGGCCACTGCTGCATGATGCGGCGCACCCATGAGATCCTTGTTAGCACTCGTTCTTTTCGCCCAGCTCGCCCACGGTGCCACGGTCGAGCCCAAGTGGCAGGAAGCCATCGCCCGGCCATGGCCTTGCCCGGAGTTGTGGACGAATCCCGCTGAAGACTGGATCGTCAAGGGCGGTCGCATCGAAAACATCTTCCCCGGTGGCAACCGCAACCTCGTCGCCCTCACGGCGGAACTGACCCCGGCCGCCGCTCCATTCACCGCCCGTTGCCGGGTCGACCAAGTTTCCCCGAAGTCCCTGCTGCAAGGCTTCACGGGGATTCAGATCGGCCTGAGTGCGCCCTCCGGGGATTTTCGTGAGGCGGCCGTTTTCGGCGTCGGCCTGAGTGCCGGCGTGCGTTCCGATGGCACGCTTTTCATCGGCAGCACCGCCAGCACCGAACCCAAAGTCCCCGTGCCCTTGCGCCTGGTCACTCTCGAACTCCAAGGCGAACCGGCCGCCGGTGAGCTCGTCAAGCTCTCCCTCACCGCGACCGATTCCTCCGGGCAATTGCTCGACAACCTGTCCTGCAATGTCCACGCCTCATGGCTGCCCGGGTTGGTGGCCTTCACGGTTTCTTCCAAACTCCCGCCCGCCATAGACGCCGCGCAACAGCGGCCCGCCAGTCCGCCCGCTCTTTCCCAAAGCCGCGGCGGAGATCTGCGCATCGCCTTTGATCACCTGCTGGTCACCGGTGAAAAAGTCACCCATCACCCCGAGCGCGGCTTCGGTCCCATCCTGTGGGTCACCCAAACCCCCTCCAACGACGGCAGCGTCCGCTTGCTCGTCCAGGCTGTTCCCTTCGCCCGTTCGGAAAAGCACGACGTCGCCCTCATCCTCGACGGTAAGGCCAATTCTTCCACCGCCCTCGACCCCACCACCCGCACCGCCAAGTTCACGCTGCGGCGCCTCGACCTCAGCACCGCCCATACCTACGAAGTCAGCCTCGACGGGGCCTCCTTCAAGGGCACCATCCACCCCTTGCCCAAGGGGCGGCCTGTCACCCTTGCCGCGCTCTCCGGCAACGATTCGACCGGCTTTCCCCACGCCGAGTTGGTCGCCAACGTGACGGCGCATAAGCCCGATGTCCTCGCCTTTCTCGGCGCGCAAATTTATGAGGACAGCGGTGGCTATTCCTACGTGGTGGACCAGCGCCCGAATGAACGCACTCTGCTGTGTTACCTCCGCAAATACGCCATGCACGGCTGGGTCTGGCGCGAACTCTTGCGCGACACCCCGTCAGTCACCCTTCCGGACGCTCACGACGTTTTTCACAGCAGCCTCTGGGGTTGCGGTGGCAAGTTCGCCGATGTTTCCAAGGGTTACGGCGCAAGCGCCCAAGACGCCGGGGGCTATAAGATGGCCTCGGAGTTCGTCAACACCGTCCATACCACCCAAACCGGCAACCTGCCATCCCCCATCGACCCCACCGCCGCCGACAACCTGTTCTCGGTCTATTTCACCCAATGGCAATACGGCCCGCTCGACATGGCCATTCTCGCCGACCGCCAATTCAAATCCGCCCCCCGCGAGTTGCTCCCTGATGGGAAAATCGTCAATGGCTGGCCCGGCAACCCCAGCTATTACCTCACGCCTCCCCCGGACGACCCCAAGGCCGAACTCCTCGGCCCGCGTCAGGAAACGTTTCTGGCCCGCTGGGCCGCCAAACCCGATCCCGCCACTCCGCTCCGCCTTGTCCTTTCCCAAACCGTGTGGGCTTCCTTGCAAACCCTCCCCGCCGCCGTCAAATCCAACGCCGAGGTCATCCCCATGGCCGTCCTCAAGTCCGGCCAATACCCACCCGATGATCAACCCGCACCCGACTTCAACAGCAACGGTTGGCCCCAGGGCAAACGCCTGCAGGCCCTCGAAATCGTGAAAAAAGCCGGGGCGCTCCACGTCACCGGGGACCAATACCTTGGCTCCACCGGCCAATATGGCATGGCCACCCATCGCGACGGCCCATGGTGGATTGCCACTCCTGCCACTGCCGAACACTGGCCACGCCGCTGGATGCCCGCCACCAAAGGTGCCAATCCGCGGCCCGGGGCCCCCCGCGAAACCGGCGATTTCAGCGATGCGTTCGGCAATAAAATCACCCTCGCCGCCGTCGCCAACCCGTGTGTTAGGGAAAGCCAACCCGCTGGCCCCGGCGCCGGCGCCGTCGGTTACTCAATCCTCACCTGTGATCCCGCCGCCGGCCGCATCACCCTGGCCAATTGGCCCTACGGGGCGTCCCCCGCCAAGCCCGCCCCGGACAACCACCCGTTCGCCGGATGGCCCATTACCATTGACCCCAAGTCCGGCAACCGCTATTAAGAAGACGCAAGACTGTGAAGACAGAAGCCGCCGCGCTCCCGGACAAAAGATAAGACATCCGCGCACTCTTCCTCTTTTCTTCTGTCTTGTGTCTTGCAGCGAAGCGGTCTTCTTTCTTCTTTCCCAATAACTGATAACTGACAACTGATAACTTCTCCTCCCATGTTAGACCCCGAATCCATCAAAGCCGACTTCCCCATTCTTGACCGCAAAGTCAACGGTTGTCCCTTGGTCTATCTGGACAATGCGGCCACCAGCCAGAAACCCCGGGCGACGATGGACGCCTCGCGCTATTACTACGAGGCGCTCAATTCCAACATCCACCGCGGCACCCATTCCCTCGCCCGCGCCGCCACCGAGAACTTTGAACAGGCCAGACAATCTGTGGCCGACCACCTCCACGCCGCCTCCAGTGACGAAATCATTTTCACCTCCGGCACCACCGATGGCATCAACCTCGTCGCCAACATCCTCACCCTCTCCGGCACCATCCACCCCGCGGATGAAATCCTCATCTCCACCTTGGAGCATCACTCTAACATCGTTCCCTGGCAAATGCTGTGCCAGCGCACCGGGGCCACCCTCAAGATCATTCCCTGCCACGACGATGGCACCCTCGACCAAGCCGCCTTCACCGCCCTGCTTGGCGGGCGCACCAAAGTCCTCGCCCTGAACTGGATTTCCAACGCCTTTGGCACGATCAACCCGGTGGCGGCCATGACCGCCGCCGCCAAAAAGGCCGGGGCCCTGGTGCTCATCGATGCCGCGCAGGCCGCGCCCCATCGCGCCATCGATGTCCAAGCCATGGGCGCGGATTTTTTGGTATTCTCCGGCCACAAGGTGTACGCACCCACCGGCATCGGCGTGTTGTGGGGCCGCGCTGACGTCCTCAACTCGCTGCCGCCCTGGCGCGGTGGTGGCGAGATGATCAAGGAAGTCACCTTCGCGCACACCACCTACAACGACCTGCCCTTCAAATACGAAGCCGGCACCCCTAACATCGAAGGCGTCATCGCCCTCGCCGCCGCCCTCAATTACGTCAATGCCATCGGCCTCGATGAAATCCACCAGTTGGAGACCCACCTCACCCGCTGCGCCGAGCAAGCCCTCGCCGCCATCCCCGGGATCCATTTCTACGGTCCGCCCGACCGCGCCGGCATCCTGTCCTTTGCCGTCGAGGGTCTCCACCACTATGACCTCGGAACGTTGTTAGATAAAATGGGGGTCGCCGTCCGCACCGGGCATCATTGCTGCCAGCCGCTCATGGCCCGCTTCGGCATCACCGGCACCACCCGCGCCTCCTTCGCCCTCTACAACTCGGAGGCCGATGTCCAGGCCTTCGCCGAGGCCACGACCAAGGTCGTTGCCATGTTGCGCTGAGGCCTGCGCCATTCCTTACCCTAACAACCGCTCGCTGAGCAGATCCGTCACTTGCTTCGGATTGGGTTTGGAGGTGGCGGATTTCATGACCTTGCCTGTTAGGAAATTGAGCAACTTGACGTTGCCGGCCCTGATCAACTCGACTTCGGCCGGGTTGTCGGCAATGACCTGCTCGACGAGCGCCTCGAGCGCGCCGGCGGCGGCGGGCTTGAACCCGAGGGCGGCGGCGATGGCAGCGGGGTCATCGGCCGGCGCGTCGAAAAGAATGGCGAACACCTCCTTGGCCTGGCTGGCCGCCAGCGTGCCGGTTTCCACCAGCAGCAACAAGGACCGGAGTTGCACCGGCGGCACCGGGCAGTCGGCGATGCCGAGCGCGCGTTCGTTGAGCGTTCCTAACAAATTATTGATGATGAAGTTGGCCACCTTCTTGCCGGCGATGGCGGGATCGCAGGCGGCCTCAAAGAAGGCGGCGAGATGTTTGTCCGATGACAGGACGGCGGCATCGTAGCCGGTGACGCCCAGATCGCGCTCGAAGCGCAGGGCCAGCTCGTGTGGCAACTCCGGCACGAGCGGCCGGACGTTTTCCAACAACGGCGCGGTGCGCACCGGCAGCAGGTCCGGGCAGGAAAAATATCGGTAGTCGTGCGCGTCCTCCTTGGTGCGCATGAGTTGGGTCTCGCCGCGCTCGTCATCCCAGCGGCGGGTCGATTGGACTTGGGCGATGCCGTGGTTGAGGTCTTCGCCCTGGCGGTGGATTTCGAAGTGGATGGCGCGGCGGATGGCGGAAATCGAGTTGAGGTTTTTGAGTTCCACCTTGGCCCCCAGCGGGTCCTCGGGTTTGCGGCGCAGGGAAATATTCACATCGCAGCGGAGTTGGCCCTTTTCCATGTCGGCATCGGACACGCCGCCTTGGATGAGGATCATTTGCAGCGAGCGCAGATAGGCAAAGGCCTCCTCGCCGGATTCCAGGTCAGGCTCGCTCACAATCTCCATGAGCGGCGTGCCGGCGCGGTTGAAATCTATCAACGACGAGTTGCCAAGATGCGTGGATTTGGCGACGTCTTCCTCGAGATGAATGCGATTGAGGCGGACCACCTTGTCAGGCTTGGCAATGTGCTTGCGGGCATCGGTCGGATAACAATGCGCATAGAGCGGCACCCCGCCGCCAAGGCACAGCGGCAAATCCATCTGGGTCGTTTGATAGTTCTTCGGCATGTCCGGATAGAAATAACTCTTGCGGTCCCACTTGGAGATTTCCGGGGAGGCGCACCCCAGCATGAGGCCGCTGAGCAGGGTTTTCTCGATGGCGGCCTGATTGAGCACCGGCAGGGCTCCCGGCAGCCCGAGACAGACCGGACAGGTGTGCGTGTTTGGCGTCTCCCCAAACGACGTGCGGCAGGCGCAGAACATCTTGGTTTGCGTTTTGACCTGACAGTGGACTTCCAGACCGATGGTGACGAGGTAGGACATGGGGGGAGGCGCTGCGCGCCGGTTATCAGTTATTGGTTATTGGTGAAATTAGTCAGACATCTTGCATCTGCTCATTTCTGTTTCTCTGCAAAGGCTTGTTTGACTTTCGGATCGTTGAGGGCCTGGGTGAGTTTGGGATGGCGCATGAGGGTTGAGAAGTCCTGTTGTCTGACCAGCTTTTGCAGGGCGGGATCGTCCACGATAATGGCGCGCGGGTAGGGCTTGCCGGTGGCAGGGTCGATGACCGGCGGCAGTGAGGCATCGGTTTGGGTCGCAATGAGCTTGGCCAGGGCGAGCCTGGCAGGTTCGGCAAGTGGATCCAGCAGCTTCAGCCATTCCTTGGGGAGGGCATTGTCCACCGCGGTTTTCATGCGCTGGAGAAAGGCCGAAGAGCTGCCGGCGGTGGCGGATTTGCCGACGAAATCGCGGATCTCAGCGATCGACCCGGCATGATGCACGAAGGTGGCTCCAATGAGCCACAGCAGCGCGGCGGCTACCAGCGCGAACAACAACCGCAACGGCACGTTCGTGAATGGCGAGGGCGCCCTGTCATCGGGCCTGACAAACGGGCTGGCGATGAATTTGAGGATTTTGCGCAGGATGACCATGGCCGCGATGAAGGTGATGACCGGCAGGCCCGTGGTGATGAAGTCGCTGGTTTTGCCTAACAACCGGATCGACCATGCGGGCGACTGCTGCCAAATCCAAAACGCCAGCCATGCGCTTGCGGCGAGCACCAGCGTGCCCAGCAGCATCCGCGCAATCCCGCGCAGCAACACAAAGCCCGCGCACAACGCGAAGATGAGCAACGCCCCGGTGACGAGGTTGAGGTGCGACAGGAAGTCAAGGGACATGGTGGAGATAGAGGATAGAGGATAGAGGATAGAGGATAGAGGATAGAGGATAGAGGATAGAGGATAGAGGATAGAGGATAGAGGATAGAGGATAGAGGATAGAGGATAGAGGATAGAGGATGGAGGATGATCCACGATCCACGATCTCCTATCCTCGCGCCAGACTGCGCTGGCGTAGCAAGTGATCCGTTAGAACCAACACTGCCATGGCCTCGACGATGGGGACGGCGCGGGGCAGGACACAGGCATCATGGCGGCCGCGGCCTTCGAGCTCGGTGTTTTCGCCGCAGGCGGTGACGGTTTGTTGGGGACTCATGATGGTGGCGGTGGGCTTGAAGGCGACGCGGAAGAGGATGTTTTCGCCATTGGAAATGCCGCCCTGGATGCCGCCGGAATGGTTGGTGGTGGTGCGGATTTTGCCGTCCACCATGCGGAACGCATCGTTGTGTTCGCGGCCGGTGAGCCGGGTGCCCGCAAACCCCGAACCGATTTCAAACCCCTTGGTGGCGGGCAACGAGAGCATGGCCTTGGCCAGATCCGCTTCCAGTTTGTCAAACACCGGCTCACCCAAACCCGCCGGACAACCGCGGATGACACATTCAATGACTCCTCCCACCGAGTTGCCCTCACCGCGGACCGTCTTGATCAGCTCGATCATCGGATCGACCATGGCGGGGTCGCCGGTGCGCACCATGTTGGATTCGATGGTCGCCGCAGTGACCGTGGCGGGATCCACGGCGGCTTCAAGATGTTGGATGGATTTCACCCAAGCCAGGATTTCAATGCCCGGGTGATAGGTGTCCAACACTTGTCGGGCCACGGCGGCGGCGGCGACCCGTCCGATCGTTTCGCGGGCCGAGGCACGCCCGCCGCCGGTGGGGGCGCGGATGCCGAACTTGGCATCGTAGGTGAAATCGGCGTGGCTTGGGCGGTAGGTGGCGGCCATTTCCTCATAGGCCGCGGGGCGCTGGTCGGTGTTGCGGACCAGCAGGGCGATGGGCGTGCCAAGCGTGAGCCCCTCATGGAGGCCGGAAAGAATTTCCACCGCGTCCGCTTCCTTGCGCGGGGTCACTATCTCGGATTGTCCGGGCCGCCGCCGGTCCAGCTCGTGCTGGATTTGCGTTAGACCCACGGGGATGCGCGGCGGGCAGCCATCAATGACGACACCCACCCCGCCGCCGTGGGATTCGCCGAAGGTGTGGATGCGGAAAATTTCGCCAAAGGTGGATGACATGCCCGGAGACTAGGACGCAGGCGCCGTCAGGGCAAGCAGGAAGGCGCGAAGGAAGGCGGGGCCGGCGCGGGCGTTTGGCTGGCCATAATGGTGAAGGAGGAGGAAACTTTGGATAGAATGATGGCGGAGAATCTGGCCGGAAGATCTTGGCCGGAACATGGATCGCGACAAATTTTGCGACGATCGTCAGCGAGTTTGTCGCGATTGGCGGTGGGGTTGTGTTTGGGGGGCAAGTGGCGCGCGGTGCCCGCGTCACTGCGGCAGTCGGGCGTAGAGTCGTTCCATTTCCGCGACGAGGCTGTCGAAGCGTTTGAGCGCGGCTTCGATCGGCGCGGGCTTGGACATGTCCACGCCGGCGTCGCGGAGGATGTCGAGGGGGAACTTGCTGCCACCGGCGCGCAGCATCGTTAGATAGCGGTCGGCCGCGGCTTGGCCGCCGGAGCTGACGGCATCGGCCAGCGCCGAGGCGGCAACCATGCCGGTGACGTATTGGAAGACATAGAAGGGACGATAGAAGTGCGGGACGGCGGCCCAGGACACGGCGACGGTGTCGTCCGCCTTGACGACCCCCTGGTCGCATCCCATGTAGAGGCGGTAGGATTTCTCAAAGGTGGACTTGAGCCAATCGGCGGTGAGCGGTTGGCCGCTTTCCGCCTGCTCGTGCATGGCCAGCTCGAAGTCCGCATACAACGTCTGCGCATAAATGGTGCCGCGCATGCGTTCGAGGAAATTTTCCAACATGCGGAGCTTGACGCGGTCATCGGTGCCGGATTTGAGGGCTTCGGTTAGGAGCATGTTTTCATTGAAGGTGGAGGCAATCTCCGCGATGAAAGTGGTGTAGCCGGCGGTGGGATACGGTTGGGCGGCATTGGCGAGTGCCGAGTGCAGCGAGTGGCCGAGTTCGTGGGCGAGGGTGGACATGTCGTCGTAGCGGCCGCTGTAGTTCATCTTGATGAACGGATGCATGCCATAGACGCCCATGCTGTAACCCCCGCTCTGCTTGCCTTTGTTAGGGTAGAGGTCGATCCAGTGTTCATCGAACGCGCGCTGCAGGCCGGCGGTGTAGGCGTCACCCAGCGGGGCCATGGCGGCGAGGATGTGGCGCTGGCTTTCCTCGTAGGTATAGACCTGGGTGGCGCTGGGGGCGGCGGGAGCCGGCAGGTCGTAGTAGTTGAGCTCGGGCAGGCCGAGCATGCGTTGCTTGAGTTTGAAAAGGCGGTGGAGCGGGGCGAGGTTGGCGCGCACGGTGGTGATGACGTTGCGGTAAACCTCCGGGCTGATGTTGTTGTCAAAGAGGCTGGCATCAAGGCAGCTCGGGTAGTGGTGGATGCGCGAGAACGCCACCTGCTTCTTCATCTCCCCGTCTAACAATGCGGCGAAGGTGTTGGCATATTTGCCGAGGTTTTTCCAATACGCCTCCACCACCGTCTTGCGGTC
>CAIKDP010000310.1 GCA_903826205.1 Akkermansiaceae bacterium
CGTTGGGGCCAAACCCGACCGCCCTTTGGGCGGGCTCGGGTTTGGCCCTGATAGGATGCTCATACTATCTAGGGCTTTTGCCCATAGTAGTCATCTAGAATTATAGGTAATTCTAGACAGAAGCAATTAACCATCGTAACAATTTGAAAATCAACGTTATGCGACTACACGCGATTTGCTAATCACACTACAACCTTACGGATAATACAGTATTAGATTTATGGATTAGGCACTAGTTCATTACGGTTATGACAGTATCAATCAGCCAGAAAAGACGCGATATTACGGTTTCGTCAGTACTCATAAGCTACTTGGGTGCTAATTACGGTTCAGACAGTAATCCGAGCATTCTCGGCCAGCTGGCGGCGAGCCACATAGATCCGCCTCAGAATCCCGATTTCGAAAGACGTGTGCCTGTCACTGGTTCTGCCCGCTTTTAGACGGGGATCAAAGGCAGAGAGGGATTCCAACGCGAAGACTCTAAAATAACTGAGGAAAATCCGGTCGAACCGGAGGGCAGATAAAAGGGGGCGGTCATTGGTCAAGTTTCCCGCAATACTCGTAGAGATAGGCGGCGATGGCACGGGCGATGGCGGGAAATGCCTCTTTGTGATGCTGCAACAGCTTCTGCTCGACATCCCGGCGATCCATGAACTCCACCTCAAGAAAACACTTTGGAACCTGCCTGAGCGTGGGATGGAGGCCAAGCTGATAAAAAAAGTTCGACCCGGCACCATTGTGCAGTTGGGCGTCAGAAATCGGATCGCGTGCTTTCGAGGTCGGAAGAAATCCAGCCACCGCAGCATGGGTGGCACGCGTTAGACCGATGGCGAACACCTGGTCACGCTGATAGTTCGTGCTGGCTTCCTTGTGCTGAATTACGGTCAGTGAGCCAAGCGCGTCGTGCTTTTCTGAAGCGTTGAAGTGGATGCTGAAGATGGCAGCGGGCGAGTTCTTCCCGACAGCGCAAACAGCAGCCCGCTTGGCGAAGTCCGGGTTGCTGTCGTTGCTGCGGGTCATCACACAATCAATGCGGGTGTCGCTGTGCGCGGGGGCCTGTGCTTCCAACTGTTTCCGGATTTCGAGCGACAGTTCGAGGGTTAGGTCCTTTTCATGCAGGCCGCCGGGTGATGTGGCGTTGTTAGATGCGGACAAAGTACGGGCTGATTGGGACCCCGAGTCGCCACCTCCACCGTGACCGGGGTCGATCACCACGATATGATGCTCGGCGTTGGCGGGCGCGCCGAGCGCTAGTACTAACAGTAGCACAACTCTCATTCGCGCAGCAACACGTTGAGGTAATTGGCATCTATGGCGCTGCGATAGATGCTGTCGGTGAAGCGCCAGTAACATATACACTTGTGTATTCGATCTATGCAGCCTTGGCTAGCAGCTTCTAACGCCAATTGAACGTTTACGTATCAATCTTCAAGAAAAGACCAGAATCCCTTTTTCTTGGGTTGTGTTGGTGGCGTTGAGGCTGGCTGAGGCGAGACTGATGGTGGTGAGGATGGTGGTGGTGTGACTGATGCCAGTCTACAAGAAACCAGATTTCCGGTGAAGTGATCGAGGAGAAGTTTATCTCCTGAGCCTTTGGAGATCACTTGGCCCAGAGCACCACCATCAAGCCTAGTTTCAACATCAATAACGCTGATGCCCTTTGAGTCGAATTCCCGGACCCACACGGCGCTGATTTTATCATTCTCTCCTAGAAAAGCCGCACTCTTTTGAAACTCTTCATTGCTGACCTCGGCAAATTCTATCCTTTTAATGGCTCCTAGGTCAGTTTCAGTGATCCACCTTGCCACGATCTTGTTGAATAACGGGGGCAATTCGCCAGCTTTCCCACCCTTAGAGAGCACTTTCTGAATGACATCGCGGGCCGCCATTTCTTTGGACTCCAGATCGCTCTCAACATTCTCGGTTCCGGGAAGGGCACAAGTTGCTACAATTTCGCCTGTATCCGGGCGGATCGCACGCATCTCGCCTCCTATGGCATAGACATGCTGTGGCAAGCCTCCATAAAAACTCTGTTGACCGACATACTTTGCCACGACTTTGCCCTGAATTTGGAAATCGCACTTCTGCGGAACGTCCGCTCTTCTGAGCTTTGCCGTCCTATCACTACCAACGATCTCATCACGCGCTGCTGCTTTTACCTCCTGTGTGCTCAGCGATCCTACATCAATGAGATTGAACTGTAGTTCCCGTGCGACCACCTCCATGATCCCTTGGGCATATAAGGTTGGACCTGTTACTCCATCAACCTGTTCCTCAATTTTGATAGATACTCGAGGTGCCCCTTTCAGCAACATGATTTGTTTCAACGCCAAAACGTTATTGACGCCTGGAGCACCCTTCTCAACATCAGCCTTGACTTTAACTCGGTATATTTGGTCCTTTCCAAGACCCGAGCTTAAAACCTGATAGGTTTTTACGTGACCGAAGGCGGAGCTAAGTATGCGGTCATAATCCAGCGCAAAATCCTTGACACCCGACGAACTCAGAATATCGACTCCAGTCCCGACTCGCACGGCTTCCCGAAGCGCATCGGCCAGAGCTTGCTCGCGTGCGCCTTTCTGATCTCCGGCGGCCCGTCCTTCCGCTTCTACTTCCGCAGCAAAAGTTAGTGGACCGTAAGCTGAAAGAATACCCACCAAACAGAGGGTCATCAGCATTTTGTAAATTAGCATTTGTTTGTATGGCTTCATATATTCGCTCTTGGTCAATCCCGGTTGAATTATGGCGGCATTTTGCAACTCGGCTCAAGATAATTATAGAGAGGACAGGAGTTTTATGGTTTCGGGAAGGTGCTGACAATGATCGAATCCTGAGACCAGCGGAGGGCCGCGCCCTCCCCCGATTTAGAATTTGCGAGCGACGATTCAATCCCCTTTGCCATCATGCCGCGGGTAAGAACTTGAAAGCCTTCTTGGGCGTGAGGTTGAGAAGCGTATTGAGAGAGAGTCTTGTGCAGCTCACTGGCTTTGGAGCAAGCTATCACTTCGACAACATCAGATCCAAATGGCGGGCCTATTTCAATTTCAAACCCACTCTTATGGGTTCCTGGAACGTCAATGGACTTGTTGGCGGGTATCAGGGTATTGGTGCACCAACGATTTGGGAAAAGAACGACTGAGGTTCCGTCGCTCTGATGGCAGAGTACTGCTATATGGCATTCCTCGGCACTGCGAACCCTGAAGCTAACGCTGCTACCCTGTGGATAGGCTCGCTGGCCGTCAGTGGTGAAGACCTCTATCTGAAAGTCTTTGGCAATTTTTGCCAGGCGGCCAGCGGCTATATCCTGAATATTGGCAAGGCTCTGTTCAACATTCTGGGGCTTGACAATTCCGCCCACATCCTTGCCGGACGCGGTTTGTGGGTCGGGCCAAATCTTGGCTTTAACCTGAGATGATGGAATTGAAAGGCGCGTTTTCTTGATCTCGCCGCCCTCCAGCCAGGCAAGCTCGGCATAAACGGTGATTTGATCTCCGGAGGCGTAGAATCTACCGCGTACGATTCCCTTGATCCCTTCGATGCTCACTTTAGTGACGCCAGTGCCGGCTTCAAGAATGCTTTTGCCTTGGAACTTGCCCTCCATTTGAAGGTCAGCGATGCGATCACGCGTGACTACCTTGAATTGTCCGTTTTTGGTGAGTGCTATTTCGAGTTCGTCCCTCAAAAGCGAAGACAACGGCGAGAGAAGATCGGTGTTTTCATAAACGAAGTTGCCTACACCAACGCTGACCTTATCGCCAGACAAGCCGGTGGCTAGTTCTGTCGCTAATTTCGTAAAAGCATCCTCGGCACGGACGCTACACGTCCAGAGACCTAATAGCGCCCATGTAGAGAGATTAAGAGCCGTGCGCGTCAGTTGCATAACAATAATTGGGTATAAAGAGCACAAAGTGAAGTTTGGAGCAAATTGGTTCAAGAAACTAGCTTATCTGCTTTTAACCTCACCATCAGGAGCTGCGACTGGCACCATGTCAAAGTTGCTTTTGGCTTTGCTCGAATGGGTCTCGGTGATTGTCGGTTTAACGACAACTGTCTGGATCTTGGCAGGTGGTTTATTAGCCGCGCCTGACGCAGCTGAATGCATAGCCGCTGTACCAGAGGCTGGCACTTTGGGCTGTACCGTCTTGTTTGGTACCGGTCCATGTTCCTGAGTGACAGCAGATGCTTCCAACTTGCTCTTCGCGTGGGGGGATTGTTCTGCTGTCGATTGAGACTTGGTCGGGGCACAAGCTGCGACAACGAAGAATACAGGCAATAAGGGATTGATTTTCATCTGGGCAATAGTGTAAGGTCTTGTATACTAGAAATCTATTCGATCACCGGACTTGATTTGACGACCTCTTTGATCAGAATTTCAGTTTCAGAGAAGGGTGCCGCATTTCCTTTGACGTTGGTAGCTGTTCCTTTTTCCTGCGTTTGAATGACACCCGTGCCGGTTTCTGAGAAGGTTTTGGTCTCGATCTCATCTGTTATATCGAGATTGTCAGACTTATCATTCACAAAGCGGCGAGTGGTACGGATGATCTCAGCCACTTTGACCTGCATCGTAACATCGCAAGATCCATCAGTCTTGTATTTGATCGCAGTTGGAGTGGCGGCTTTGAGAGTTTGAGCCAAAGCGGCCACGATGCTATCATCCTGGAGACAAAAGTCCCTGACGGTGGATTTGCTCGTAATTTTCACACCCATCATACGACCAGCAAGGCGACGGTAGGTATCAATTTCAGCGGCTCGCTTAGCCCTTACCTTGGCGTGTCCCTCGGAACCCGGGATTGCGGCATTGCCCATCACCTCAATTACTTTTTCCTTAGTCTCATGCTTGGCTTCTACGTTTTCAGAAGTTTTTTCGAAAGCCCCACTTTCTAGGCGTTTGCCTTTAATGACACGATTCAGAGTGTCGCAAATCTCTTTGACTTTGACCGCTCTGACGATCTGGACCCTGCCGTCGGGTAAAAACTCTGCTTCTCCCTCTGTGAATGCTCCGACCAAACTGGCGCTTACGGCACCTTTGACAGAGTCCTCTTTAAGCGCCAGATCATTGACCGTGGTGTCAGCATCCACTTTCAATCCGTAAATACGCTCCACAAGCAGTCGATCCCCATCCATCTCGGCCGCTCGTTGGGCCTTGATTCGCTCACCCACCCCGGCTTTAACCCATATTTCAGGGACTGGCGGCGTTACCACTTCCTCTGGTTTTACTGGAGCTGCCAGCAAAATGAAGGGGCACAATACAATACAGGAGCTAATCAGAATTTCTCGTTTCATAATATTAATAATTTGTAGCATTGGATCAAGTTGGAGAGGTTTAAGGATAATCGCAAGGAATTGAGGGATATGTGCTGGTTTGCGGGATATGGACGACTCGTACAGGAGTCGTTGAAAGTTGTGTTCCTTGCGATTTCAAGATGAGGCGTAAAGTGAAGCAACAGTTCATTTCACGGTGCTAATTGATGGATCTTCCTCAAGGTTCACGCTGCGGAGGTTGGGGTTTTGTTTGCCTTTTGTGAGTTCCTGAACGCGTTTCCTCACATATTCGCCGGCTTTGCTGATAGTGATTTGGCCTTCTTTATTCGATTCGGCCTTGCCATCCATGGCCTCCATGAGGGAGTAGGTAAATAGGCCGTTGGACTGCTCACTGCTCTCAAAGGCGTACTCTGCCCCCTGGGAGGAGGAGATAACCGTGGTTCCACTGCCGCGGCGGAGATCAACGAACATGTCCTGGAGCTTCTCATACCAGTCGCCCTTGCCCTTGGCTCCCTCAATTCCCTTAGCCGTCATGCCACGAGTTCCGATAGCCCGCATGGCGACCTTGCCAGTCAAAGGGGAACCAGTGGTGGGACTATCCGATGGAATCGGGACTGAAGAACCATCCTGTGCCGCTAACTCTTTCTTCTCGTCCTGGTCGAGTTCTCCGGCGTGGCAGGTATCCATGAGCAGAATTTTTTTCAGTGCCGGAACATGGGCAAGAATGTCATCAAGCGCCTCATAGGGCATACCTCTTTCGGAAGGGGAAGCAGGATCAATATCAGTGGTGCCGAAGTAGTAGTCATACTTGTCATCCAGGATGCCATGACCGGCCATGAAAATTAGAACAGTATCGTCGATCGTGACCCCGGATAGGAACTCCTTGATCTTCGCGATACTCTCCTTGGTAACATCCTTGTCGGTGAGAAGCAGAGGCTTTATCTCCGAGTATGACTTGTCAGCCTTCGTTATGATCTTGGCAATTAGGTCAGACGCATCCTTGGCGGCATACTTGAGGCACCACTCAGGACGAGAGTATTGGGAGACTCCCATAGCCACGGCGTAGAGCTTAGGCTTAGGCCGCACTGCAGTGCAGGTGACATCGGCGGAGGCATAAAGAGATTCTGCTCCGGCGTTGTTCAACACGGAGACCTGAATCTTGTTGCGTCCTACCGCCAGATTGATTGGGATCGCTTTCTCCAGGGTCCGTGAATTGGCGTCCCTGAGCAGTTCTCCATCGCGGCCATTGACCGGGACGCTATTGACATAGACCCTGAGGCGATCAAGGGGATATTGGGTATCCGCTGCCTTGATCTGAAGCTCGAGGTGGTCGTTCGATGTAGAGGAAGTTGCTTCACTCACGATTTGAACCTCGGGCAGGTGGAAATCGGGCTTGAGCATTTCTTCGGTTACTCCCATTCGCTTGAGGCGCTTTGCACGCAGGGTTTGCGCAGTCGCTACCGCTTCTTTGGGTGCCCCCAGTCGATCCAGAACAATATCTGGACGATTCAGCCTAAGGTCAAATTGCTCCAGAGGGTATGACTCCATTCCTTTGGTAAATCTGAGCAATGAATGCGGGTTTCCGTGGGAAATGTAAAAGTGATCAGGGGTCATCACCAAGGAGTTCGTCTTGTTTGATAGGTATTGAACTCCAGAACCAATGATACTTCCATCAATCGAGTATTTATGTAGAAATCCACTGGACTGAATTCCATATAATGATTTGCTATCACCTGAAAGCTTGATGTCACCAAAGTCGGGCGTTTTCACAGAAACCAAAGGCAACGATTTTTGGGGAGGATTGGGAATAAGCACCATAATTAGCATTTCGTTACTTCCGGCTTCGCCGTTGGTGCCTTTCACGCAAATAATGTTACCATTAGGAAGAAATGAAGCAAAGGCCGGCTCTACTTTTAGGTCAATCGACGGGAAATCTTCCTTTTTATCATTGCTCTGATAGAAAAGCCCGCCACCGCCTCGATAGTAAAACCACGATCTTAGCAACGATTTATGATTGTCACTAATGTCTATTATGGGCCACCCACTCATTTTTTCGACCGCTTCATACTTTAGACTACCTATGGTTGATAGGTTGACAGGATCGATAAGTAAAAGTGGAGATAATACCGTCCAAGAATTCGCCGCACTTGGATCCTTTTCTGGTACCTGTTCTGGCTCTTTTACCAATACTGGTGATTTAAAACATGAGGTAGGAATACTGAATTCCTTAATGCCTTTGACAAAATTAAAGCTCGAATCAAATACAGCACAGTTGGAGATGTATACGCTTTTGTTCCACCACCGAATTTGCGAATGATAGGAACAAATCCATGGCATATTTTCAGCGGGAATACTATTATTTGATATAACAATTCCTGTAGAAGTCTCGATAACGATACCTCTGTATTCAGACATGGAGCTAGCTTCCCCCACCGCGGCGTCTTTGTTGTAACAAAGAACTGCGATCTTGCTGCCATCAGGAGAAAAGGTGCAATCAAGCACATCAACATTATCTGGCATGGGGTAATGTTTGACTATTCCTGTAGCTTGTTCCAAAATTCGCATTTGACTTCTGCCGAGTAGCGCTACTGAAGTCCCATTATCACTTACTGCATAAGATTTCGCCGTGGTTCCGTCATCGTTTGTTAATGCATTTCTTACTTTACGTGTCAATTCAGAGGCGAATTCGGAGTCGATCGTGGTTATGGCAGGGTCATTTCTATCGCGGATAATTAGCTTTTGTATTTCGGGGAATAATTTCTTAATCTCTGCCGATGACGCTTTGGTTTCTAGAATAGCCATCGTGTCGGTCACCAAGCACTTCTTGGAAATTGATATTTGTTTGTTCGTCGAATCGACATCCGGCAGCGGTAATACCAAAAAATCGGCCCCATAAGCATACTGATAGCCTTGCCCTAGAATTACGTGGTGCCCATCTTCAGTGATGTATGGCAGCGTCATCCCTCGCCCTCCGGCTAATATAAACGACACAACCTTAGCGCCGTTTTCGATATTATAATACGTAGCTACCATCTCAGTATCTCGTGCTTGTGTACCAGTAATAGCTCCAGGCTGGCCGATAACGAGTAGTAGTTTAGCTGAAGAATAGACTTTCACCGCAGATACTTTGCAAACAATATGTCTAAGCAATGCTTGAAAGTCTTTGGTCCAGATGTCGACCGAATCTCCATATCCAACGGCGATTAGTTTCCCGTCCTCTGACTGTGATGTGCAGTTGATAGCTCGCCCTCCGCCTGACTGCGTAACAGGGGTGACTATATCTTGCCCGTCACCACGAGTGATGGGTATGGTAACCATCGAGTCTGGTGCTTGTGGTGTAGTGTTTTGTTTTTTTGATTCATTGCCGCCGCGGGGCAGCACGTTACTTGGAGCATTGAAAGGAGACTTATCCCAACTGTCCCAGCAGACATCGGTGGGTGCAATAGCGAACGTCAGAGTTACCCAGCGCTCACCCTCTTTACGCAGCAGTGCGTATGTATCACCCCCGCCGTCGAAGAATCCTTCATCAATCGCTTCCTTGTATTTCGTCTTCCTGAAGTCGATTGGCTTCGAATTCGGTTGAACCGGCTTGACCTGCACGAAAGCCCAGCTTTCGTAAACGCGGATCATATTCACCACAAAAATCACCTTTTGATTGAGATCCTTCTCAATAGCGGGTCGTAACCCGTCAAGGACGGTCTTGCGTAATGCGCTTCCCGCAGCAGGCAATTCCAGCTTCGAGGTATTTTTTGGCTGCGCACTGCCTTGCTGAGCCTGTTGGGTGGTATCAGCAGTTGCCGGTGCAGTGTTGGGCGTTGCCTTTCCTGCGTGTGCGGCATTTCGCAATACAACGACCCTCTCGATGGTGGCAAGGTAGAGAGCCCGCTTGGGATTGCCAGGATTAGCCGCAACGAAGGCGTCCCGTTGACTAATCCACCTCTTTTGAGCCGCCTTTAGTAGTTCCTTTTGTGCAGCGTCATTTTTCCCTATCAACTCTTGATAAGCCTTATTCAGGTCCGAGTCGGCGGCTTGGATTTCCTTTTCGGTTTGTCCGAATGCAGGGGAAGCTAGACCGCCGAGCAGGGCTAGGAGCGATAAAATTCTAATGATGGATTTCATTGGTGGAATCGTGTGAGGTGGAGTGAGTTGGGGCTCATGGAATGTTCTCAGGTGCGAATTATAAACCTACTTCTTGCGCGTGACACTTACATCCTTACCATTGAATTTTATCTTCATTTGATTGCCGGATATTTCTATATCTTCAAATACCACTGTTTCTTTAGTTCCATTCGTTGCGCCCTCGATCTTAATCCGCTTATCGCCGACTTTAACCCATGTTCCACTTATTTTCTGTTCATCTTGGATCATCAGGATGGTGCCGTCATTAAAGAATTCAAACTCTGCCGTCTCGCCAGCCTTCTCCCACTTGCCAATGATTGATTTTTCGATTGGCTTTGAGCAAGCTGTTATGAAGAGCGTAGCTATTACCAGTAAGCCAGCCTGAAATGATCGCCAGATCGGCGACGGGTGTGTGTGTTTGTGAGTTTTCATAATGGTATCTAAATCTCTTAATCTAACAGAATAATTACCAGCCCAGTCGGTTTTTACCTCCAAGGCTTGGTATTCTGATGGCGGCCGTTAAAAGTTTCGGTGGCCAGACTGATCGACGGGGGAAAGAGGGATGAAACGGTGCAGAAGATCACAGCACAGGTGCCGTCAACGACATAGTCATGGACGGCCATTTTTAGGAAAAATGGGTGGGGCGTCAGAAACATGGGCAAGCTCCGCCAGAAAGTTAGGGGCCAGCCTGCCAGCCTTGTCAAGGCTTATTTCCGGGAATCTTTTGGCCGCTTTGGCGCAGATTCTTGAGGAGAGGTTCCTACGTGGTCAGAAGTGTTGAGCCCGGTGCGCCCAGTGTCCGGCTCCAAGGCAACACCGGAATCTTGGCCCGCACCCGCGCCACCGACTGCAAAAGCATTGGCGGGTGTCGCTGGGGTCTACTCAGAATTTGCTTTCCAAGTGACGGCCATCGAATGAAGCAGCATGATTGGAGGGCGGAGAGAATAGGGCGATCTCGAACGAGTAGTGCTACAGGGTTGACGCCGATGGCTATCCCGTTCGAGCAGAGGACGAGGACTGGACGCCGCTCGTCGCCTCCGCGCAAGGTCAGCTCCTCAGTGGTTGGCAAAAGTTGTTCGCCTCAATGAGCTCTGTGTCCCACTCTACCAGATGCACGGTTTCATTTGGCTTTTCGGCGACGATCAACACTGACACGCCGCGAAGCAGTTGGTAGGTGTGCAGGTTGGACTGGGCTTCCTCGGCACTATTGTTTGTTATGCTCCGTCTTCATTTAAGACTTCAGTGCCCAGCAGCTCCTCAAATAGGCGCGTCGCTCAGATTGATTTTGGGAGATAATTCCGCTTACCACTGCGCTTTCGGTCAGAATTTCAATTATGGGTGATGCGGCTTCAATCCCAGACCAATAGCTATTCGCGTGTTTGATTCTTTCATTTATATCGGTAGAATCGAAAGCCATATCGAAAAATTGCATATCTGCTCGGTGTAGAATTTTAGATACATCTAAATCAACTTCATATAATTTACCGTCTGTCATTTTAGACCAATGCTTCTTGGCGGCGTCGAGATTCTCAAAAAGGTAAAGACAGTGGGCTCTTTGTGGTTTTTCAGATGGGCGCATAGACTCGAATATGGATTCAATCTCATGCGATCCTTCGGGATTCTTCTGTTGAAACTCCCCGGCTGTTTCCAGCTTATCGCCAATACTGAAATTTCTCTTGTCGGCGCGGTATAATTTCATATTTTCTACTAACGTCAAAAGTGTGGCACAGCGGAGATTGAGCGTCCAGGGCGAAGCGAACAAGGGACGTTGCCCGCCGTTGCCACCACTGTCTTGTTAACCTTCCTTTTTCTCTTTGCCGATCTCAAAAGCAAGGGCGTCAATATCCCACGACATGAACACGAAGTGATTCTGTTTGTATGCGGGAACTTGAGTTGCGAATACTGAGGTTCCAAGTATCCCGAATGATTCAAGCGTAAACCATCCGCGCTCCCTGAATTCGCTGAACAGCTTCTCTCCTAGGGCAATTCCTGGATGAGAACTTCCTGGTCTAGATTCGAGTTGCTTGTCTAGATCTTGTTTTATATTTTCGATGGTATCCATGGTATTGTATTTATGTGTCTTGTCAAAATTACTGTGGCTAACAGTATTACTCACTAGCCCGGAGAGTAACGGATCTGGGTTTATCGGTCACGCAGAAATGTTAGCCATCTATTCTCAGCATGTCAAGCATCTAGCGGGAAGAGAAATGAGGCCCGTGGCTGACTGCTGCCTTGCCCCCGTCCAAGCCTGCGATTTCCATCGCTGCTGCCCAAGGTGGTTACGGGTCCCTTGGTGGCCGGGCCGCGAAGCGGTGAACGCCTCGCGCGGTATGGTGCGGCCCAAATCACCCAAGCCAGAGAGGCAAGCGCGCCCCATGCAGGGCGTGCGGCAAGCCTCGTCTATGCTGCCGCAGCGGTCGAGGTTCCGTCGGATCGCGCCAGCGTGAAAGAGGGGGGCATGGTGACGGCGCGGCGGTGGGTTGCGAACTGGCGAGCCAAGCGGTGCGGAATCATTCCAGCAAGAAGCGACGGGGATTTTGGTCGATTGTTGATGGCGCTGCGGCAATCGCAGCCCCCCCCCGATGCGTCGTGCTGATCGGAGGCGCGAGGTCTCCGCAGATTCCTGGGAAAGCCCGTTTGGAGAAGCAGACAGGAAGGTGGAGGCTTGCTGGCGATTAACCACATCACACCCGTCCTGTGAACAACGCGTTTGGTTGCTTCAACTTGGCCAACATTTCAACGGGCAGGCGCATGATCGCCCAACGGCCACCATGGCGGAATTGGACTCTGATGTAGAGGCACTTGCGGGTTTTCTTAGCTCTTCGCCAAACCTACTGACTATAACAAACGCCACGCCAAATCCGGAGCGTGTTCGCAAAATAGATTTTCCGAACTGTTTAGCACGTTAAGCCGTAACTTGCTTAATTGCAAACTGTTTGCGTTGTTAATCATATCCTTCACACCACCGAGCGCGACCGCGCTGTCACAGTCCTACTCATACGAAAAGGTAGGCACCAAGCTCAGGCATTATGGCACCGAAGGCTATGCCCATATTTGGGAAGCCGATGAAGCCGACACACTTGAAAGAAAGGTCATCCCTGTGGTGACAAGCAATACCCAGAAAACACCTGAAAAACAGTCAATTCCACAAGCCCTGCGCTTTCGCGCCAGGATCAGCAGGTGACCTCGACTCAGCCTCGCTTGTCTGCGAAATCCACACGACCCCATGTCATCGCCCTGCTCCGGGTATCAACCGAGGAGCAAGCCGCAGACGACCGCGCCGGCCTCGACCGGCAGCAAACCGTGATCAACCGCACGGTCACCGAGGCCGACCGCAGCGACCGCTATTGCCATCGGAATACTAAACCGACAGCATCCGGCACCGCATGTATTTCACGAACTTGACCCGCCCGAAACTCCGTCTTGGTCAATTGAGGCACCAGCACGATCCCGACTCGCGACTTCGCCAGTCCCCTGTCGATTTCGCGAAGCAACGGCGTGCCGAGTGCTACATCCTTCACGCTGAACCAGACCGAGACACGGCGTGACTCGAGCAGATCGTGCAGATCCTTGGCTGCCCCTCCCCGGTCGTCCCACGCATGGCAAAGAAGAACGTCCCGAAGGTCGGGCACCGACGCTCGCTTCTCCACGTATTCGCGGACCGGCGTGAGCGTCCGCACCTCTGCAGGCGTGTACACCACGGACGAACCTGCTCGCAACCATCGCGGCCTTCCGCTGCTGCCGGACCCGCCGCTGCTGCTCCCTCAGCATCCGCCCCCGCTACTCCCCGAGTGGCTGTAGGGCGAGGAATAGGACGAGTACGACCTCGAGCCATAGCGTCCACCACATGCCCGACAGGCCGCTGCCGCGCTCGCTGAGCGATGGCCATTTACTGGTGCTGTGCATCTTGCCATGCGGCTGATGATACATATTACCATCGCCGCTCTCAAGCGCTATCGGAAAACGACTTCGCCCCCTCGGCTGACGGCTCGACAATAGGAATCTCACGCTTGGATTCGACAGGTCACTGGCCATACGCAGGAAAACCCGGAATCGCCGGAGGAGTCACCGCAGGAGGTGCCGGAGGAAAAATAAAAGACGGAAAGACCGGAACTGGTGGAACAGTCTCCCATGATTCCAAACCAAAAAGTACAAGGGTGTGTGCAGCATGAACCGCAAGCCTGGCATGTCTGGGCAAAACCACGTAATCGCGGGCTTCACGTCCGTGAGCGCTGCTGTCGTGGTTGCGAAGAAGTGAGACTCCATCAACTACAGCAAAAAAACCCGAGAAAATCCGCCTCATCCCTTCGTCAGTGTCGGGGGACGGTGCGAATCCGATGTGATTTGCCACAATTTTCCATAGGTTTCTCGCGGTTTCGGAACCGGGAGGCATGATCCCTGCTTGCTGGAGGTAGACGCGACTAAAGGATTCCAAGATCGCGCATGCCGCAGTGATCGCAGCCGGAGGATCTTTCTCAACGGATGCCAGCGCCCGTTCGAATTCCTTTTCGATTTCAGGGATCGACCGTTGCCGAAGCAGCTCATCAAGCGACCGGGTGGGTACAGAAGTTCCGGCACCATGAATCGAACCACCTCTGACGTAAGAAAGTCCGTTATCCTGAAGAATCTTCGCCACTTTTGCCCGTCCTCCCGGATTTCTCCCTCCATCGCCGTCCATGTACTCTTCAAGTAGGCGACCAACGACGCCAATCACTTCCACCGGCCTCAATTGAGCCTCTTTGGTGATCATGGTCGTAATCTTATCGGAGCAATTCATGCCCTCCGGTGGTTCAGTGCGTATGCCACTCTCCGCACACCTCGCTTCCACGACACGATGAGAAAAGTAGTGCTCGCCTAAAGCTTCTCCGATTACCCGCGCTATTCCTCTGGTGATGGGTGACTGCATTTCCACATGCTACACTGGCTGTCAACTTCTGGTATTATGACCTCACTCGCAATGGGATGACCGGCAATTCGCGCTTGGCGTGCTCGATGAAAAGCCATGAATCACGCAGCGCCGCACAGGGCGGCTTTTCCAGTCGTTCAGTCAGGCCGGTACCGAAAAAGCGCCCGGCGAAGCCAGCGTTGGACCGGCGAAGAAGGGTGATTTAGCACAGTGCATTTAGCACAGAGGCCCTGGAAATGGTGCGCGATACAGGGTTCGAACCTATGACCCCCCTCCGTGTCAGTGGGGGGGGGGGAGTAACCAAAAACACGGCTTCAGGCAGGCAAACCATCCTAAAACCCATGCCTGTGGAACATTCAAACAAAGGAGCGTCAGTCATAACTCACTCCAAAAATATCCCCTGAAAATCGACCACCTGAAACCAACTCAATGCATTGATTACCAATGCTTTGTAAATCACGTAAAGTCTTTCCCACGATAATCATTGTCGGGCTGCCGGATGCGGCGGTGCGCGAATCGTCGCAGCGGGTGACCTCCGCCATCGGCGCCTCGGCGCTGGTGCTCGGCGATGGCATCAAAATCGTCAACCTCGCCCCGGCGGATTTGAAAAAAGAAGGGCCGTCGTTTGATTTGCCCATCGCCTTGGCGATGATCGCCGCCAGCGGCACCAAGGTATTGCCGGTGGATGATTGCTGCATCGTTGGCGAACTCGGGCTCGATGGGGCGGTGCGCCCGGTCAAGGGGGTGTTGTCCATCGCGCTGGAGGCCAAGCGCCGAGGACGAACCCGCTTGTTGGTGCCGGATGAAAACGCTGCGGAAGCCGCCATTGTCGATGGCATCCGGGTATTTCCCATCCGCTCCCTGCGCGAGGCATGGGAATTCCTAACCGACAAAAAAGTTATCCCGCCCTTCACCCTGGATCGGCGCGCATTCTTCAATGCCCACCGGACGTATGAGGTGGATTTCGATGAGGTCAAAGGCCAGCACCACGTCAAGCGGGCTTTGGAGGTTGCTGCGGCCGGCAACCACAACCTGCTCAACTTGTGGCCCAATTGCCCTAGACGGAAAGCTTGCCAAGGGTATGGCATGCGCATTAGAAACCTGCAGCGCGATGACGACACCCAAAAAATCAAGAAAAGCCGCAGTTTCCCCGTCGGGAATCGCCTACAGCTATGTTAGATTTTCAAGGCCGGAGCAATTAAAGGGGGATAGCCTGCGACGCCAGATGCAGGCCTCCGAAGAATACGCCACCAAACACGGCCTGTGGATCGACAGCGGCCTCAAGATGCAGGACCTGGGAGTCTCGGCATTTCGCGGTAAAAACGCCACGGAGGGAGCCCTTGCCGGATTCCTCCTTGCCGTCCAATCCGGCAGGGTTGCCCCTGGAGCAACCCTGCTGGTGGAATCGCTCGACCGTCTCAGCCGTGACCAGATCACCGAGGCTCTCACTCAATTTCTAGGCATCATCAATTCCGGCATCACCGTCGTCACTCTGATGGACAACATGGTCTACAGTCGGACTACCATCAACGACAACCCCGGGAGCTTGCTGCTGAGCATCGTCATAATGATGCGCGCGCATGACGAATCGTCATCGAAGGCGAAACGGGTCGGCGAGGCGTGGCAAAAAAAACGCCATCAGGCAGCCGCAGTCAAAAAGCCAATGACGAAAATGTGCCCGGAATGGCTCGAACTGACACCGGACGGATATGTCCGTCGACCCGAACGCGCGGCCCTGGTTGTCCGCATACCACAAACAACTTGGCGGATGGGACAAGGAGAAAGGAGGCAGGTTGCTTGACGGCTTGATTTGGGATACCATTCCCATTTCTCCCGCAGCGCGGTCCGAGACCGCAACGGCGACGCGGTCTCGACGGAGTTCCGCCAAGTGGGAACGGTTGCCGATAGATCGGCGGCTTGCGGATCGACTTGCCGTTGCCGCAGCAGCAGACGGAATGTCCCGACGTGATTTCCTCGACAGGATTCTCTCTGATGCGTTGGACCAACGCGATGACGCTTCAAATTCGTTGGTCCAACGCGTCAAAGCTCCTTAACCATCTTCCGTGATGTCAGCGCCCCGCCAGACTGGCAGTTCTCCAAATTTACTGTAAAAACCGTAATCATAGCCAGGCACCAAAAACATACCGCCTAAACAGTCATAATTGGCATTTTCTGAGAAAACAATACTGCAATAACCGTAAGAGTTTAGTGCCATAACAGTATTGAGTTGCTGACTTTACCGTAATGTTGTAGCGTCATTTGCAAATCACGTGTAATCGCATAACGTTGATTTCTAAATTGTTACGGGTGTTTCCTGCCCCTGTCTAGGATTAATCATAATCCTAGATGACTAATTGACTTATGGGGCAAAAGCCCCAGACAGTCTTGGCATTCTATCTGGGCCAAAC
>CAIKDP010000311.1 GCA_903826205.1 Akkermansiaceae bacterium
CCCTTTATGTCGGCAACAACGGCAGCGGCACGTTGAACGTCACGAATGGAGGCGCAATCACGACTCGTCCCCCGTGGGCTGGGGGCTACGGCGCAGACATCTACGTCGGCAACAACGGCAGCGGCACGTTGAACATCACCTCTGGCGGTTCGCTCACGGATGGTGTCGGCTACATCGGTTACAATGCCGGATCGAACGGGACCGTGACGGTGGACGGAGCGGGCTCGACTTGGAAAAACAACACTGCCCTAAGCCAATCCTATGTCGGCTACAGTGGCTCGGGCACATTGAACATCACCCATGGCGGTGGAGTGTTGAACCAATACGGCATTATCGGGTACAGTGCCGGATCGAATGGGACCGTGACCGTGGACGGGAATGGCTCGACCTGGTCAACCAACGGCACCCTCATCGTCAGCAACCATGGCACAGCCACATTGAACATCACGGACGGCGGCACGGTGACAAATACCAGCGCCGTCGTTGGCAATAACGGAACGGTGAATGTGGACGGGAATGGCTCGACCTGGACAAACGGCTATCTCACCCCGAAGGACAACGATTTGGTTATCGGCGGCACCTTGAACATCACCCATGGCGGCTCGGTCACGAATGGTGACGGCGAAATTGCGGGAACGTCCGGTGTGGTGAATGTGGATGGGGCGAACTCAGCCTGGTCAAACGGCAATAATCTCCGCATTTACGAAAGCGGCACCTTGAACATCACCACTGGCGGCTCGGTCACGGATGGCACCGGCTCCATCGGTTATCTCACGACCAGCGGGACCGTGAATGTGGACGGGGCGAACGCCACCTTGACCTGCGCAAGCGGTCATCTTGGGTTGATTGCTTCCGACAGCACTTTGAGTATCGACTCCGGCAGCACTTTGAACATCACCCATGGCGGCTTGGTCCAAAGTGGCGATGGCAGCGTCGGCGGCAACTCGACCGTGACGGTTGACGGGACTGGCTCCGCGTGGAAAATGAAGCAGTTTTTGACTTCTTCCACATCAGGAGATTTCGACTTGGATGTCTCCGGAGGCGGTCAGTTGAGCATCACCAATGGTGGTGTGGTCACGGATTGTTCAGGCACCATTGAATCAGGCGGAACCGTCCTGGTGGACGGGGCGGGCTCGACTTGGTATAACAGCGCCGGAGTTGGCGCTGGACTCTCGATCGACACCGGCACACTGACGATTCAGAACCAGGGCGTTGTGTATGCCAATAAAGACGCCACAGGGTTGACTTCCACCAGCGTGATCATCGGCAATGATATTCTTGGTGGAACCGGCACGTTGAACCTTCTAACAGGTGGCGTGCTGCACGTGACCTCCGAGTTGGGCGGTCCATCCGGCGCCTTGATGCTGGGCAACTGTTTTGGAGACACCGGAGTCGTGAATATCGGCAACGGGGCTGGAGCCGGCGTACTCGATGTGGACTCGATCCAGAACGGCGGCTTTGGCAATGGCACCATCAACTTCAACCACAACGAATCATCCTATCAGTTCCAGCCGGGAATCGCCGGCACGCTCACCATAAACCAGATCGGCACCGGCAAGACCATTCTAACAGCCGCGAACTCCTATATAGGCACCACGACCATCACCGCAGGCACGTTGCAATTGCAGAATTCGAGCGCCACAGGGGCGAGCACGGTGACCATGAACGGCGGGAGTCTGGTTTTCGACAGCTCGGTGACCAGCCACGCATTCACCATCATGGCCCTCTCGGCGGCTTCGTCGGGCGTGGGTTACGATATTGCGCTTCACGACAATGCGGGCAACCCGGTGGCGCTGACTCTCACAAGTAACTATGGCTACTATACCGGGACAGACTACATCGCGCATGTCGAAGCGCCCAGCAGCAGCTATGCCGGAATCCTGAGCGGCAGCGGCAGCCTGACTCTGAGCGGCATGACAAATTTCCCCCGCTGGGGAAATGTCGATAGCGGCACGCAGACACTCGCCGGGGCCAACACCTATACGGGTCCGTCCACCTTGATCTACGGCACGCTGAATCTGGCGAATCAGAACGCAGTTCAGAACAGCACCATGACAATGAACGGCGGCACCCTGACTTTTGACAAAGCGCTGAGCGGCCATGCGTTCACCCTCGGCGGGCTTGCGGGAACATCCTCGGGGCCGGGTTACGATATCGCGCTGCACGACACCGCGGCCACACCCAACGCCGTGGCGGTGAGTGTCGGCAACAACAATGCCGACACCAGCTATGCCGGGGTCCTGAGCGGGGCAGGCTCTGTGGTTAAGATCGGCACCGGCACACTGACGCTATCCGGAGCCAACACCTACAGCGGCGGGACGACGGTGAACACCGGCATCCTCACTCTATCCGGGGCCAACACCAGCAGCGGCGTGACCACCATCACCGGCGGCACGTTGAATGTGTCCAATCAGAATGCGGTTCAGAACAGCACGGTCACGCTCAACGGCGGAGGTTTGGTTTTCGACAGCGCGGTGGCCGGGCATGCCTTCACCTTCGGCGGGCTGGCGTCAAGCCTGGAAGGCCCGGCATACCGGATCACACTCGAGGACAATGCGTCCACGCCCGATGCCGTGGCGCTGAGCGTTGGCAACAACCATGCCGACACCCTCTTTGCCGGCAGCCTGATGGGCGATGGCAGCCTGATTAAGACCGGCTCCGGCACGCTGACGCTCTCCGGGCAAAACACCTACAAGGGTGTGACCACCCTCAGCGGCGGCACACTTGCCGTGGTGGCTGGCGGAAACATCGCACAAAGCAGCAGCGTCATCGTCGATAGCGCAACATTGGGAACCCAGGCGACACTCACGATCGATGGCACCCTTCCCAGCAGCGTCACCTCCATGGGCGATGTGACCGTGGGGGTCTCTGGCAACGGCACCCTGACGCTTCAGAACTTGGGCACCCTCTATGTGGGCGGCAGATATGGCACGGGTACCTTGACTCTGGCCAGCAGCACCGGCAGCACGGGCACCCTGAATATCGGCAACGGGGATAGTGCCGGAATGCTCAATGCGGCGGCAGTGACCGGCGGCGCTGGCACAGCCGTCGTCAACTTCAATCAGGCTGATGATTCATATATGTTCTTGCCGCTGCTCACCGGCTCACTCGCGGTGAACCAGATCGGCAGCGGCACCACCGTTCTGGATAAATCCAACACCCATACGGGAGCCACCCAGGTCAACGCCGGCACCTTGCAGGTGGCCAATGGCAATGCGTTGCAAAACAGCACGCTGACCCTCGGCGGAGGCAGCTTGATACTCGACAGTGCGGTGAGCGGCGATGCCTTCACCCTCGGCGGACTGGCAGCCATTTCGTCCGGTCCGGGGTATGATCTGGCGCTGGAGAACAATGCCGCCACGCCCAATGCCGTGGCACTGAGCGTCGGCAATAACAATTCCAACACCGCCTATGTGGGTAACCTCAGCGGCCCGGGTTCATTGACCAAGATCGGCACCGGCACCCTGGCACTCAATGGAGCTAACAGTTATAGCGGTTTCACCACGGTCGCTGCGGGCACGCTGCTCGTCAATGGTTCCAACACCGGCACTGGCGCGTTCAACGTCGCCGCGGGCGCGACCTTGGGGGGCACCGGCTCGCTTGCCGTCGCGGTCAACGTCTCCGGCGTGCTGGCACCGGGCGCATCCATCGGCGTGCTGACCTCCGGTGCCCTGACTTTGACGGACCATTCAACCTATCAATACGAAGTCAATTCCAGCGTGCCAGTCACCGTGGGGGCCGACCTTCAAATCGTCAATGGTGCGCTGAATCTGGGCAGTTCTGTCACCCTGAATCTAAGTGACCTCGGCACGGGGACGTTTGCCACAGGGACTGTGTTCTCATTGTTCAACTACGCCACCGGATCATGGAACAACGCACTCTTTACCTATAACTCCGCAGCATTGGCCGACGATACCCCCTTCAACTTCCTGAACAGGCCCTGGGTCATCGACTACAACGCGACCACCAAAGGCGTTAATGTCGCCGGAGCCGAATCTGGCAATTACATCAACATCACCGCCACCGACGCCTACACCCTCTGGATTCAAACTCCCGCCTTTGAAATCCCCGCCGACCAGCAAGACCCCAACGATGACCCGGACGGCGACGGCGCCAGCAACCTCGAGGAATTCGCCTTTGGCGGCATCCCCAACGATCCGACTCACAGGGGCCTGATCTTTGGCATCCAGGCTGATAGCTCCGGTGCCGGCGGTGCCAAACAAATGATCCTCACCATCGCCGTGCGCAACAGCGTCTCCTTCTCCAGTCCCGTAAGCCCGGCGGTTGCCGCGGTTTCCGATGCCATGGTGGATGGCTTGAATTACACGATCCTGGGCAGCTCCGATCTAACGGACTGGACAATGCCGGTCACTCCCGCGCCGGTGGTCAACCCCGGCTTGCCGACGCTCCCGACGGGCTATCAATACGTGAGCTTCGTCCTCAGTGGTTCCGACGGCTTGCCGGCCCGGGGATTCCTTCGCGCCATGGTCGAGCGGCCGTAACGTGGGAAGTGGATGTTCTCCGTAGGCGCATTCGTGCGAACGCGGGTCTTGTAGGCGCGTTCGTGAGAACGCGGGGGGCGGGGTGACGTAGACCAAGAAAAGCACGGAAAAGAATTGAGTGCAGATTCATTCTCAGGGGAACAGGAAGATCACGCAGAAGCGCAACCGCCAATCCGGTCTATCGCTGGGCGTTTGTGCGTAGTAACGGTAGCCGAGTAACTGACCGTGGCGGCGGTTTGCAAGCGCCATGCCCGGCTCTCATCTAACGGGACTTGCCAAGTCCCGCCCGCATGGGTGGTGCCAAGGTGCGGCGGATGAACCACCCATGGGCCGCAGCTCGCGTGGACTGGCTGGTAGCCGCAGCTACGGCACCGTCGCGGCTAGGCGGCCGAAGAGTCTGCCGCCTGCGGCCTTGGCCACCGGCACGCTGATGACAATCGTGTCGGTGTCGGCATCCAGGACATTGACTGCGACGTCCACGCCGTTGGTGGAGGAACTCGCCGCGCCCACCGGCACGTCATTGGCGGACAGGAAGCGCAGATCAGTGGACCATTGGAAGGTGAGCGTCGACGCCCCTTCCGATAGATTCTTGCGGCGGAAGGTGAAGACCAGGTTGCCGCCGCTTTGCGATACGGTTGGCACCAGATTGTTGGAATTGGAGCCGGAGTTGGCCGGATTCGGCTCGCCACCTAACACAAACTCCAGCGCGTTGAGCATGCCGTCGTGGTCCGGGTCGGCATAGGGCAGCGCCGCGTCTCCGGCCAGGCCCTTGGCAGCGACCCAGTAGTCATAGGAGGTGCCGACGGGGACGAGATCGGAAACGACCGACGCGCCGAGGCGGCCGAAGAGTTTGCCGCCTGCGGCCTTGCTGGCCGGCACCGTGATGACGATCGTGTCGGTGTCGGCATCCAGGACACCGACCGCGACGTCCACACCACCCGTGGAGGAACTCAGGGCACCCACCGGCACATCGTTGCCGACCGGGAAGCCCAGATTCGTCGACCACTGGAAGGTGAGGGTCGCCCCGCTTTCTGATAGATTCTTGCGGTTGAAGGTGAAGCGCAGGTCGCCACCCGCGCTGCGCGAAATGACCGGCAGCAGGCTGCGCGAGTTGGAGTCCGGATTGGCGGAATTCGGCTCGCCGCCCAGCACAAACTCGAGGCTGTTAGGCACGCCGTCGTGATCCGGGTCGGCGGACGGCAGCGCGGCATTGCCGGTGAGTCCCTTGGAGGCGATCCAGAGGTCGTAGGGTCTGCCGGCGGGCGCGGTCCAGTTGAGCATGACATCGTTCTTGCCATAGCCGTCGGCCACCCGGGTGACGGCGAAGCTGCCGGCCGGATTGCCGCTGCCGCCGCTGAGCGTGCCCAGAGTGAACAGGTCGGTGCCGCCGTCATCTGTCAGGCTGGCGTCAAGATCGACCAGCAGCCATGCTTGGTCGGTGTTCCAGAAGCTGCTGAGGAAATCGACCGAGGCCCCGAAGCTCAGGTCGATGATGGCGCCATTGGCGATGGAGAAGGTGCCGCCGGTGACGTCCACGCCGTTGAAGTTGCTGCCACGGCCGCTGCTAACATTGTCAGTGAGCTGCCATTGGACCCGGGCGCTGGCCGCATACGCCAGGCTGTTGGAAAATGCCTGGATCCCCCAGCTGTCGCCGCCGGGGGCGTGAATGCCGGCGATGGTGGTGGCGCCGCCGATGCTGCCGCTGCCGCCAAGGGTCGCAGCGCTGGCGACATTGACCGCACCGCTGCCGGTGTTGGCACCGTTGACTAACAGTGTGCCAGCGGTGATGGTCGTGCCGCCCTCGTAGCTGTTGGTTCCGGCGAGCACCTGGCTGCCCGCACCTGCCTTGGCGAGCCTCAGACCGCCGCTCAGGCTGCCGGCATAGGTGGCGGTGACGCCCGTGGCGGGACTCAGGGTCAGCACGCTGACGTTGGCGGGCAGGGCAAGATTGCCGCCGCCGCCCAGGCCGCCGAGGGTGGGGGTGTTCACGGCCGTGACATCGAGGGCACCGGAGCCGGTGGTGTCCAACAGGCTGTGTTGCAGGGCGAGGTTGTGGCCCAGCCTGAGCGTGCCGGCACTCATCAGGGTGTCGCCGCTGTAGGTGTTGGCCGCGGCAAGGGTCAGCGTGCCACCCCCCGTTTTTGTTAGTCCACCACTGCCGCCGATGCTCCCGCCCAGGCTCGTGTTGCCCGTGCCGGTCACCGTCAGGAGATGGCCGCCATTGTCCACGCTGCCACCCAGGCTCAGGAGATTGCCACTGTTGTTAGACCAAGTCTGGGCAACGCCGAGTTTGATGGATGGATCGAAGGTGACGGCGCCGGCACCGGCCTTGACGGTGATGCCGGGGTTGCTGGTGCTGCCGAGGGTGAGGGTAAATCCACCGTTGGCCGACAAGATGAGCGGGTTGGTTTCCGCGGGTGCGCTCGACCCGTTGACCGTCAGACTGTTAATGGCCATGCTGTTGCCCAGCGCCATCGCATTCTGGTTGGCCGCTCCGGACGCGGAGAAAATCACGTTGGTCGCCGCTCCCGGCACCAGCGAGGTGGCAAAAGCTCCGGCTGCATCCAGCGTCCAGTTGCTCGCGCTGGAGCCGTCGCTGGCGGCCCACACGCCGGGGGCGGGCGGCAGCGAGTTGACGCCTCCCTGATAGTTCCCTTGATAGTAGGCGGTGGCGAGCTGGGTGACGGCGGTGACGACGACGCTCAGGGTGTTAGAGGTGGCCGTCGGCGCGCTGACAGTGAAGTTGCTGGCATTATAGACGGTGCCCAGGGAATAGGTGGCGGCATTCAGGGTGCTGGCGCCCGCGCCGCTGACCAGCGTATAGGTGCCGCTCGCCGGGGTCACTCCGGGAATCACAAACACATTGACGCCAACCGCGCTGACCGACGCGACGCTCACCACCCCCGTTGCCACGATGCTGGCACTGGCGGGGCCGGACCCGATGGACCCGCCCAGCGTGATGCCGGAAAACCCCGTGAGGTCGAGCGGTCCGTTGATGACCAACGGCGCATCAGTGCCGGCCTCGTAATTCAAGCTGGCGCCATCCGCGAGGGTGACGCCAGTTGTGCCGGACAGGCCGGCGGCGTGGGTGACGGTGAGCGTGCCCGCACTGATTGCGGTGGTTCCCGTATAGGTGTTAACTCCTGATAGAATCAGGTTGGCCGTCCCGGTTTTGACGAGATTGCCGCCACCGGAGATAGCCCCGGACAACCGCAGGTGATTGGAAGCCTGGGCATCCACCACCAGGCGGGCGCTTGCGGCGATGTCGATGGCGTTGGTCACCCCGGTGCCGCCGGAGAGGTCGGCCAAGGTCCGGAGCACGCCAAGGGTCGTGGATGTGCTGTTGATTTGCGCCCGGAACATCCCGCTGCCCAGGGACGCCACGTGATCGATGGCCACGCTCGGATACGCCCCGGTTCCCGATTGAATGATGCCGCCGCTGAATGTCTTGGCCCCGCTGAGGGTGAGCGTCCGGCCAAGGAAATCGCTGACCAGCCGCATGGTGCCCGTGCCGGAGACGGCCTGGTTGAGCCAGATGTCCTTTTGGGTGGACGGGATGTTGAAGGTGATTTGATCGCCGGTTAGAACGAGAGCATTGGGCAGAGCCCCCGCCACCGTGTCGCCTTCAAACCCGGCTTGTTGGAAAACCGTGCCGTTGGCCAAGGCCAGGGGCCCGCTGCCAAGGCCGTGCTGATGGCCGAGGGTAAGCGTGCCGCCTGTGACCGTCGTGCCCCCGCTGTAACTGTTGTTGCCCGCAAGAGTGAGCATCGACGGGCCGTTCTTGATGAGCGCCAGTTGCCGGGTGGAGCCGTCCCTCATGACACCACCATAGCTGCTGGGGTTGAGTGCTCCGGAATCGGTGCGCCAGGCGTCCACGGTCAGCGTGTCGGTACCGGCCGTGCCTGAACCACTTTCGATGATGGGCGTGCCGACCGTGGCACTGGTGTTGAGACCGATGACGGTGAGGTTGTTGCCATTCAACTGGACCTTGCCGCTGCTGCCGTTGCCAAAGACCAGCGAGGCCGTGGTGGCCGCACCAAAGGCACTCGCGTTCCCGGCGCTTAGAGTGCCGGCGTTGAGGGTGGTCACTCCGGTGTAGGTGTTGGCACCAACAAGCAAAGTCGCGCCGGTGCCGGACTGGGTAAAGCTGCCGTCACCACTCATCACGCCGCCAAGGGTCTGGTTGGCGCTGCTACCCATGGTCAACACGGCACCGGTGCCGATCGAGATCGCCCCGGCATAATTGCCACCACCCAATTGGCCGGCTCCGCCAAGGGTAAGACCGCCGCTATAACTAATGGTGCCAGCGGCGAAGACGGTGTCGGCGCCAATCCCCGTATCGCCGGTGTAGGTGTTCACGCCATTGAGGATGACGGCACCCGCCGTAGCCA
>CAIKDP010000312.1 GCA_903826205.1 Akkermansiaceae bacterium
ACCATCGAACGCCTTCTGAAGAATGGAGAAAACGAGCACGACGGTTCTTTGCTGAGGCTGCAGATGCCCTGCTGCAATAAAATCAAAACGCCGGGCTGGCGCTGTGACGGACAGCGTTGCCGGGCCAGTCCAGGAGAAGAAGTTTTAGCCAGACCAATACCGGCACTGGCGTCATGGTATGCGTCCAATGCCGTCTGCGGGACAAGCATGCAATGGCAAGACCTCCTTGGGGGTCGGTGCCAAACGGCACCGACCCAAGGCCTGTTCAACGGCCAGTCAGCCGCAGACCCGCCAGCCGTTCCTTCATGTGGTCGCTGCAAATGTGGCCGTAGGTTTTCAAAACCAGAACACCGTTGTCCGAGTGGCCAAGCAATTTCGCCACTTCCTGCACGGTAAAGCCCGACAGCAAGCACCGGGACGCAAAGTAATGCCGAAACGCATGGAAAAAGGTGAGGTCAATTTCAAAGCCCTTGGCGAAACGTTTCATCACCCGTTCCAGCCGCTCAACCGCGTTTTGATCCAGATCAAACGGCTTCACCTTTCCCTCCCGGCTCTTCAATACCTCCACGGCTTCGGCTGTCATCGGGATGATCTTCCGTTTCCCGCCCTTCTGCACGAGCGCCATTTGCGCAGCGGCAAAGTCAATATCCTTCCACCGCAAGCCGATCCCACCGCTGAGCCGCACTCCCGAGGTTGTCAGAAACCGCAGATAAGCGCCGCCGTCCGGATCCTCGCTTTCCACCATGGCCAGAAATTCCTCCACCACTTCCACCGAAGGAACCCGGATCGTGCGCGAGTTGACCGTCAGACGGGGAATTTCCGCCAAAGACTCCATGACATCCGCCCCCACAAGACCCCGCTTTGCCGCCCACGGGATGAACTTCCCCAAATACCAAAGCAAATGGTTTGCCGCGCTGCCAAGCAAGGCTCCCTGTCGCTCAAGGCCGGTTTCCCGATAATCGTTCCAAATCGCCACCGGAGAGAAATCCTCCCAGCCCTTGGCAAAACGCTCAATAGCCTTTCTTCCGCGCACCGCCATCTCCTTCGTTCCCTTCGCGAGCAAAATAAGCCCCCGGTCATGCTCGGTCAAAGCCTCCGCCAGCGTGATCACCGGTGCCGCTGGAACCGCCAGCGTCACTTCCGCATCAACCCCCGGCAAGGGAACAGGCAGGACCACCGCAGGTGGGCCAGGTTCCCGCGCAGCAATCAGCCCCAAAGTGCCGATTTCGCGGATTTTCCGCTTTGCCTCCTTCAAATCCTTCGTTCCGAGGCTTTGCCGGTGCAGTTTCCCTTTGCGACGCGAAACAAAATACAAATTCCCGTTTTCATGCCGTCCGATGTTCTTTTCGATGATTTTCACCCCTAGCTTTTCCTTTCTTTCGGCGAAAGAAGAAGAAAAAGTATCCAAAAAAGATCCAACTTGGATACTCGCGCCTGGGCGACTGTTAGTCAGCCGGTGTAACTCATTGAAAATGAAGTACACCCGAAGGGACTCGAACCCCTAACCTTCTGATTCGTAGTCAGACGCTCTATCCAATTGAGCTACGGGTGCATTGCTGCGGGGCGGGATGAAAGCGGGTTTGGCCGGGGCTGTCAAGAATTTTGATGCGGATTTTTGGGGACGATGGGGTGGCCCCGTGGGGTCTCGCCGGGTGCCGCAGCATCCGCCTTGCGCTCGGGGTGCAAACCCGTTATGAAAGGTCCGAGTGGATACTGAAGCTCCAACCGTCCGCCGTAGATCCTCCTGGCTGCGCACCGTCGTGCGTGGCCTGCTCATTTGCGCGGGGACGCTCGCCATCCTGCTGCCGGCCTGGCTGCCTAACCGGCCAGCGGCACCCTTGGGGCATGGCACCGTGGCGCTGTTGCAAGCCTTGCTGCTGGCGGGGGCCTCGGCGGTATTTTTCGGAGCCACGGCTCATGCCGGCAAGAACCGTCCGGTGTGTCGCATCCTTGCGCTGGGGTTGGCGGCAGCCGTGGTGGGCAAGGTGGAGGATTTTGCGTCGCTGATTCTGGGCCGGCCGTTTCCAGAGAACTGGGTGGTGGGGGCGATTCTGGTGGTGGTGCTGATCACGGGCATCCGCCACAAGCGGGTGGTGGTCGAGTTTGTGGGCACGGTGGGGACGCATGCCGGGAGCGGATTGATCGCGGCGGCACTGTTGATCTTGTATGTATTCGACCGGGTGATCGGCAGGCCGCGGTTTTGGCAGGCGGCCTTGGGCCAGGCGTTTGCGCCGGAGATTCCACGCATCTGCAAGGGCTATCTTGATTTGCTCGCCTGCTATCTGTTGTTCATCGGGGCCATCGGCTTGGCCCTGACGCTGGCGCGGCGCGCGGAGCCAGAATGAAAATCATCCAAATCCTACCTGAACTCAATGCCGGCGGGGTGGAACGCGGCACCTTGGAACTGGCCGCCTCACTGGTGGCCGCGGGCCACGAGTCCGTCGTCATTTCCAACGGCGGGCGCTTGGTGGCGGATCTGGAACGCAGCGGGGCACGACACATCACCGTGCCGGTGCATCGCAAAAGTCCCGCCTCGCTGTGGCAGGTGCGCAGGTTGCGGCGGATTCTAACAGACGAACGGGCGGACATCCTGCACTTGCGCTCGCGGGTGCCCGGCTGGATAGCCTGGCTGGCCTGGAACGGCATGGATCCGGCCACGCGGCCACGCTTGGTCAGCACGGTGCACGGGTTCTACTCAGTGAATGCCTACTCGGCGGTGATGACGCGCGGCGAGCGGGTCATTGCGGTCTCAGAAAGCATCCGCAGTTATGTGCTGGAAAACTACCCGCAGATTCCGGCGGCGGCCATCCGGGTCATTCCGCGCGGGGTGGACCCGGCGCAGTATGGTGTGGAGTATCGGCCTGCGGCGGAGTGGCAGGCCCGCTGGCAAGCGGCGCATGCGGGGCTGGCGGGCAAGCGGGTGTTGCTGTTGCCGGGTCGCATCACCCGGCTCAAGGGACATGAGGAGTTTTTCGAGCTGGTCGCCTCGCTCAAAGCGGAGGGCCTGCCGGTGCATGCGCTGGTGGCGGGCGACACCCATCCGAAAAAACGCCGCTATCTCGTGGAACTCCACACTCTCGCGCAGCGGCTCGGCATCCAGGCCGAGGTGGAATTTCTAGGCCACCGCCAGGACCTGCGCGAAATCATGGCCGTGAGCGATGTCGTCTGCGCGCTCTCCCGGCAACCCGAGGCTTTCGGCCGCACCGTGTTGGAGGCGCTCGCTCTGGGCAAGCCGGTGCTCGGCTACGCTTGCGGCGGAGTGGACGAATTGTTGGGGGCGATTTTCCCCGCCGGCCGGGTGCCGCTGGGCGACCGGGCATGTTTGTTAGATAGCGCTCGTGCCCTGCTTACGGCGCATCCCCGCCCGCTGGCGGTGGGCGCCCCATTCACGCTGGAAGCCATGTGCCGGGCGACGTTGGATGTCTATCAGGAATTGCGACGCGCGTGAGGAGCCACGACATTTGTGGCGTTGCTTCCGTCTTCTGGAAAAGACAAGACGGGCGGGTGATGAAAGTGCAAACCGCAGCCATGGAATCACAGGCTCAGGCCTTGGTGGGTGACGAGCACGATTTCATCGGAGCCGGTTCGGTCCGCCGACTTATCCGCGCTGTGCGTGGCGGCGGCGTAGTAATGGCGGGCGGATGTTGCCGCGCAATTCCCGTTAGCCAAAATCTATCAACAGCTCCGCAAATCCAGCGAATCCGGATGATTTCGTGTATTCTAACTGGATCACGAAAACGATACATGGCGATCCGATACCAGGAGCCACGGTGACGCTATCGCCCGTGGACGCTCCTTTCAGCGACGAGTCCCGCTCCACAACCACTCTTGCCAGCGACGCCAATGGAATGTCAGACCTCACTAAACGACCTCGTTCCTGACGAAGAGGCGGGCAAGCACAATTCCCAACAGTACAAGTCCCTGAAGTTGTGGCAAGTCGTGGCCATGAAAACCACTGTGACACTAAGTTGCACCGCAGTGCAATCAGGCGCGCACGGGTCTTATCCCACCGCTCTGACCGTCAACTGGCGGGCGCTGAACAGGCTCGCTTGGGCATCTTCCCGCAACGCCCGAGCCCCGCTCGTTCGGCGCGGCCCGAAGTGGTTGCGATACTGTGCAAACACCCCGTCCACGTAGGACTTCGAGCCAAAAACCAAGCCGTCGGTGAAGTAGCGCACCCGGCAGCGCAGCAATGCGGCGCGACCCAATTTCCCCTGCCGTTGTTTCTCCGCGGCGGCCTCTTCGCTGCCAATTCCCGCCTGCTTCTGCTTCCTGGCGCTGCCG
>CAIKDP010000313.1 GCA_903826205.1 Akkermansiaceae bacterium
ACACCACAAACTCCAGAGACCCGCCATGCTCCAACCTGCCTTGATGGTGTCTGGATCGATCATGGTCCGGTAACCATCCACATGGGCGACAGGCACGGGGTCGTGAATCCATTGCCCGGGAGACAGGAAGTCCAACCACCCTGGGTCAGCGCAGTGGTAAAGTGTGTCTGTGACCAACTGCTGCCAGAGCACCGTGCAAAGAATCGTCATCACAAGCAGCGTGAGGAGAAACTTCCCTGTGTTTTTGAGTATCGCGTTCATGATGGGCAAGCTGACGGGGTGAGTCTATCGAACGATTTCCTGACCACTTGGTTTGACCTCGTCGATCATCTGCAGCCATATTCTGGCCGCCAGCAATACCGAAGTGATCCAATGACGGTTCCTCATGAGTGAAAACTACCTGTTTCGCTCCCTGTTGTCAAGAGCGTTACCGTGTTAGAGTTTTCCGCAGAGCGGCTAACATAAACTGCCGACGGCCATCGGGCAGCATGGAGCCGAATTTGATGGATTTGCCATCCCGCAATTCGATGTTCAGCTTGATGGAGGCCGTGCCATTGTTGTTGCGGGATTCATGCAGGCGCACCGTTTTGACTTGGGTGGTGTCAAAAGCGCGTTTCCAACCCAGAGCGCCGATCCCTGTGAACACGGTGCCTTGTGAATTGGCAATTCGCACTTCCGTCCGACCGAACAGATTGGAGACCAAGCTGCCAGCCAGAAATAAACCGATGGTGATGAACGGAGTGAGGAATAGCCAGAGGAAAACGGTGATGCCCACGCCCATCTCGCCGCCGTTCATTTTGGGCGCGGGAAAGCGGTCGGGCAGGGAAATGTGGCAAAGATGCAAGGTGGCGGAGATCGCCAGAGTCACAAAGACGGAGACAATGCCGTTCCAGAACAACGTGGCGAACAACAGGCCTCCTGCCGTAAGCAGATTACGATGAACGGCACCGATAATCGGGCCGCCTATGTCATTGGTAAACCAAGCTCCGTTTGGAGGCCGGTTCAAGTCAACAGCCGCATCCGGCTCCTCGTCAGTCAGATCGGAGAGCCGGTGGGAAAGGTTACATGCGCGGCAATACGCCACATCCTGAGCGACATTGATATCATCGCTTGCAATCACACGGCCGCATTTTGAACAGGTTGGGGTAGGCATGACGAAACCGGTGTTACCCCGAAAGGAGGGAGACCGGAAGAGAAATCACACACCAAGGTATCCAACCTCAGTCCACGGTGTTGAGATCGATAGAAGACCCGCCGATCGCCCATTTTCATTCAATGATTTTGATCACTGGCAAGGCGGAAGCGGAGACGCACGCCACAAAAAGTGGCCATGAAGTGGCCATAATCCACCCCCCAACCGATTTCAGCAGCCATTTTCAAGGCGTAACCCGTTGAACTAGAACTGGTAGCAGAGGGCGGATTTGAACCGCCGACCAAAGGCTTATGAGTCCTCTGCTCTACCACTGAGCTACTCTGCCAAGTTCTGCTGGGGCGGCTGGCCGCACGAGCGAAGGGACGGAGTAGCGTTTGGGAGCGGGCTTGTCCACCGCAAATTTGCAAAATCCGGCGGGGCTGCAGGTTCCGGGGCGGCGGGATATTTGAGAGGATTTTACTTTTCCGCGGGCCGCGACGCGGGCAGCATGGGGGCGTGACTTCGGACAAACCCAATCTCGTGCGCAACGACCCCTGGCTGGAGCCCTATCAGGGGGATATCGAGCGGCGCAGCGAGCGCTTCCACAAGGCTCTGGCCGCGATCGGGGCGGGACCCGGCGCGCTGGCGGCCTATGCCAGCGGGCACAAGATCATGGGGATTCATTGCAATCCGAAGGCCGGGTTCTGGAACATCCGCGAGTGGGCTCCGGCGGCACGCGCGGTGTCACTGATTGGGGATTGCAATGGTTGGAACCGGGAGCGTCACCCGCTCAGCCCGGCAGGCAACGGGATATGGCAGCTGCAAGTTCCGGCGGCGACGCTCGACCACGGGCAACGGGTGAAGCTCCACATCGTGGGCGCCGACGGCTCGTGCCGGGACCGGATCCCGGCCTGCATCCGGCGGGCCGTGCAGGACCCGCACAGCCATGATTTTTCGGGACAGGTCTGGCAACCGCCGCAGCCCTACAAATGGCAGCACACGCTGGATCCGGCAATCATCACCAGTCCGTTGATCTATGAGGCGCACGTCGGCATGGCCGGCGAGGAACCACGGGTTCACAGCTATCGCGAATTTGCGGACCACATTCTGCCGCGCATCGCCCGCGCCGGCTATAACACGGTGCAACTCATGGCCGTGCAGGAACATCCGTATTACGGGTCCTTCGGCTATCATGTCTCGTCATTCTTCGCCCCGTGCTCACGCTTCGGCACGCCGGAGGATTTGAAATACCTCGTCGATACCGCCCATGGCCTGGGTCTGGCCATCTTGTTGGATGTGGTCCACTCGCATGCGGTGAAAAACCTGGCCGAGGGGCTCAATGATTTCGATGGCTCGGGAAACCAGTATTTCCATGCCGGCCCGCGCGGCGAGCATCCGGCATGGGATTCCAAATGTTTCGACTACGGCCGCGCGGAGGTCCGCCAGTTTCTGTTGTCCAACCTGCGGTACTGGCTGGAGGAGTTCCGCTTCGACGGTTTCCGCTTCGATGGCGTCACCTCGATGCTCTATCATTCGCATGGCAACAAGTCGTTCGGCAGTTATGCCGACTATTTCGGCGCGGATGCCGATGAGGACGCCATTCTCTATCTGCAACTGGCCACCCGCCTGATTGCCTCGATCAAACCCGGCGCGTTGATCATCGCCGAGGACATGTCCGGCATGCCGGGCTTGTGCCGGCCGCACGCCGAAGGCGGCCTCGGCTTCACCCACCGCCTCGGCATGGGCATCCCGGATTATTGGATCAAGCTGCTCAAGCACAGCCGCGACGAGGATTGGAATCTGGGCGATCTCTGGAGTGTGCTGGCCAACCGCCGCGCAGGCGAAGCCACCATCGCCTACGCTGAAAGCCACGACCAGGCATTGGTCGGCGACAAAACCCTCGCCTTCTGGCTGATGGACAAGGACATGTATTGGCACATGGGCAAGGATGACCCGCATCCGGTCATCGAGCGCGGCATCGCGTTGCACAAGCTCATCCGCTTGGCCACGCTGGTGTTCGGTGGCGAAGGCTGGCTCAATTTCATGGGCAATGAATTCGGCCACCCGGAGTGGCTGGATTTCCCGCGCGAGGGCAACGACTGGTCCCATCATTACTGCCGCCGCCAGTGGTCGCTGGTGGATCAGCCGGATCTCAAGTACGCGTGGCTGGCCGCGTTTGACCGCAGCCTCATGGCCCTGGCCCGCGAACACCCATTCCTTGCCGCGCCGCCGGCCCGGTTGTTAGCCATCGACGTCGATCAAAAAATCCTGATTGCGGAACGCGCCAATCTGGTGGTGGTGCTCAATTTCTCCGCCAGTCAATCGGCATTCGGCTACCCGTTGGATGTCTCCGGCAAGGAGGTCCGCACGCTGGTGCTGGACACGGATGCGGCGGCCTTCGGCGGCCACGGCCGGATCGATCCGGCGTGTGAGTATCCGGTCACGGACGAGGGCCTCATGAGTGTGTACGCGCCGTCGCGCACCGGGCTGGTCTTCGCCAGGAAACCCCTGTTGAGACGCGAGTGAAAGCATACTTCCTCAAGCGCCTGCTTCTGATTCTGCCAACCTTGCTTGGCATCACGCTGCTGGTTTTCACCATCACCCGCTTCGTGCCCGGCGGCCCCGGCGAACGCATGCTGCAACAGGCGGCTCGCGGCGCGGATCAGGGCGGCAAACGCTCGTCATCCCCCCAAACCCAGGGCGGCCTGAGCGAAGAACAACTCGAGGAGGTGGAAGAACAGTTCGGCCTCGACAAGCCTGTTCTAACAGGATACGCGCAGTGGCTGGGCATCCTCCCCAAGGAAACCCATATCTCCAAGGGCGAGTTCGGCGGCGCTGACGACGACGCCATCGGCGGCGGCAGCGATCCTGACAACACCGCCATCATCGTGCTGCGCGGCGACGGCCGGATGGTGCATGTGAAACGCGCGGGTGACCAGATGGCCTCGGCCGTGTTTGCGCAATCCGGACAACCGATCGCCAGCGACGGTTGGAAAATCCGCTATGAATCGGCACAAGACCGCCAAGCCAGGTATCGCCACCGCAATACCGGCAACGGCGAGGCCCCAACCTATGCGCCACGCGCGGTGGTCTATCAAACCCGCTTTGCCGGATTGCTGCAAGGCGACCTCGGCCGCTCCACCTCCTACAACGAGCCGGTGGGTCAAATGATCCTGGCCCGCATGCCCATCGCGGTGTATTTCGGCCTGCTCACCGCGATTCTAACTTATGCGGTGTGTTTGCCCCTGGGGGTGCTCAAGGCCCTGAAACACCGGACCTTCATCGACAGCTCGAGTTCCGTGCTGATTTTCATCGGCTACTCCATTCCGGGGTTCGCGCTGGGGGCGATCCTGCTGGTGCATCTCGGGGCGCGCATGCACCTGTTCCCGTTGTTCGGGCTGACCAGCCCGGATTTCGACCAGTTTGACACCTGGGGCAAGCTCAAGGATCTGGCGCATCACACGGTGCTGCCGCTCACTTGCTATGCGATCGGCTCGTTCGCGATGCTGACGATGTTGACCAAGAACAACCTGATGGACAATCTGGCCGCCGACTATGTGCGCACGGCGGTGGCCAAGGGGGTGAGCTTCAAGCGCGCGGTGTTCGGCCATGCCTTTCGCAATTCGATGATTCCGGTGGCCACCAGCCTCGGCAGCTTGTTGGAGATTTTCATTGGCGGCTCGTTGCTGGTGGAGACCGTGTTTGACATCCAGGGGTTCGGACTGTTGCAGTACCAGGCGCTGATCGCCCGCGACGTGCCGGTCATCATGGGCACGCTGGTCATCGAGGCGTTTTTAATGTTGTTAGGGCATGTGGTTTCAGACATCATCGTGGCGATGGTGGACCCGCGGATCAAATTTGAATAAGCATGCGCAGCATTGGCCTACTACTGACGGCGCTCGGCGCACTGGCCGCCACCGGCGAATCCCTGGGGCTGGCCTTGCCGACCGCGCGGTGGTTTTTCGCGACCAGCCGCGATGTGCCGTGGCTCAATTGGCAGTGGCACGGCGGAGCGGTGTTTCCGTGGTTTGGTTGGCTGAGTGCCGCGTTGTTGATGGTAGCCGGCGGGTGCATGGTGGTGCGCTCGGTGACCGGCGGGCCACGCAACCCGGTGACGGAACAACGCCTCCGCCGGTTCCGCGCGATCAAACGCGGCTACCTCTCGCTCGTCATCCTGATGGTCCTCGGCGGCCTCGCCGCTCTCGATCAGGTCGTCGTGGGCAAACGCGCGCTCGCCGTCAAATACAACGGCCAATGGTGCTTCCCGGCCTTCCTCCCCACCGAATTCAAAAACGCGGACTTCGGCATCAGCGGCGACTTGGCCAATGCCCCGGCCAACTACCGTGAGTTGAAACTCAGCTTTGAGAAAAGCGGCCTGGGACGGGTGATCATGCCGCCCATTCCCTATGACCCGACGGGCGACACGTTGCCGGCCCGCTCGCGCCCGCTCGTCCTGCGGCAGGAACTCTATTATGAATCCGGCGCATCCCATCCGTATTCCGGAATGGTGGCGAAATACCATGACGTTCACAGATCCGCCATTCACCTTCGTTATGCCATGCGCAACGGCGTGCGCTCCGGTCCTTGCGACGGCTATGATGCCGCCGGCACCCCGGTCTACAGCGGTGACTACAATCATGGTGTGCTGGTCAGCGACCGCTACAGTGGCAGCGGTAGCAAGGAGTCATTCCTGGCCCAAGCGACCAGCGCGCTGCGCGCGGTCAAATACCACCCCGCGCCACCCATGCCGATGGAAGGCAACGGGCTGGGCAGTGCCACCATGGAAGGCAACTGGCTGGGCACCACCACCCAAGGCTACGATGTGCTCGCCTATCTGTATGGCGGCCTGCAAGTCAATTTCAAGGCGGCCCTGATCTATCTGCCGATCATCTATCTCATCGGCATCTCCATAGGCATGCTGATGGGGTTTTTCGGCGGCTGGTTCGACCTCATCGTCCAGCGGCTGATTGAGATTTTCTCCAACATGCCGTTCCTGTTCGTGGTGATCATTTTCTCGAGCATGGTGCCGGAACGCTACAAGGGGCTGCCGGTCATTCTGACAATCCTGATCCTGTTCGGCTGGATGGGCATGACCTTCCTGATGCGCACCGCCGCCTACCGCGACCGCGAGCGCGATTACATCGCCGCCGCGCGGGTGCTGGGGGCCGGCACACCACGTATCCTGTTTTACCACCTCCTGCCTAACACGGTCGCCATCCTTGTTACCCTGGTGCCGTTCACCATGTCCGGACTCATTTCCGCGCTGACCTCGCTCGATTACCTCGGCTTCGGCTTGCCGCCCGAATACGCCACCTGGGGGCGCCTGCTCAATGACGGCCTCGCCAACCTGTCCGCGCCGTGGTTGGTCACCTCCACCTTCCTGGTCCTGGTCGGCTTGTTAGTCCTGATCACCTTTGTCGGTGAAGCCGTCCGCGAGGCCATCGACCCGAAGAAATTCACCTACTACCGCTGATGCGCCGCCCCCCAGTCATCCTAGGAGCCATCGTTGCCGGCATCGTGCTGCTGGCGGTCGGAGCGTGCCGCCGCGAGGTGCCGGCCAGCGGCCGCACCTTGGAGTTGGACGCCTGGATCCCGACTTATAACCGCTACATCCATGAGTGGCTGCTCAAACAACAAGCGGCCAGCAAACAGGAAGCCGCGGCGCTCCAAGACAAGCTCTCCGCCGCCGGGGGCGAGACCAAGGCCGGCTTGGAGGCGCAGGCCGCGGCTGTCGGCCGCGACCTCGAAAAATGGCACTATCGCCTCGGGCTGGGCGACTATCTGAAACGCGGCAACCCTGGCGACATTCCCGCCGACCTGGTGTGGCAAAATGGCCTGGAGCAACCGGACATCGGTGACCCGCGAGCCAAAAAGGGTGGCACCCTGCGCCGCTTCATCCTGACATTTCCCTCGACCATCAGCCCGTTTGGCGACAACTCCAACAATGAATTCCGCAGCGAAATGTACGACTATATCGACATCCCGCTGGTGAGCGTCCACCCGGCCACCATGGCCTTGATTCCCGGGTTGGCCATGGAATGGGCGCTCTCGGCGGATGGCCGCACCACCTACTTCCGGCTCAATCCCAAGGCCACCTACTCCGATGGCGTGGCGGTTTCCGCGCGGGATTTCCTGGTGGCGGTCTATCTGCGAGTCTCGGACAATGTCTTCAACCCCTATGCCAAACAATATTTCCGCGAGGAGATCGCCCAAATCGCCATGTATGACGAACGCACGCTTTCCATCTCGCTGCCGGAGACCAAAATCAACGCGCCGATGATAGCCGGCGGCCTGACCCCGTCACCGGCGCATTTCTACGCGGATTACGGGCCGGATTACAACGAGCGCTACCAATGGCGGTTTCCACCAACCACCGGCGCCTATGAGGTGCTGCCCAAAGACATCCTGAAAGGCGTCTCCATCACCGAGACCCGCGTCAAAAACTGGTGGGCCAAGGACTTGAAGTACTACCGCTATCGTTTCAATCCTGACAAGCTGGTGCACACGGTGGTGCGCGATGAATCCAAGGCCTTCGAGTTGTTCCGCGCAGGCGAGCTCGACACGTTCTACATGAGCCGCCCGGAGTTATGGTATGAAAAGTCCGAGATCGGACCCGTTTACAACGGCTGGATCGAGCGGACCTGTTTTTACAACCGCTATCCGTATCCACCCAGAGGTCTCTACATGAATGTGCGCAAGCCGCCGCTCGACGACCGCAACGTGCGCATCGGCATCCACTTCGCGCTCAACTGGCAGAAAGTGATCGATGTGATGTTCCGCGGCGACTACCAGCGCCTCAACGCCTTCAACGACGGCTACGCGGTTTACAGCGACCCATCGATCAAGGCCCGCCCCTACTCGATTGACGCCGCGCGCGCCGCCTTCCGCGCCGCGGGCTACACCACCGAGGGCCAGGACGGCATTCTAACCAAACCGGACGGCACCCGGCTGTCCACCGCGGTTTCCTATCCGAACATGCCGCGCTATGACCGCCTGTTTGCGATCCTGCGCGAGGACGCCAAGGCCTGCGGCCTGGACCTGCGCCTCGACGGGCTGGAGGCCACCGTGGCATACAAGAAGGACATGCTCAAACAATTTGACATGACTTTCGGCAGTTGGGCGATCACCCCCCCCGTGCCCGATTTCTATCAATTCCTCCACTCGGTCAACGCCCTTGATGCCAAGGGCAACCCGAAGCCCCAGACCAACAATCTGTTTGTGTGGGGACGGGCGGACACCGACCGCTTGTGTGAGACCGTGCGCACCGGACGCACGGCGGAGGAAGTCCGCGCCGCCGCCTGGCAACTCCAACATATCATTCATGACGAGGGTTTTTTCGTGCCGGGCTACACGGTGGATTTCATCCGCATCGGGTCCTGGCGCTGGGTGCGCTGGCCGGATTGTGAAACCACCCGCTTCAGCCCGCCGGTGGTGCTCGACCCTCACGAAGTGTTTGTGCTGTGGATCGATGAGGACATCAAACAGGCAACCCTCACCGCCCGCAGCCGCGGCCAGTCGTTCGGCGAAGCCACCAAAGTCGTGGATGCCTACCGCCTGCCCCCGCCTGACTCAGAACCCACCACCGGCTCATCCAACAATCAATGACCACCCGCGATGACATGATCCTTGAGGTGGACAAGCTCATCACCTCGTTTGAAACCGACCGCGGCATGCTGCGCGCCGTCGACCAGGTTTCCTTCTCAGTGCCGCTCGGCAAGACGGTGGGCATCGTGGGCGAATCCGGCTGTGGCAAGAGCGTCACCGCCATGTCCATCGTGCGCCTGCTGCCACAACCGGCCGGCCGCATCCTGGGCGGTCAGGTCCGTTTCAAAGGCACCGATCTGCTCCGCGCGAGTGATGCGGAGATGCGGGAAATCCGCGGGGGTGACATCGGCGTGATTTTCCAGGAGCCGATGGCCGCTCTCAATCCGGTCCACCGCATCGGCCGCCAGGTGGCCGAGGTGTTCCGGGTGCACAAGAAGATCTCGAAGCGCGACGCCTGGGATGCCGCCACCGAGATGTTGCAACGCGTCCGCATCCCGGCGCCTGAGAAACGCATGATGGATTATCCCCACCATCTGTCCGGCGGCATGCGCCAGCGCATCGTCATTGCCCTGGCCTTGGCCTGCAAGCCGTCATTGGTGATTGCCGACGAACCGACCACCGCGCTGGACGTGACCGTGCAGGCGCAAATCCTCGATTTGATGAAACGCCTGCAGGCGGAAATCGGCATGTCCATCATTCTCATCACGCATGATCTGGGCGTCATCGCGGAAACCTGTGACGAAGTGGTGGTGATGTATGCCGGGCGGGTGGTGGAGCGCGCCCCGGCCGCCACCTTGTTTGAGCAAGCGCGGCACGCCTACACCCGCGGGTTGCTAGAATCCATTCCCACCCTCGACACCCCGTCCAAGTCCATCCTCAAGACCATCCCCGGGATGGTCGCCTCGCTCGCCGACCATGTCCACGGCTGCCGCTTCTGCCAGCGCATGGGCCGCAGCACCAGCGCCACCCATGAACGCCCCGTGTTGGAACAAGTCGCCCCCAACCATTGGGTGGAAAATTGCCCGCTGTGCAGCGCGGGGCGTTGAACATCGAACCCTCCTCGCCGAAACCGACGAACTCATCCGCATCTTCGTGACCAGTATCACCACCGCCGAAAAACGCCGAAAATAGACTTCTAACTTCCTCTGAATGTTCAATGTTCAGCACTCGCCCCAACCGCCGCAAATGAACCGTCACACTTCGACGCTCGATGTTCAACGTTCAATGTTCGATGTTCAATGTTCAACGTTCGATGTTCAA